>JANOWE010000056.1:0-1513 GCA_031417735.1 Betaproteobacteria bacterium
GAGCAGTTTTATCTGGAAGGCCAGATCAGCGTGGCCCAGCCGCAGGAAGACGGCGGCATGCTGGTGCTGTGCAGCACCCAGCACCCGAGCGAGATGCAGCACCTGGTGGCCAGCGCCCTGGGCCTGGCCGCGCACCGGGTGCAGGTGGTCTGTCGGCGCATGGGCGGCGGCTTTGGCGGCAAGGAAAGCCAGAGCGCGCTGTTTGCCTGCGTGGCGGCGGTGGCCGCGGCGCGCCTGGGCCGCGCCGTCAAGCTGCGGCCCGACCGTGACGACGACATGTTCATCACCGGCCGCCGCCATGGTTTTGAGTACGACTGGGAAGTCGGCTTTGATGAGCAGGGCCGGCTGCTGGCGCTGGACATGACGCTGCTGGCCAATGCCGGCCATTCGGCCGATTTGTCGCCGCCGGTGATGACCCGTGCGCTGTGCCATGTCGACAACGCCTACTGGCTGCCCGACGTGGCCCTGCATGGCTATTGCTGCCGCACCCACACCCAGAGCAACACCGCCTTTCGTGGCTTTGGCGGGCCACAGGGCGCGCTGGCCACCGAGATGGTGATCGACAGCGTGGCGCGCACGCTGGGGCTGGACCCACTGGCCGTGCGGCAGGCCAATTTCTATGGCACGGACCAGTGCAATGTGACGCCCTATGGCCAGCGGGTGGAAGACAACATCATCGGGCCGCTGGTGGCCCAACTCGCAAGCGACGCGGCTTATGAACAGCGCCGCGCCGAGGTGGCGGCCTTCAACGCCACCAGCCCGGTGCTCAAACGTGGCCTGGCGCTGAGCCCGGTGAAGTTCGGCATTTCCTTCAACGTCGCGCATTTCAACCAGGCCGGCGCGCTGGTGCATGTCTACACCGACGGCTCGGTGCTGGTCAACCATGGCGGCACCGAGATGGGCCAGGGCCTGAACACCAAGGTGGCCCAGGTGGTGGCGCATGAGCTGGGCATCGGCTTCGAGCGGGTGCGCTGCAGCGCCACCGACACACACAAGGTGGCCAACACCTCGGCCACCGCCGCGTCCACCGGCGCCGACCTGAACGGCAAGGCGGCGCAGGATGCCGCGCGCCAGATCCGCGAGCGGCTGGCCACACTGGTCGCGCAACGCCATGGCGGCAGCGCCGCCGAGGTGGTGTTTGCCAACGGCCAGGTGCATGTCAATGGTCAGACACTGGCCTTCAACGACCTGATCACCGCCGCCTACCAGGCCCGGGTACAGCTGTGGAGCGACGGCCACTACGCCACGCCCGGCCTGCACTGGGACCGCGCGCGCCTGCAGGGCAAGCCGTTTTTCTACTTTGCCTATGGCGCGGCCATCGCCGAGGTGGTGGTGGACACGCTGACCGGCGAGCACCGCTTGCTGCGCGCCGACCTGCTGCACGACGTGGGCCGGTCGCTCAACCCGGCCATCGACATCGGCCAGATCGAAGGCGCCTTCATCCAGGGCATGGGCTGGCTGACGATGGAAGAACTGGTCTGGCAGGGCGAAGGCGGCAAGCAGCCGGGCAGGC
>JANOWE010000057.1:0-23908 GCA_031417735.1 Betaproteobacteria bacterium
CTGGCCGCCGATGGCCAGCGCCACCGGCCGCATCTGGTGCGCGAGGTGGTCGACGTGGTCACTGGCGAGCGCAGGACGGTGGCCAACGAGCCGATGGCGCCGGTGCCGCTCAGGGCCGAGCATCTGGCGGTGATCAAGCGCGCGCTGGTGGCGGTGAATGTGGAAGGCACCTCGGCCGCCGCTTTCCGTGGCGCGGGCTATGTGGCCGCCGGCAAGACCGGCACGGCCCAGGTCATCGGCATCAAGGCCGACGAGAAGTACAACGCGGCCAAGATGGCCGAGCACCACCGCGACCATGCGCTGTACATGGCCTATGCACCGGCCGAGGCGCCGACCATCGCGCTGGCCCTGATCGTCGAAAACGCCGGTTTTGGCGCACAGGCGGCGGCACCGATCGCGCGCCGCGCCTTCGACTACTGGCTGCAAGGGCTGATGCCCACCGTCGAAGACATGGCGGCGGTGCAAAAGGCCCAGGCCACCGCGCCGGTCAAGCCGCCGTTGCCATTGGCCGACTGGCTGGCCCGCAACGAATCCGCCGTTGCGGCCGGCGGCAACGCAGCCGCCAGCGCGGCGGCCACCCTGGCCCTGCGCCAGGCCGCCCAAGCGGGCGACGTGATGCCGCTGGCTGGCAGAGGGGGCGCGCGGTGACGGTGGTGATGGCGCGGGCGTCTTGGTGGCAGCGCTTGCGGCCAGTGCTGGCCGTGTTCGACGGGCCCTTGCTGCTGGCCGTGCTGGCGGTGTGGACGATTGGCCTGGTGGCGATGTACTCGGCCGGCTTCGACTTCGGCGGCCGCTTCACCGACCACGCACGCAACATGGCCATCGCCCTGGTGGTGATGTTCGCCACCGCCCAGGTCCCACCCCAACAGCTGATGCGCCTGGCTGTGCCGCTGTACGCGCTGGGCGTGGCCTTGCTGGTGGCCACCATGATCTTTGGCATCACCAAAAAGGGCGCCACGCGCTGGCTGCACCTGGGCATCGTCATCCAGCCCAGCGAGGTGATGAAGCTGGCCATGCCGCTGATGCTGGCCTGGTGGTTCCAGAAGCGCGAGGGCCAGCTGCGCCTGATCGACTTCATCGTGGCCGGTCTGCTGCTGGTGGTGCCGGTGGGCCTGGTCGCCAAACAGCCCGACCTGGGCACGGCCATCCTGGTGCTCTCAGGCGGGCTGTATGTGATGTTCTTCGCCGGCCTGTCGTGGCGGCTGATCATTCCGGTGCTGCTGGCCGGCGCCTTGGGTGTGGCCGCCATCGTGCTCAGCGGCGACGCGCTGTGCGAGCCCGATGTGCTCTGGCATGTGCTGCGCGACTACCAGAAACAGCGCGTGTGCACCCTGCTCGACCCCACGCGCGACCCGCTGGGCAAGGGCTTTCACATCCTTCAGGGCATGATCGCCATCGGCTCGGGCGGCCTGACCGGCAAGGGCTTCATGGCCGGCACCCAGACGCACCTCGAATTCATCCCCGAACGCACCACCGACTTCATCTTCGCCGCCTTTGCCGAAGAGTTCGGACTGGCCGGCGCGGTGCTGCTGTTGCTGGCCTTCAGCGCGGTGATATTGCGAGGCCTGCTCATCGCCGCGCAGGCGCCCACCGTTTTTGCGCGGTTGCTGGCCGGGGCCATCACGCTGAGCTTCTTCACCTATGTGTTCGTCAACATGGGCATGGTCACCGGCATCCTGCCGGTGGTCGGCGTACCGCTGCCATTCATCAGCTATGGCGGCACGGCCATGGTCACGCTGGGGCTGGCGCTGGGCATGTTGATGTCGATCTCACGCAGCCGCGGGCTGATGCAGAGGTGAGCGTGGGCGCAGCCACGGGCGTGATGTTCCAGGGGCAGGTCGGTGTCATCGGCATCGGCAACATGGGTCTGGCGTTGGCCTTGAACCTGCACGGCAAGGGCTGGCCGCTGCGGGTCCATGACATCGACCCGGCGCGCCTGGCGCTGGCCGTGCGGGCCGGTCTGGCCACCGCCGCCACGCCCGCCGACTTGGCCGCTGACTGCAGCATGTTGCTGGTGGTGGTGGTCGACGCGGCGCAGACCGAGCAAGTTCTTTTCGGTGCCCAGGGTGCCGCTGCCGCGCTGCTAGCCGGCAGCGTGGTGCTGCTGTGCCCGACCATCGCGCCGGCCGATGTCGAGCGTCTGGCCACGCGCTTGGCGGCGCTGGGTCTGGCCTGCATCGACGCGCCGATGTCGGGCGGCCCACAGCGTGCGCGTGAGGGCAGGATGAGCCTGATGGTGGCCTGCGCAGATCTGCATTTCGACCAACATCAGCCGCTGCTGCGGGCTCTGGCCAACCCGGTGTTCAGGGTCGGCCAGCGGCCGGGTGATGGCGCGCGCACCAAGCTGGTCAACAACCTGCTGGCGGCAGTGAACCTGGCTGCCGCAGCCGAGGCGCTGGCGCTGGCCGAGCAGATCGGGCTGGACCCGGCGCGCACCTTGGCGGTGATCGGCCAATCCAGCGGGCAGAGCTGGATTGGCACCGACCGCCTGCCGCGCGCGCTGGCCGGTGACTTCGAGCCCCGAGCGCACACCACTCTGCTGGCCAAGGACAGCGCCTTGGCGCTGGCCATGGCCGGCCAGGCTGGTGGCCTGCGGCCGCTGCTGGGCGGCATGGCGGCGGCGCTGTTTCAGGACGCCCTGGTCCGGGGCTTTGGCGGCGACGACGACGCCCGGATGTTCAGTTTGATGCAGGCGGTTCTGCAGCGCGGGGCGGCCGCGTCGGCAGACTCGGCGGCGGTGGCGCAGGGCCCAGGCCAGGCCCCTGGCCCGTAGCCGGCTGGGCGGCCAGGCCGGCCTGACCGGCCGCGCCCGTGGCCACCGGCGCGAGCGTGAAGCGCACGGTGATCAGCGCGCCCGGGCCCATGCCCTGGGCCGCTGCGCTGCTGCGGGGCCGCGCATCTTCGATGATCAATTCGGCACCATGCTGCTGCACGATCTCGCGCACGATGGCCAGGCCCAGGCCGCTGCCGTCCACATTGGTGCCCAGTGCGCGGTAGAAGGGCTGCAGCACCAGTTCGCGCTCGGCCTCGGCAATGCCCGGGCCGGTGTCCTCCACCTGCAGCACCACCACCTGGCCAAAGGGGTCGTCGACCACCCGCACCGTCACGCTGCCGCCGGCCGGGGTGTACTGCAATGCGTTGTCGACCAGATTGCGCACCAGCTCACGGACCATCAGCGGCTGGCCCATCAGCCGGCTGGCCGGGCGGCGAGCAGGTGCGGCGGCTTCGTCACCACCCTCGTAGCCGAGGTCAATGCGCAGGTCCATCGCCTTGGGCACAAAGTCCTGCACCGTCTCACGGGCCAGCTCGGCCAGTGACACCGGCTCCAATGGCCGCGCCAGCGACTTGGCCTCGGCCCGCGCCATCGCCAGCAGCTGGTTGACCATGTGCGCCGCGCGCTGGCTGGAATGCGCGATGTACTCCAGCGACTGCATCAGCGCCTGCGGGTCTTGCTGGCCGGCGCCAATCTCGCGCTGGGCCAGTTCGGCTTGCATGCGCAGCCCCGCCAGCGGCGTCTTCAGCTGGTGCGCGGCATCGGCCAGAAACTGCTTCTGCGTGCGCATCGACTGGTCCAGCCGGGCCAACAGGTCATTGATCGCACCGACCAGCGGGGCCACTTCTTCCGGCACGTCACGTTCCTCGATTGGGCTCAGGTCGTGGCTTTCGCGCTTGCGGATGCGTTGCTGCAGCTCATTGAGCGGCTGGATGCCGCGTGACAGCGCAAACCACACCAGCAGCACCGCCAGTGGCAGCACCACGAACTGCGGCACGATCACGCCCTTGATGATCTCGGTGGCCAGGCGGGCGCGCTTGTCCAGCGTCTCGGCCACCTGCACCAGGGGCGCGGCCTCGCCCGGTACGCCGGTGGGGGGCAGCCACAGGTAGGCCACCCGCACCGGGTCGCCATTGACCTGGTCGTCGCGGTAGCGCAGCTGTTGTGCCTCGGCGGGGTTTTCGTCGGGCACGGGCAGGCTGCGCTCGCCGGCCAGGTACTCGCCGCGCGCGCCCAGCACCTGAAAATAGACCCGATCGCTGTCGTCCGAGCGCAGCACCTCGCTGGCCACCTCGGGCTGGCGCAGCCGGACTCGGCTGGCCTGCTCCAGGCTGCCGGGCTCAACCACCATCTGCCGCGCCACGCTGCGGGCCATCTCGGCCAGGTCGCGGTCAAAAGGGCGGTTGGCAATGCTTTGCGCGACCAGCCAGGTCAGCGCCACGCTCATCGGCCAGAGCAGCAGCAAGGGCGCGAGCATCCAGTCGAGGATCTCGCCGAACAGCGAGCGCTGCTCGCGGGGCGTGACGTTGCTCATCGATCAGCGCTGAGGGGCTGCCCGCGAGCCGATGGCGCCCGGCCGGCACGCGGCGCTCAGGACGGGATCTTTTCCAGGCAATAGCCCAGGCCGCGCACCGTGGCAATGCGGATCGGGCCCTGCTCGATCTTCTTGCGCAGGCGGTGGATGTAGACCTCGATGGCGTTGTTGCTGACCTCTTCGCCCCATTCACACAGGCGCTCGACCAATTGGTCTTTGCTGACCAGCCTGCCGGCGCGCTGCAGCAGCACCTCGAGCAGGCTGAGCTCGCGCGCGGACAGGTCGATCATCTGCTCGTTGATGTAGGCCACGCGCCCGGTGGCGTCGAAGCTCAGCGGCCCATGCTTGATCACACTGCTGGCCGTGCCCAGGCCGCGCCGGGTCAGGGCGCGCACGCGGGCTTCCAGTTCCTGCAACGAAAAGGGCTTGGCCATGTAGTCGTCCGCACCCAGGTCCAGGCCCTTGACGCGCTGCTCGACGCTGTCGGCCGCCGTCAGAATCAACACCGGCATCGACGAGCCTCGCCCACGCAGCTTCTTCAGCACCTCGAAGCCATGCATCTTGGGCAGGCCCAGGTCGAGGATGACCAGATCAAACTCATGCGACGCCAGCGCCGCATCGGCCTCGCTGCCCGTGCTGACCTGGTCCACCGCATAGCCGGTGTTGCGCAGCGCGCGCAACAGGCCGTCGGCCAGAACCTGGTCGTCCTCGGCAATCAGAATGCGCATGCCTGCCTCCTGGCACAGCCCGGCCGGCCGGGCCTGGGCTGGAAGTCAGCCATGCCACCGTCGGGACGTCTTGCGACAATGGATTCTAGACAGCCCGCTTCGCCTGCTGGCTTGAGCAAGGTCAAGACTTTGGCCGCGTCTTGGTGCGCAATCAAAGTACTGTACAAATAACCAGTTTCTCAACATAATCGGCGCCTCATCAGGAGAGCCGTATGGACGCACCCGTGAAAGCATTCAACACCGAAAAGGCCAAGGCCCTGCAAGCGGCATTGGCGCAGATTGAAAAGCAGTTTGGCAAGGGCTCGATCATGCGCCTGGGCGACGGCGAGGTGGTCGATGCCATCGAGGTCGTTTCCACCGGCTCGCTGGGTCTGGACATCGCGCTGGGCGTGGGCGGCCTGCCACGCGGCCGCGTGGTCGAGATCTACGGCCCCGAGTCCTCAGGCAAGACCACACTCACCTTGCAGGTGGTGGCGCAGATGCAGAAAGTGGGCGGCACCTGCGCCTTCATCGACGCCGAACATGCGCTGGACGCCCAGTACGCGCAAAAACTCGGCGTCAACCTGCAAGAACTGTTGATCAGCCAGCCCGACACCGGCGAGCAGGCCCTTGAAATCGTCGACGCGCTCGTGCGCTCGGCCTCGGTCGACCTGGTCATCATCGATTCGGTGGCCGCGCTCACACCCAAGGCCGAACTGGAAGGCGAAATGGGCGATTCATTGCCCGGCCTGCAGGCCCGGCTGATGAGCCAGGCGTTGCGCAAGCTCACCGCCACGATCAAGAAGTCCAACACCATGGTCATCTTCATCAACCAGATCCGCATGAAGATCGGCGTGATGTTCGGCAACCCCGAAACCACCACCGGTGGCAACGCGCTCAAGTTTTACGCCTCGGTTCGGCTGGACATCCGTCGCACCGGCAGCATCAAGCGCGGTGAAGAGGTCATTGGCAGCGAAACCCGGGTCAAGGTCGTCAAGAACAAGGTCGCGCCCCCGTTCAAGACCGCCGAGTTCGACATCCTTTATGGTGAAGGCACCAGCCGCGAGGGCGAGATCATCGACCTGGGCGTGGTGGCCAAGATCGTCGACAAGTCGGGCGCCTGGTACGCCTACAACGGCGAAAAAATCGGCCAGGGCAAGGACAACGCCCGCGAATTTCTGCGCGAGAACCCCAGCCTGGCGTTTGAAATCGAGAACAAGGTGCGCACATCGCTTGGCGTACCGCTGCTGGCCGCACCGATGGTCAAGGCCGCCCCCCCTGCAGCCAAACCATTGGCCGAGTGAGCTTGCGCATGCGACGGGGTCGTTGCCTGCCCGCGCCGTCAGGCGGGCCTGCGCCAGCCAGGCGGACGGCCTGAAGGCTGCCCATGGCATTCCGCCCCGTCTCGATCAAGGTTCGCGCCTTGCAGTGGCTGTCTCAGCGTGAGCACAGCCGCATGGAGTTGCGGCTCAAGCTGATGCGCCTGCTGTCGGCGAGCGAGGCTGCGGCAGCGCAGAACCGCGACACTGACGCCGCCGGCGAGCCTTCCGCCGAAGCCGAAGTCGTGCAGTTGCTTGACTGGCTCACCAGCCACGGCTACCTGTCTGCCGAGCGGTTTGTCGAAAGCCGCGTGCATGCCCGCCAGACCAGGTTTGGCAATCGGCGCATCGACCAGGAACTGCGACAGCATGGGCTGGCGCTGGCCCCTGACGCACGCCAGGCACTTCAGGCCACCGAGCTGGAACGGGCGCGTGAGGTCTGGCGCAAGAAGTACGGCCAGACTGCGGGTGACGCCGCTGGTCGGGCTCGACAAGGCCGCTTCCTGGTGGGCAGAGGCTTCACGGCCGATGTGGTGCGCCGCTTGGTTCAAGGCCTGAGCGACGACAACGGCGCCTGATTTACAGCACCGTCCGGGCAGGCGACACGGGTGGCGGGCTTCGGCGCCGGGTTTTCCCCAGCCGGCGCATGATAAATTTCGCGGGTTTCTGGTTCGATGCGACCCCAGTCGCACCCTCGCCCGAGTCCGACGGCACGGTTCATCGCCGTCGAGGCGCCTGTCTCCCACCCCTCAAGCATCGAGTCCCCCATGAAGATCCACGAATACCAGGCCAAGGACATCCTGCGCCAGTTCGGCGTGCCCGTGCCGCGCGGCGTGCCCGCGTTCACTGTGCAAGAGGCGGTGGAAGCGGCGCAAAAGCTGGGCGGCAGCGTCTGGGTCGTCAAGGCCCAGATCCACGCCGGTGGCCGCGGCAAGGGCGGCGGCGTCAAGCTGGCCCGATCGATCGACGAGGTCAAGCAGATCGCGGGAGAGATCCTGGGCATGCAGCTCAAGACCCACCAGACCGGCCCCGCAGGCCAGAAAGTGCGCCGCCTGCTGATCGAAGAAGGCGCCGACATCAAAAAAGAGTACTACGTCGCCGCCCTGACCGACCGCGCCACCCAGACCGTGGCCATGATGGCCAGCAGCGAAGGCGGCATGGACATTGAAGAAGTGGCCCACAGCACGCCTGAGAAGATCCTCAAGGTCTTCGTCGACCCGCTGGTGGGCCTGACCGAAGCGCAGGCGCGTGAGCTGGCCGCCGGTATCGGCGTGCCCGAGGCCAGCCAGGCCCAGGCCATTGATGTGCTGCAAAAGCTCTACAAGACCTACATGGACACCGACGCCAGCCTGGCCGAGATCAACCCGCTGATCCTGGAAGGCTCCGGCGGCATCAAGGCCCTGGACGCCAAGTTCAACTTCGATTCCAACGCCCTGTACCGCCACCCTGAGATCGTGGCCTGCCGCGACCTGGACGAAGAAGACGCGGCCGAAGTCGAGGCCAGCAAGTTCGACCTGGCCTACATCAGCCTGGACGGCAATATCGGTTGCCTGGTCAACGGTGCCGGCCTGGCCATGGCCACCATGGACACCATCAAGCTGTTCGGTGGCGAGCCGGCCAACTTTCTGGACGTCGGCGGCGGCGCCACCGCCGAGAAGGTGACCGAAGCCTTCAAGATCATGCTCAAGAACCCGGAAGTCAAAGGCATCCTGGTCAACATCTTCGGCGGCATCATGAAGTGCGACACCATCGCCGACGGCGTGATCGCCGCGTGCAAGGCCGTCAATCTGTCGGTGCCCTTGGTGGTGCGCATGAAGGGCACCAACGAAGACCTGGGCAAGAAGATGCTGGCCGAATCGGGCCTGCCCATCATCGCGGCCGACACCATGGCCGAAGCGGCCAGCAAAATCGTCGCCGCAGTGGCCTAAGCGGCTAGTCGCCCGGAGAAAAAAACATGTCCATTCTGATCAACAAAGACACCAAGGTCATCACCCAGGGCATCACCGGCAAGACCGGTCAGTACCACACCCTGGGCTGCCAGGCCTATGCCAACGGCCGTGCCGCGTTTGTGGCCGGCGTGAATCCCAAGAAGGCCGGCGAGAAGTTCTCTGACATCCCGATCTTCGGCACCGTGGCCGACGCCAAGGCCGCGACTGGCGCCACCGTCAGCGTGATCTACGTGCCGCCGGCCGGCGCCGCCGCCGCGATCTGGGAAGCCGTGCAGGCCGACCTGGACCTGGCGATCTGCATCACCGAAGGCATCCCCGTGCGCGACATGCTGGAACTGCGCAGCCGGATGACGCAAAAAGAAGCGCAGGGCGGCAAGAAGACCTTGCTGCTGGGCCCGAACTGCCCCGGCCTGATCACGCCCGACGAGATCAAGATCGGCATCATGCCCGGCCACATCCACCGCAAGGGCCGTATCGGCGTGGTCAGCCGCAGCGGCACGCTGACCTATGAGGCGGTGGCCCAACTGACCGAGATCGGCCTGGGCCAGAGCAGCGCGGTGGGCATTGGCGGCGATCCGATCAATGGGCTGAAGCACATCGACATCATGCGGTTGTTCAACGAAGACCCGGACACCGACGCGGTGATCATGATTGGCGAGATCGGTGGGCCCGATGAAGCCGAGGCCGCGCGCTGGTGCAAGGCCAATATGAAGAAGCCGATCGTGGGCTTCATCGCCGGTGTCACCGCACCGGCCGGCAAGCGCATGGGCCATGCCGGCGCGCTGATCTCGGGCGGCGCCGACACCGCTGACGCCAAGCTGGCGGTCATGGAGGAGTGCGGCTTCACCATCACCCGCAACCCGAGCGAGATGGCCAGGTTGCTGAAGCAGTTGGTCTGAGGCCTGGCCATCGACGGCGGGCCTTTGTCGCGGGGTCCGCCCTCCGCACCCTCAGTCCCCGTCGGAGGCAGCTTGGCTTGGAACTTACTCAGGCGCAAAGAGCCCTGCGCTGAGCCGATCCACTCACCACCGCTGCTCGCGGGACGTTATCGGATTGGCGCCAAGATCGGTGCAGGTTCGGCAGCCGAGGTGTTCGCCGCCGTTGACATGCGCTCGGGCGAAGCCGTGGCGGTCAAGCGCGTTGCGCTGCCTTCGGGGCTGGACGCCGCAGCACGCGAGGACTGGCTGGCGAGATTGCATCGCGAGTCAGACCTGGCTCGGCGACTGAACCACCCTGACATCCTGAAGGTGCTGCATTCCGGCCTGGGCAGGCACTGGGCCTGGCTGGTGATGGAAAGGGTGCATGGCGTGGACCTGGCGCGCTACACGCAGCGTCAGCGCCTGTTGCCTGAGGCCCTGGTCTTGCGCATCGGCGCCAGGCTGGGTGCGGCCCTGGCCCACGCGCACGGCCAGAGCATTGTTCACCGCGACCTCAAGCCGGCCAATGTGCTGATCGACCTGGGGCGCGGCCAACTCAAGTTGGCCGACTTCGGTATCGCGCGCCACGAGGACGCGCAACTCACGCGCACAGGCATGACACTGGGCACACCGTCCTACATGGCGCCGGAACTGCTGGCCGGCGATCTCGCCAGCGCTGCCAGTGACACCTATGCCCTGGGCGTGATGGTCTATGAGTTGTTGTGCGGCCGCCGACCCCACCAGGCCAGCAACCTGGGCGAGTTGCTGCGCGCCACCAGCCAACAAGCACCGACGCCCTTGTCAGCGCTCAGGCCGGATCTGCCCGCAGCGGTGGTGCGTTCAGTTGAGCAGCTGCTCACCCGCCGGCCGCAAGACCGCCCGTCCGATCTCGCCGCCTGGGCGGCCGAGATGGCCGGGCTAGCGGCGGTCCTGGCCCGTGTGCTGTCGCCCGACGCGGCCATGCGCCTTTAGGGGCGGGCCGATTTCGACCGCCAGTTACAGGGCACAATCCTCTGCGATCCCGTCCCATGCCCCAGTGCACAGCATGAGTTTTGAGTTCTTCCACGCCGTCGACACCGGACGCGCGCGTTCCAACAACGAAGACTCGGTCGCCGTGGACGAGGGCAATGCGCTGGCCGTGCTGGCCGACGGCATGGGCGGCTACAACGCCGGCGAAGTGGCCAGCGGCATGGCTACCAGCTTCATTGCACGTGAGATGGGGCGCTGGCTGACCGAAGCCGCCAGCCGTGCCAGCGACCTGGAAGTCCGCCGTGCGATGGACATCTGTGTCGACAACGCCAACCGCGCGATCTTCAATGCTGCCAACGCCATCACGCAGTACGCCGGCATGGGCACGACCCTGGTGGTGGCGGTCTGCCGTGATGGGCAACTGCGGCTGGGCCATGTCGGCGATTCACGCGCCTACCGTTGGCGCAGTGGCCAGTTGGTGCAGATCACACGCGACCATTCGCTGCTGCAAGAGCAGATCGATGCCGGCCTCATCACGCCCGAGCAAGCGGCCTTTTCTGCCAACAAGAACCTGGTCACGCGCGCCGTCGGCGTCGAAGACACGGTGCAGCTGGAAACCCATTTGCACGAAACCCAGCCGGGTGATGTCTACCTGATGTGCTCGGACGGCCTGTCCGACATGCTGGACGACCCGATGATCGCCCGCCTGTTGCAGATGCACGACTCGCTGCCCGCTGCCGGGCAGGCGCTGATCGATGCCGCCAATGACGCGGGCGGAAAGGATAATATCGCGCTGATTCTGGTGCGCGTGGTGGGCCAGCCGGCCGCATCGTCGCGGCCATGGTGGCGGTTCGGGCACTGACAACCAACGGGCCAGTCGGTGTCAACCCCAAGGCGTGAACCCGCCTCGGCAACGTAGGCAGAAAAAAGGGCAAGCATGGGCAAGCTGGTGGTGTCACTCGACGCGGTGGTGATCAAGGATGTTCAGATCACCAAGGACAAGACCACGCTCGGCCGTCGTCCGTACAACGACATCGTCATCGACAACCTGGCGGTCAGCGGTGAGCACGCGGTGTTGCAGATGGTGGGTAACGACGTCTTCATCGAAGACCTCAACAGCACCAACGGCACTTACATCAACGGCAAGGCCATCAAGAAGCAATTGCTGGCCCACAACGACACGGTTGAAATCGGCAAGTACAAGATCAAGTACCTGGTCGACGACAACAGCGACTACGAGCGCACCGTGATCATGCGCCCGGGCAGCGTCATGCCGCAGGGCTCACTGGGCACCCCGGCGCAGGCGCAATCGGTCTACGGCACGGCGCCGGTCATGCCCAGTGTCACCGCCAACGTGCAATCGGCATCGATCAAGGTGCTCAGCGGCGCTGCCGCCGGCCGCGCCGTGACCTTGACCAAGGTGGTCACCACCGTGGGCAAGCCGGGTGTGCAGGTGGCCTCGATCACACGCCGACCCACAGGCTATGTGCTGGCGCATGTCGAAGGTACTCAGCGGCCGTTGATCAACGGTGTGCCTCTGGCGGGTGACACAGCGCCGCTGAACAGCGGCGACCTGATCGAGCTGGCCGGCACGCAAATGCAGTTTCAGCACGTCTGAGTTGCGCTCCGGCCCGGCCTTGCAGCGCCAGCCCGCAACGTGACCTAGTTCACAACAGGTGCAGGCGCTGGCCTCATCCGCCCAGCTGTGTGGCTAATTGCATTTGCACAGGCTTGCAAATGAGCGGGGCTGCCAGCACCATGCAGCTTACGTCGTTGCGCTGCGAGCTTGTCCGGCTTGCCCAGCCGGCCGCAGCACTGCGTTGACCCTTTGGCTGACTGGGCGGCTCCTGGCAGCCCACCCCCGTGAAAATGCACATCCGCGTCCTTGGCTGTTCCGGATCAATCGCCCAAGACTGCCGAACCACGGCCTTCTTGCTGGATGACGCTGTGCTCATCGATGCAGGGACCGGCGTCGGCGATCTGAGCCTGGACGAACTGGCCCGGGTCGACGACGTCTTGCTCAGCCATTCGCACCTCGACCATGTGCTGGGCGTGCCGCTGCTGGCTGACAGCGTGATGCGCCGGCGTGTGGGTCGTCCGCCGATACGTGTGCACGGGCTGCCGGCCACACTGGACGCGCTGCGTCAGCATGTCTTCAACGGTGTGATCTGGCCCGACTTCACGCGGCTGCCCAGTGCCGAGGCGCCGATTCTGTCGCTGCACCCCTTCCAGATCGGTCAGATATTGACCTTTGGTCAAGGTCGGATTGAAGTGCTGCCCGCGCTGCACACCGTACCGGCGGTGGGTTTTGCCGTGCTGGCCGACGCCGGGTCCTGGGTCTTCACGGGGGACACCGGTCCCAACCCCGCGCTGTGGCAGCGCCTGCGCGACATGCGGGTCGCGCACCTGGTCATTGAAACCGCCTTCCGCAACGACGAGCAGGCGCTGGCCAAGGTCAGCTGCCACCTGCATCCCGCTGCACTGGGCCGCGAACTGGGCCAGTTGGCCCAAGGCGCCCAGGTCTGGATCACCCACATCAAGCCAGGCGAAATTGGCGCGGTGATGGCTGAAATCACCGCCTTGGACCAACGCCACCAGATCGTGGCCCTGCAGGCCGGGCAGCGCATCTCGCTGGATTGAGCCCAGCCGGCGAGCCGCGCCGGTCTGCCAATGCGCAGGACCAGAATCGTCGCAACTGCCGAGAAACGTCACCCTCAAACCGCGCAAAGTGACAGTTCGCGTCAGCCTCGGCGGTCAAATGTGACATATCACCGCTGGTGAGTGGGCTTGACGCCATTCCCCGCCTCAAATACGCTGGCACGCCTTGTGCGTACGTGATCTGCGTCATCAGCACAATCCGCCTACCCCTCTGGAGATTTCACATGAAGCGCATGCAACGGATCCAAAAAGGTTTCACCCTCATCGAACTGATGATCGTCGTGGCGATCATCGGCATCCTGGCCGCCGTGGCGCTGCCGGCCTACCAGGATTACACCGTGCGTGCCAAGGTGTCTGAGGTGCTGCTGGCGGTGTCGTCGGCGAAGAACACCGTCGCCGAGGCTGCTCAGGTAGGCGGTGTCATGCCAACAAGCTTGGAAGTCCAGTCGCAATCGTCGACCTATGTCGAGAGCGTTGGCTACGCGTCCAACATCATCACCGCCACCACCAAGGTCATCGGACCAATCGCCTCTGGTAGCACGATCACCCTGACCGGGGCGTTTGCCTCCGCAACGGGGCAGATCACCTGGACCTGCGGCGGCACGGTCGACGCCAAGTACCGCCCCGCCGGCTGCAAGTAAGTCCTCCGCCCTTCAAGGGTCAAAAATGGCTTCTTTCGAGAAGCCTTTTTTTCGTCTGTACGGGTCGGCCAACTGGTTATGGTGGCGGCCTTGTCGCTCGACTGTTGATGGATGACTGAACCCCTGCTGCGCGACAGCCGCCTCGCGTCGGTCTTGTTTGCCCTGGTTGCGCTTCCGCTGCTCGTTGGCGCCCTGGCCGGATTGAACAGCTGGCCGGCGGCTGCCTTGTTCAAGGCCCTGTTCTCGGGCTCGGGCAAGGAGCTGTTCCTGGCCTTCCATGGCTACGCCATGGTGCCGGTGGTGCTGTTCTGGGCCTCCCGGCCGCCGCGCGGGCTGGCCTGGGCTGTGTTCCTGGCCTGGCTGCTTGTGGCGCCGCTGCTTTGGTGGTTGTTGCGTGGCAGCGTGCAGTTCGAGTGGGATGGCAGCAAGGGCGTGCCCGTGACCATGATGTTGGTCACCGCACTGGCCTTGCCCAGCCTTTTGGGGCTGGCCTGGCGCTGCGCCCGGCCGCCCGCCGCAGCCGATGACCGGGCGCTGGTGCTCGGCTTGCGCTGGTTGGTGGTGCTGAGTCTGTTGTTCATGGCCGTGCCGCATGCGGCGCTGGACCTGACCGCCAGCCTGCACCCCGTCACGCTGGACTTGATCGCGCTGCGCTTTGAGCACCTGGCCGGCCTGAACATCAGCGCCGGTCTGATCTCGTGGGTCGAAGACCGGCCCTTGTTGGCCACCATGGCCAAGGTGGCCTATGGCCTCACGCCATTGCTGTTCTTGTCGGTGGCGCTGCGGCAACTGCGGCAAAGGCCAGCCCATGTGGCCACAGCGCTGTTGGCCTGGGTGGGGTTGACGGTTTGCGCCGTGCTGGCCTACCACCTGTTCCCGATCACCGGGCCAAAGTACGTGTTTGGCAGCGACCAATATTTGAGCCGACTGCGCGAGGCCGGCGAGGTGTCTTTGGGTTATCCACTGGTGCCGCCGTTTCCGCGCAATGGCATGCCGTCTATGCATTTCGGCTGGTGCCTGGCGGCAACGATTCTGTGGTGGCGCACCGGCACCGTCTGGTGGAGCCGGCTGATCATGGTCGGCGTGACCTGTCTCACGGCAGTGGCCACGCTCTATCTTGGTGAGCACTACCTGATCGACCTGGTGGTGGCGGTGCCCTTTGTGCTGGGCGCGCTGGCCTTGTGCAGTACGGGCGTGACCTGGCGGGCCCGGCGTGGCGTAGTCGGGCTGGGCTTTGGCACCTGGCTGCTGTGGGTGCTGGCGCTGCGACTGGGCATCGAGCAGTTCATCGCCCAGCCCTGGTTGTGCCAGGTGTTGCTGGCATGGACATTCCTGGCCGTGGCGCTGCAATGCGGCTGGATGGCGCGATTTGCTCAAATCTTGCGTGTTGATCCTGGCGCGCAGCCTGTGCCGGTGGCCACACCTGAAGCCGGCGCTGCGGCATACAGCTCAGGCCTGCTGCTTCGCGCGGGCGCCATGTTCTTCGTCTCGGGCATGGCCGCCCTGGTCTACCAGGTGCTGTTCGCCAAGGAACTGGCGCTGATCTTCGGCAGCACGGCCACCGCCACTTTCACCGTGCTGGCCACCTTCCTCGGCGGCATGGCCATCGGCTCGCTGATCGGCGGCGTGCTGGCCGGTCGTTTGCGCCGTCCACTGGTGGTCTACGCCTTTGTCGAGGTGTTCATCGCGGTGTACTGCGTGGCCACGCCGCAGTTGTTCGGGCTGATCCAGTCGGCCTATGTGGCGCTGGCCGGCGGCATGGCGCCCGACGCGCCGCAACTGCTGGCCCTGCGGGTGGCTCTGGGCGCCTTGGTGCTGCTGGTGCCCACCGTGTTGATGGGCACCACCCTGCCACTGCTCGCCCAGGCCACGGGTTCGGCGGCGGGCCGGCTCGGTACGCGCGTGGCCTGGTTGTACTTTGCCAACACCGGTGGTGCGGCCCTGGGTGCGCTGCTGGCGGCCTATGCGGTGATTCCCACCGTCGGCGCCAAGGGCACGACCCTGGTCGCGGCCCTGCTGAACCTGCTGGTGGCGCTGGGCGCGCTGGAACTGGCCAAACGGGTCTTGCCGGCGTCGGTGGCCACGCCAGAGCTGCAGCTTCAGGCGCCACTTCATCCACCCTGGTCGGGCTCGGCCCGCAACATCGCGCTGCTTGCGCTGGGCGTGGGCGGCGTGCTGTCGCGGGGCCTGGAGGTGGTGTACGTGCACCTGCTGTCCATCGTGGCCGGCAACAGCGTCTATGCCTTTGGTCTGATGGTGGCGACCTTTCTGGTGGGCCTGTCGCTGGGTGGGGAACTGGCGCGGCGGGTGTTGCTGTCGGCGGCCATGTCGCCGTTGACGGCGCTGATTCTGATGTTGCTCGGCCTGTCTTGCAGCGTGGCCCTGGGCGGGTTGATGTGGAACAGCATTCCCGATTACTTCGGCAGCTTTGCGGACTATGCGGCCGCGCGCAGCTTTGCCTCGCGTGAGGTGGTGCGTGGCCTGGTCTGCAGCCTGCTGATGGTGCCGCCTACGCTGTTCATTGGCGCGGCCTACGTGATGGCCATGGACATCGTCACCTCGGCTGCGCCAGGCCGGGCAGGCCAGACCGGCACCTTCTGGCTGGGCATGGGTGCGGCCGTGAACACCGCCGGCAACATCGCTGGCGTGCTGTTGTTCGGCTTCGTGCTGCTGCCCTGGCTGGGCGGCATGGGCGCGTCACAGGCGGTGGCCCTGGGTGGCTTTGCGCTGGCGCTCCTGGTCTTGGTCCTGGCCATGCTCGCGGGGCATTGCCCGCGCTGGCCCACGCCGCTGGCGGCGTCGGGCGTGGCGGCGGCGCTGCTGTTGAGTTCGCAGACCCGGCTCGACTACGACCGCCTGAGCTCCGGCGCCAATGTCTACTTCGTGGCCCAGCAGTGGGGCCAGGTGATAGACCATGCCGAAAGCATCGACGGTGGCTTGACCACGGTGGCCAAAATCGACACGCCTCAAGGCCCGAACCTCACGCTGTTGACCAACGGCAAGTTCCAGGGCAGCAACGCCCAGGGCGGCGAGATGCAGGCGCAGGTCGGATTTGCCCTCGCGCCGCTGTTGCACCAGCCCGCGCGAGATCGTGCCCTGGTCATCGGCTATGGCACCGGGGTGACCACGCGGGTCTTCCACGAAGCCGGGTTTGAACAAGTCGACGTGGCCGAAATCAGCCGCGACATTGTTCGCCTGGCGGACCAGCACTTCGGCAACGTCAACCTGGGCGCCTCGCACGCGCCCGGCGTGCGCATGCACTACACCGACGGTCGCAATCTGCTGCTGCTCAGCCGCGAGCGCTATGACGTGATCAGCCTGGAGATCACCTCGATCTGGTTCGCCGGTGCGGCGTCCCTGTACAGCCAGCAGTTCTACCAACTGGCGCGGCAGCGCATGAAACCCGATGGTGTGCTGCAGCAATGGATGCAGATGCACCGGTTGAACCCGACCGATCTGCTGCACATCATGGCCACCCTGCGGTCCGAGTTCCGCCATGTCTCGCTGTACCTGATGGGCTCTCAGGGCATTCTGGTGGCGACCAATGCGGCCGAACGCGCCGAACCCGATTCACGAGCCATGCAGGCCCTCCGAGACCGCGCCGCGCTGGCCAAGACCCTGACTCTTGTGGGGCGTGACCCCGAGCAGCTGGCGACCGACAGCTTGCTCAAGCCAGCGTCGGTGGACAGGTTTCTGACCGAGGTCGGCATCGAGCCCAGGGCCTGGCTGTCCACCGACGACAATCTGCGCCTCGAATACGACACCCCCCGCGCCAATGTCAACGATGCAGGTCAGTCATTTGCCGACAACAAGCGTCTGCTCGAACGATTTCGCTAGGCCAGACCCTTTGTGGCTGCTTGGTGCGGCGCTGGCCGCCGTGCTGCCGACCCAGATTGCCTTTCAGCTCGCGCCCTCGGCCACGTTGCTGAACCAGTGCCTGGCAGTGGTGGCCTGGGGGCTGTGGCTGGTGTTGCTGGCACCGGGCCTGGTGTGGCGACCGGCGATGTCCTTGCTCGGCGCCATCGCCTTGGTGGCACTGTCGGCGGCCTGGTCGGTGGTGGCGGGCGACTTGCCTCGCTCGCTCGGTCTGGTGGCCATCGCCCTGCTGGCCTGCGCGGCGGCATTGGTGGCCGCCGGCGCCGCCACAGCCCGGCAGGCCCGTTCCGTGTCGGTGCTTGGCGCCGTGTTTGTGGCTGTGCTACTGGCCGGTCTGGTGGGCGGCGCCGTGGCCCTGGTGCAGGTGTTTGCGCCAGACTGGGCCAACGGCAGCCTGGTCGCGCACAGCGGCGTGCCGGGCCGGGCGGTGGGCAACCTGCGCCAGCCCAACCACTTGTGCAGCCTGTTGTTGTGGGCGCTGGTGGCACTGGTGGCCTTGTGCGAGCTGCGCTGGCCGCAGCGCGTGGCGATGCGGCTGGGTGCGCCGTGGTTGGCGCCAGTGCTGCTCTGGTCTGCCATGGTCTGGCTGGTGCTGGCGGTCGAGCTCAGCGCTTCGCGCACCGGCGCCGCGGGCCTGTTGCTGCTGTTGCTGTGGGGCCTGCTCGACCGCCGCTTGTCGCCCCTGTCCAGGCGCTTGCTGGTGGCCACGCCGCTGGTCTATGCACTGGCCTATGTGCTGATGGCCTTACTGGCCGAGTTCGGCCAGCAGGCGCTGGGCGCCGGCGCAAGGCTCGAAGGCGGGGGCATGGGTGAGGGCGGCAGTCCCAACTCGCGGCTGAACATCTGGCACAACGTCTGGGAGATGGTGATGGCCAGGCCCTGGACCGGCGTTGGCTTCGGCGAGTTCAACATCGCCTGGACCTTGACGCCCTTCGCGCACCGGCCGACCGCGTTTTTCGACAACAGCCACAACCTGCCGCTGCAACTGGCCGTGGAGCTGGGTCTGCCGCTGGCCGGCCTGGTGCTGGGCCTGCTGGGCTGGGCGCTGTGGCGCGCGGCCCGCCGCGCCTGGGTTGCCCCGGCGATGGCCGGCGCACTGGGCCGTTCGGCGCTGATGATGGTCTTGCTGGTGGGCCTGCACAGTCTGGTCGAGTACCCGCTGTGGTATGCCTATTTTCTGCTGCCGGCGGCTTTTGTCTGGGGCTGGATGCTGGGGCTGCCGGCCACACCGCCTGGTCAGGCGTCGACGCTGCCCACGCCGGTCGACACCAGCGCCGGGGCGTCCGCACGCCAGGCCAGGCCGTTGGGTGCCTGGGTCGGAGCGCTGATGCTGGCCGGCGGCTGCATGGCCATGCTCGACTACTGGCGCGTGGCGATGATCTATTCACAGTCGCCCGGCACGCTGGAACTGCGCATTGCACAAGGTCAGCGCAGCCTGTTCTTTGCCCACCACGCCGACTACGCGGCGGCGACCAATGCCGTGCCGGCAGCGTCCAAGGCGCTGGGCATGGCGCGCACCACGCACGCCTTGCTGGACACACGGCTGATGATCGCCTGGGCGCGCTACCTGGAAGAGCAGGGCCACACCGACCTGGCGCTGACCCTGGCCCAGCGCCTGCGCGACTTCAACCACCCCGAAGCGCAGCCGTTCTTCAGCGCTTGTGACGTGCCGGACAGCACGGTGTTCCCCTGCCAGTCGCCCCAGGCGGCGCATGACTGGCGTGAGTTTGTTGCCGCGTCGCGTCAGCCCTGATCGCCCTGGCGCTGGGGCTCAGGCGGCCGGGTTGGTGGCCGCAACGCTGGCCGGGCCAACGGCCTGCCACTGGCCAGAATTGCCGCCGCGTTTTTCCAGCAGACGCACGCCGTCCATCACCATGCCCCGGTCGGCGGCCTTGCACATGTCGTAGATCGTCAGCAGGCCGATCTGCACGGCGGTCAGCGCTTCCATCTCCACGCCGGTGCGGCCCAGGGTTTCGGCCTGCACGGTGATGTGCACGGCACTGGCCGCGTCGTCGAGTTCGAACGACACCGCCACGCGGGTCAATGGCAGCGGATGGCACAGCGGAATCAGCTCGGCGCAGCGCTTGGCGGCCTGGATCGCGGCGATGCGGGCGATGCCGATCACGTCGCCCTTCTTGGCCTGGCCCTGGCTGATCAGGGCCAGCGTGGCGGGCTGCATGCGGATCAGGCCGGTGGCCACGGCCACGCGGTGGGTTTCGGTCTTGGCCGCCACGTCCACCATGTGGGCCTGGCCTTGGCTGTCGAAATGGGTCAGGGGCGAATTCATGTCGTGAGGCCGGCCGGGTCACGGCGCGGGCAAGGTCTTGACAGGGGCAACATGCGGCGACACATGCCGGCAAACAAGCGGTGCGATCATAGAGCCGGCCCGTCACACGGCGAGCCCTGATCGGACCCGGCCCCGACCTATGCACGCCCATCCTTCTTCGCCTGCAGCGCGCGCAGCGCCCACCGCGCCCACAGCGCCGGCGCGCAGCCCCCGCTGGCACTGCGCGCTGCTGGCCGCCGCGGTGGCACTGTCAGCCACCTCGCCGCTGCAGGCCCAGGTGCGGCTGCCCGCGTTGGGCGAGTCAGCCTCCGACGACTTCAGCCTGAGCCAGGAAAAACGCGTTGGCGAGCAGATCATGCGCGAGATCCGGCCCGACCCCGACTACCTGGACGACCCGGTGCTGCTGGACTACCTGCGCAGCCTGTGGGAGCCTTTGGTGAAGGCCTCGCGCACACGGGGCGACATCGGCGTGGACACCGCCATGCTGTTCCCGTACGAGGTGTTTCTGGTGCGCGACCGCAGCGTCAATGCCTTTGCCCTGCCGGGGGGCTATGTGGGCGTGCACCTGGGCCTGATGGCGCTGACCAGCACGCCCGACGAGCTGGCTTCGGTGCTGGCGCATGAGTTGTCTCACGTCACCCAGCGCCACATTGCACGCAGCGTGGCGGCGTCGGCGCGCAACAGCACCCTGGGCCTGGCGGCCATGCTGCTGGGCATTCTGGCGGCCAGCCGCAGCGCCAACCCCGACATCGCGCAGGCCGCCATTGCCGGTGGCCAGGCGGCCATGATTCAGGGCCAGCTCAATTTCTCGCGCGACATGGAGCGTGAGGCCGACCGCAATGGTTTCACCCTGATGGCCGGCGCCGGCTTTGCGTCTCAGGGCATGGTGGGCATGTTCGACAAGCTCGACCATGCCAACCGCGTCAACGACAGCGGTGGCTACCCCTATCTGCGCAGCCACCCGCTGACAGTGGACCGCATCGGCGAGGCACGCCAACGCGTTGAGGCGGTCGGCGGCAGCCTGGCGGCGCCCCCGGCCCCTTTGCTGCATGGCCTGATGCAGGCCCGCGCGCGGGCGCTGATGGACCCGTCCACACAGGCCCTGCACCGCCTGCAAGACCTTGATCTGCGTGCTGCCCAGGCCGGTGCGTCACTGGCCGACAAGCTGGCGGCACTGACTGCCGCGGCGCTGGCGTCCAGCCAGCTGCGTGACCATGAACGCGCGCAGCGCACCGCGCAGGGCTTGTCCGCACTGGTCGCGGGCCTGCCTGAGGGCAGTGAGCCGGAACTGCACCGGGCGGTGAACCAGTTGCAGGCCGAACTGGCCCTGGCCCGGAGCGACGCCGGCGCAGCCGCCCGGTGGCTGGCCACCGACAGCAGCGACCGCAGCCGCGCCGCCCTGCTGCTGCGCGCGCGGGTGGCCCTGGCCAGCAACGACCCCGTGCAGTGGCGGGCTGGCAGCGACCAGCTGATGGTCTGGCTCAGCGACCACCGCGACGACGCCTTGGCCTGGCTGCTGGTGTCGCAGACTTCAGAACGCCTGGGCCAGACCCTGCGTGCCGTGCGCGCCCAGGCCGAGTCCGAAGCCGCGCTGGGCAATCTGCGGGGTGCCGTCGACCGTTTGCGCGCTGGCCAGCAACTGGCCCGAAGTGGCCGGGTGCAGACCGATTTCATCGAACTATCGGTGATTGACGCGCGCCTGCGTGACCTGCAAGGCCAGCGCCGTGAACTGCTGGCCGAGCAGCGCCAGGCCCGAGGCGGGCGCAGCAGCGGCAACGAGCCGGCAGACTGAGCGCGCGCTACAGCGATTGCTGTGGCGCAAAGCGCTCCATCGCCACGTCGATGACCATGCCGCACAGGCTGTAGATCAAGGAACCGACCAGGGCCGCGCCAAAGCCTGTGACGCTCAGCCCCGACAAGACCTCAGCCGCTGACCAGAACATCAGCGCGTTGATGACGAACAGGAACAGGCCCATGGTCAGCAGCGTGACCGGCAAGGTCAGCAACACCAGCAGCGGCCGCACCAGCGTGTTCAGCAGCCCCAGCACCAGGGCGGCGATCATGGCTGAGCCAAAGCTGCTCACGCGCACGCCAGGGTAGAGATGGGCCACCAGCAGCAGGGCGGCGGCCAGCAACAGCCAACGGATGATCAGCGTCATGGGCCGCAAGCATACCGCCGACCGCCTGTCAGGCCGCCACGCAGGCTGTTCTCAGGCCCGCCCGTCACGGCGTCCCGGCTTGTGCCCTGCTTGTGGCCATGCCGCCGTGACGTCAGCAGCCGACAAAACGCTGCCGGCACCGGCGCCAAAGCGCGGTCGCCGAGGGTAAATAGCTTCTCGGCGCCATGGCTGGGCATTACCATTGGCAGCGCCGTCGGCAGCGAGAGAAGCGTGGGCGCATGCAGCCCCCGACCCAGCCCTCGGCAACCTACCCCTCAAGATGGAGAGAAACACAATGGCAACTGCGAAGAAGGCCGCCCCGGCCACGAAGGCTGCAACCACGACGGCCGCGCCGGCCAAGAAGCGAGCGCCCAGCGCCGCCTTCATGAAGCCCATGACCCCCAGCGCCGCGCTGGCCGCTGTCATCGGTGCCCAGCCGGTGCCGCGTACGGAGGTCACGCGCAAGATCTGGGAATACATCAAGAAGCACAAGCTGCAAGATGAAGCCAAGCGCACCATGATCAACGCCGACGCCAAGCTCAAGGTGATCTTCGAAAAGCCCCAGGTCTCGATGTTCGAGATGACCAAGCTGATCAACGGCCACCTGAGCTGACCGACGCGCGGGCCCGCGGGCCCTGCCGCAGCAACCCACAAAGCCGGGCTTGCCCGGCTTTGCCGTTTCTGGCGCTGGCCGCGCACCCAGGCGGCTCAGGGCTGGCGGCCCGTGACTGGGCGCTGTGATGCTTGTCACGTCCACCCGGGCTGGAGCCGCGGCCTGGCCCAACGCGGCACTCCAGTGCCCGCGCCAACGTCCGACAAAACACAGGTACACCCTCCCGCCCTTGTTGGGGACGATGGTCGGGCTGTGCGTTGCCGCCGAGGAACCAGATGCAGTACCACGAATCGCCCGAGCGCAGCACGGTGTTGCTGCGGCTGGCTCTGCCCATGATGTCCAGGCAGGCAGCGGCACTTCATCCGTTGAGCTATGCCGTCTGGTACGCCTATGTGGCGGACGCCAGTTCGCCGCTGCGCCACGACGTGGACAAGCACCTGGCGCGCCATGGCACGCTGGACGAGGCCGCGACCGAGGCCCTGTACCGCCGCCATGTGGCCGATTTCGACCCCGGTGCGGCCACCCGAGTCAGCGATGGGCTGAATCAGCTCATCGGCGGCGTCTCGGCCTCGGCGGCACTGGCCAACGACCAGACCGCGCGCTATGGTCACACGCTGGAGAAGGCCGCCGCCTCGCTGGCCCAGGCCAGCCAGCAGGGCCAGACCGAAGGCTCGCCAGAGATGCTGAGCGACCTGATCAGCCACACCCAGCAGATGCAGGACTCGATGTCGCGCCTGCAGCACAAGCTGGCGCAGAGCCAGCGCGAGATCGATGGCCTGCGCGACGAGGTGCGTCGGGCGCGCGAGGAATCGATGGCCGACGCCCTGACCGGCCTGGCCAACCGCCGCGCCTTCGACCAGCGCCTGGCCGCCTGCCTGACTGCCGCCGAACTGGTGCCTGGCTTGACCCTGCCCTGCATGCTGATGGCCGACCTGGACAACTTCAAACAGATCAACGACAGCTTCGGACACGGCTTTGGTGACCAGGTGCTGCGCGCCGTGGCCCAGGTGCTCAAGACCTTGGTGGCCGAGCCCGTGATGTCCGCACGCGTGGGCGGTGAAGAGTTTGCCGTGCTGATACCGGCCATCACCTTGGACGAAGCGCGACAGCTGGCCGAAAGGATTCGCGCCACCGTGGCCGCCAGCCGAATCCGCCGCAAGGGTCAGGAGGACGTGATCACGCGCGTCACCATCTCGCTGGGCGTGGCCGAATTCCAGGCCGGCGACAGCCCGACCGCCTTGCTCGACCGCGCCGACGCGGCCTTGTACGCGTCCAAGACCGGTGGGCGAGACCGGGTCAGTGTCAGCCCGAAGCCCGCGGGTGTGGCCTCGCCGCCGGCACGCATCGCGCGGGGGCCTGCAGCGCCAGCAATGGCCGCAGGAAGCGCCCGGTAAAGCTCTCTTCGCAATCAGCCACCTGCTCGGGCGTGCCGGCCACCAGCACCCGGCCGCCACCGGCGCCGCCTTCGGGGCCCATGTCGATCAGCCAGTCGGCGGTCTTGATCAC
>JANOWE010000058.1:0-4575 GCA_031417735.1 Betaproteobacteria bacterium
GCCCACCATGATGGCCGTCGGCGTGGCCAGGCCCAAAGCGCAGGGGCAGGCGATCACCAGCACCGCCACTGCGTTCAGGATGGCCGCTTCCCAGTTGCCGGTGCTCAAACCCCAGCCCAATACGGTGACCAGCGCGATGACGATCACCACCGGCACGAAGACCGCACTCACCCGGTCCACAAGGCGCTGGATGGGCGCCTTTTTGGCCTGTGCCGATTCGACCAGTCGCACGATGCGCGCCAGCGTCGATTCGGCACCCACCGCGGTCGTTTTCACCACCAACAGGCCTTCGCCGTTGACCGCGCCGCCGGTGACCTTGGCGCCCACGTGCTTGGCCACCGGCAGGCTCTCACCCGTGATCAGCGATTCATCGACGTCGCTGCTGCCTTCCACCACCTGTCCGTCCACCGGCAGGCGCTCGCCGGGGCGCACGACCACGAGGTCGCCGACGCGAACCTGCGTGACGGGTACCTCGGTGTCGGCACCGTTCCTGCGCACGCGGGCGGTCTCCGGGCGCAATGCATTCAGCGCCCGGATCGCCTCGGTGGTCTGGCGCTTGGCCCGCGTTTCCATCCACTTGCCCAGCAGCACCAGCGTGATGACGACGGCCGAGGCTTCGAAGTACAACTGCATGCTCTGGTTGCCATAGCGCAGCAGTTGCACCAGGCTCAGGCCATAGCCGGCACTGGTGCCCAGGGCGACCAGCAAGTCCATGTTGCCGCTGCCGGCTCTGAGGGCCTTCCACCCCGCGCGGTAAAAGCGCGCGCCAAGCCAGAACTGCACGGGGGTGGCGAGCGCAAGTTGAATCCAGCCGGGCAGCATCCAGTGCTGGCCGAACAGCAGGCCGATCATCGGCAGCACCAGCGGCGCCGAGAGGGCCGCCGCGACCGCGACGGGCCACCATTCCGAAGATCGCCGGGTCGCAGTGCCGGCACCGACGTCCACCCCGCTGCCCGACGCAGACTCGGCGTGCCGCGGCCGTGCCACATAGCCAGCGCGGTCCACGGCCGCCACAAGCGCCGCCTCGTCGATCTGGCGAGTGGCCAGCGTGACGGACGCCGACTCGGTGGCCAGGTTGACCTCGGCCCGCACCACACCCGGCACACGCAGCAGGGCCTTCTCGACGCGAGAAACGCAGGAGGCGCAGGTCATGCCGTCGATGGTCAGCGTCACACTGCTTTCGCCGACCGTGTAACCCGCCTTCTCGATCGCCAAGCGAAGGTCCGCCAGGCCAATGCCCGGTGCCGACCGAACGCTGGCCGCCTCGGTCGCCAGGTTCACGCTGGCTTCGACGACGCCGGGCATCCTCTGCAAGGCGCGCTCGACGCGCCCCACGCACGATGCGCAGGTCATGCCTTCGATGGGCAGGCTCCAGTCGAGCAGCGCGCCTGGCTTGAAGATGGGTGCAATGACAGCGTTCATGGTGTGCGGAAAGGGTTGCGGCCCGCTTGCAAGGCATTCACCGTGCATTTGCCAGGCCGAGGATTGCATGTGCGGACAGTTTCAAGCTTTCCATCCTGGGAATGTCAAGGGAATCGCACCGGAACACCCTTCACGCAGCAGGGACTGCCACATCTTCACTTGACCCTACCACCGTGGCAAGGTCGAACCTGATCTCTGCACCAGCTCGAGGATCTCGCCAGCCATCGCGTGCGCGTCGAGACCACCGAAGACCGCGCGTGACCATGGAGACGGCGGTTGTCGAGGCGGGTTACGTGCCAGGCTGACCAACGCCGGACGTCAGCCCCGGCGCGCTCCTACGTCGCTCAGCGCCGCCGTCCTAGTGTGGTGCGTCAATTAGAACTGCACTTATTTAGCGCCGCGCGAGCACGGGTCACCTTGGCGAGGATGTCGCTTGCTTTGGCGGTCCAGATGAATGGTTTTGGCTGTGCGTTGTGCACGGCGATGTATTCGTTGATGGCCTCCTCCAGATCGGGCACGCTGGTGAATACACCGCGTCGGATGCGTTTGTCCGTGATGTCGCGAAAGAACCGTTCGACCATGTTGAGCCACGAAGAACTCGTGGGCGTGAAGTGCATGTGAAAGCGCGGATGCTTTGCCAACCAAGTCAGGACTTCCGGGTGCTTGTGTGTGGCGTAGTTGTCGACGATGAGGTGCAGTTCCTTCTTCTTGGGTGTCTTGCGATCAATCGTCTTGAGAAACTTCAACCACTCCTGATGCCGATGGAGTTGATCGGTCATCGACAACACCTTGCCCGTGAGTACGTTGAGTGCGGCGAACAGAGTCGTCACACCGTTTCGCTTGTAGTCATGCGTCATCGTCGTGCCACGCCCGCGTTTTAGCGGCAGACCCGGTTGCGTGCGGTCAAGCGCCTGGATCTGCGTCTTCTCGTCGCAGCAAAGCACCAGCGCTTGCGCGGGCGGGTCGAGATACAGGCCGACGATGTCTTCGAGCTTCTCGACAAAGCGCGGGTCATTGGAGAGTTTGAACGACTCGACCCGATGTGGCTTGAGGCCGTGATCACGCCAGATGCGGGCCACCGCCGTTGCACTGGTTCCCAGGTGTTTGGCCAGAGTACGCGTGCTCCAGTGAGTAGCGCCTGCGGGTGTTTGCTCAAGCGTGATGCGAACCACCTCTGCCACGTTGCTTGTCTCGCGCGCCGTGCGCGGACGCCCCGGGCGGGCCGCGTCTTGCAGCAGTCCGCCAACGCCGGCAACCAGAAAGCGTGCGCGCCAACGTGCGGCAACTCGACGATCGGTGTCGAGCTTCTGGGCGATGTCTTTGTCGGACATGCCCGCAGCAGCCATCAGCACCATGCGCGCGCGCATCTGAATACGGGCCTCAACTCGCTTGCGCTTGGCAAGAATCCTCAGACGCCGATCATCTTCGGAACTCAACTGGATTGGCTTGGCAACTCGCATGGCACTGACCTCCTGTATGAGGTAGAGGTCATCTCAAAATATAAGTTCCGTTATTTATGGCGCACTACACTAGGTCGTGGTTGGCTGCAAGGCTTCCGCAACCGCATACGCGGCAACCCGCTTGGCGGACGAGGTCGTCATCACCATCGCCTGGCCGTCGATCACGACTGTGTCGCCGACGCGGCAGACCGTGTCCAGCGTGACGCGGCGACGCGCCAGGTCGATCGCGCTGACGCTCACACTGGCATGCACCGTCTGGCCCGGACGCACTGGCGCGCGGAAATTGAGTTGCTGACTGAGGTAGATCGTGCCCGGCCCGGGCAGGCGATTCGCCACCGCCGCAGAGATCACGCTGGCCGTCAGGAAGCCGTGGGCGATGCGGCCGCCAAAGCGGGTGGTGGCCGCGAACTCCTCGTTGATGTGCACGGCATTGTTGTCTCCCGAAACACCGGCAAACAGCACGATGTCGGCCTCGGTGATGGTCTTCGAGAAGGTGGCGCGCATGCCCACCTGCAGGTCTTCGATGTCGTGGCCATTCATGTCGTTCATGGCGGTCTCCCAGGGTTCGCTTGTGGTCCGACGTCCAGTGCCGGAGACGGCTTCCGATGCTAGAACTGCGCCTCGCTCAAGCCCAGCGTCGTGACGGCGCCATGCAGCACCGCGTCGCGCAGCGCGCCGGCCTCCGGCAGCACATGCAGCGCATAGTGGTGGACGGTGATGCGCTTGGCGGACAGGAAATCGACGTCGGCGCCGCCGCGCGCCAGCTGGGTGGTCGCGGCATCGGCCAGACGGACCATCAACCAGCCACCGATCACCGTGCCACACAGCTTCAGGTAGGGCACGGCGCCGGCGGCCGCCTCGCGCGGCGTCGCCGCGAGCAGCGCGTCGGTGGCCTCGACCAGCGCCCGCAATCCGCCCGTCAATGCGGCGGTGATGGCATCGAGCGTGGCGTCGCCGTGCCCGCCAATCAGGACGACGTCGTCGGCCATTGTCGATATCAGCCGCTTCATGGCGGCGCCGCCGTCGCGCGCCAGCTTGCGGCCTGCCAGGTCATTGGCCTGGATGCCGGTGGTGCCTTCGTAGATCGTCGTGATGCGGGCATCACGCAGGTGCTGCGAGGCGCCGGTCTCTTCGATGAAACCCATGCCGCCATGGACTTGCACGCCGTTCGAGGTGATGGCCAGCGCGCTCTCGGTGCACCAGCCCTTGACCACGGGAATCAACAGGTCGACCAGCGCCTGCGCGCCGTGCCGCATCGCCTGGTCCTCATGACCCTGGGCTCGGTCCATCAGACCGGCAGCGTAGTAGGCCAGCGCGCGCATCGCCTCGATGCGGGCCTTCATGTCCATCAGCATGCGGCGCACATCGGGGTGGCCGATGATGGTCTTGCTGGGTTCGCCCGCGCGACCCAGCGTCTTGCCCTGTACCCGGTCGAGCGCGAAGCCGCGGGCCTGCTGGTAGGCGCGCTCGGAGATCGCCACGCCTTCCAGGCCGACGTTGAGCCGGGCGTGGTTCATCATCGTGAACATGCAGGCCAGGCCTTGGTTCGGCTGGCCGACCAGCCAGCCAACAGCGCCGGCGCCCTCACCGAAGGACATTACCGCGGTGGCGCTGCCGTGGATGCCCATCTTGTGTTCGATCGACGCGCACACCAGGTCGTTGCGCTCGCCCAGCGAGCCGTCGGCGTTGACCA
>JANOWE010000059.1:0-38290 GCA_031417735.1 Betaproteobacteria bacterium
GGCCGAGGTGGCCATCACCAGCCGCACGGCCGAAGCGGCCCATGCCATGCGGCTGGACGCCCGATCGGGCGAACTGCAGCCCGCCGCCCGCGCCGTGGGCACGAGTGTGGAGGTGCTCGAGCTGTTCTTCGCCACCCCGGCCCGCCGCAAGTTCCTGAAGACCGACGCGACCGAACTGGCCCATGGCCTGGAGGCCGTGCGCCGCCATGCACTGGCCCGTCCCGAGGTCGGTTTTGCCGTCTGGCATGAGGGCCGGCTGGTGGCGCAGTGGCGCCGCGCCAGCACCGAGCAGCGCATCGCCGACGTGCTGGGCCCCGATTTCATCGTCCAGAGCCGGCCGCTGCCGGCGCATGCCGCTGCCGGCGGCGGTGTGATGCTGCGCGGGCGGGTGGGCCTGCCCGACGCCGCCCGCGCCCGTGCCGACCAGCAGTATGTGTATGTCAACGGCCGCTTCGTGCGTGACCGGCAGGTGGCCCACGGCGCGCGCTCGGCCTATGACGATGTGCTGCATGGCAACCGCCAGCCCTGTTATGTGCTGATGCTGCAGATCGATCCGCTGCGCGTCGATGTCAACGTCCACCCGACCAAGATCGAGGTGCGCTTTCGCGATGGGCGCGAAGTGCATCAGGCGGTGCGCCATGCGGTGCAGGACGCGCTGGCCGAGTCGCGCGCGACGCTGCCCGCGCCGGGCTTGAGCGCGGCCTCGTTTGACGATCTGCCAAATGATTTCAACGGCCTTTCGGCGAAGCCGCTGCCGCCCAACCTGGCGCCTGCGCCCGCGCCGCTGGGTCATCAGACCTCGCTGGGGCTGCAGGATCTGGCCGTGCTGTATGCACATGAGCCGGCACCGCGCTGGGGCACTGTGGCAGCCGCGCCGCTGCCCGCCAGCGCCATGGCGCCGACCGCCGCGACTGCCGCTACCGCAGCGCCCGAAGCCCCGGTCTGGCCGCTGGGCCGGGCGCTGGCCCAGCTGGGCAGGGCCTACATCCTGGCCGAGAACGCCCTGGGCCTGGTCATCGTCGACATGCATGCCGCGCATGAGCGCATCGTCTACGAGCGGCTGAAAACCGCGCTGGGCGGCGAGCAACTGGCGGTCCAGCCCTTGTTGATCCCTGCCACCTTTGCCGCCACCGCGACCGAACTGGCCACCGCCGAGATGCATGCCGATACGCTGGCCGCGCTGGCGCTGGACGTGGCCCCGCTGTCGCCCGGCGTGCTGGCGGTGCGGGCGCGGCCCGCAGCCCTGCCCGACGCCGACCCGGTGGCGCTGGCCCGCGCCGTGCTGGCCGAGCTGGCCGAGCTGGGCCATGGCGACGCCAGCCGCATCGTGCAGCGCGCCCGCGACGAGTTGCTGGCGACCATGGCCTGCCACGGTGCCGTGCGCGCCAACCGCCTCCTGGGTCTGGCCGAGATGAACGCCCTGCTGCGCGACATGGAAACCACCGAACGTGCCGACCAATGCAACCATGGCCGACCGACTTGGCGCCAGATCAGCAGCAAGGAGCTTGACCGCTTGTTCCTGCGTGGCCGCTGAAGGCCTCCTCCCTGCCTGGCTGCCCACGCGCCGGCCACTCTGTGAACCGATATGCACGACCATCGCCCTCCCCGCCCCCCCAGCCCGCCCCGCCGCCACGACCCGCAGCCCCGGCCGCCTCGCCAGGACGCCAGGCCCGCCGCTGCTCAGGCGCCGAATGCCGACGCCTGCGCCGACGGCGTGCGCCTGTCCAAGGTCATGGCCGAGCAAGGCATCGCCTCACGCCGCGAGGCCGATGAATGGATCGAGGCCGGCTGGGTGCTGGTCAACGGCCAGCCCGCCGTGCTGGGTCAGCGCGTTCAGCCCGGTGTGCAGATCCGAGTCGACGAGATCGCCCGCAGCCAGCAGGCGCTGCGCGTGACCATCCTGCTGCACAAGCCCATCGGTTTCGTCTCTGGCCAGGCCGAAGACGGCCACCACCCCGCCAGCGTGCTGGTACAGGCCGACAAGCGCTGGGCCGAAGACAAGTCGCCCCAGCGCTTCCACCACGGCCAGCACCGGGGTCTTGCGCCGGCCGGCCGGCTCGACATCGATTCCACCGGCCTGCTGGTGCTGACCCAGGACGGGCGCATTGCCAAGCAACTGATTGGCGAGGACAGCCGGGTCGAGAAGGAATACCTGGTGCGGGTGCACAACCAGTACCCTGGCCCCTTCCCGGCCGACCAGATGGCGCTGCTGCAGCATGGCCTGGAGCTGGACGGCGTGCGCCTGAAGCCCGCGCGTGTGAGCTGGGCCAATGAAGACCAGCTGCGCTTTGTGCTGCGCGAGGGCCGCAAACGCCAGATCCGCCGCATGTGCGAGCTGGTCGGGCTGGACGTGCTGGGCCTGAAGCGGGTGCGCATCGGCAGCATCAACCTGGGCAAGCTGCCGGTGGGCCAGTGGCGCTACCTGCGCGCGGACGAGAAGTTCTAGTGAACGCTGTCTCGGGCGCCGTGCCCGTGCGCGCGGTGGCCCAGGTCTCGCCGGGCCTGGCCGCGCTGATGCTGGCGCTGTTGCTGGGTTTGCAGCCCGTCACGACCGACCTGATGCTGCCCGCGCTGCCTGCGCTGGCGGCCGACCTGGGCGCGACGATGGCGCCGGCGCAGCTGACCATGTCGGCGCTGATCCTGGCCTTCGGCCTGGCCCAGCTGGTCTGGGGCCCGGTGGCCGACCGTGTGGGCCGTCGGCCAGTGCTGCTGCTGGGCCTGGCGCTGTACACCGTGGCCAGCATCGGCGCTGCGCTGGCGGGCAGCGTGATGCTGGTCGTGGCCTGGCGGGTGCTGCAGGGCGCGGCGATGTCGGCTGCCGTGGTCTGCGCCCGCGCCATGGTGCGTGACCTGTACGAGCCCGAGGCCGGCGGTATGGTCATGGCCCGAGCGGTCGGTGGGCTGGGCTTCCTGGCCATCGCCAGCCCACTGCTGGGCGGCGTCCTTGTGGCCGCCTTTGGCTGGCGCGCCGCGGTGGCGGTGATGGGCCTGTTTGCTGCAGGCCTGATGGCGCTGGTGGCCTGGCGCCTGCCGGAAACCGCACTGAACCGCCACCGCGACGCCACCCGGCTGCGGCCGCTGCTGCGCCAGCTCGGCCGCTTGCTGAGAAACCCGGCGTTCCTGAGCTGGTCGCTGCTGGCAGCCAGCAGCTATGTCGGGGTCTATGTCTTCCTGGCCAGCGCGGGCTTTGTGCTGATCGGCGTGCTCGGCATTGCTCCCGGCTCGGCCGGCATCTGGATGTGCGCGCTGTCCGCCTCATTCATCCTCGGCACCTTGCTGGCCCGCCGCTGGCTGCCTCGGCTGGGCCTGGTGCGCACCGTCGGTCGGGGCGCGTTCATCACCTTGGCCGCCAGCGTGGCGCTGGCGTGGCTGGCCATCACCGACGCGCGCAACGTCTGGGCCGTGATCGCACCCTGTGCGCTGTATGCCCTGGGCCATGGCACGCACCAGCCCTGCGGCCAGGTCGGCGCGGTGGCGCCGTTTCCGCAAGCCGCCGGGCTGGCGTCGGCGGTGGCCGGCTTCATCGCCGCGCTGGCGGCCTTCGGTACCGGCCTGTGGCTGGGCCAGGCGCTGGACGGCACGGTGCGGCCGCTGGCCATCGGCATGGGCCTGGCCGCGCTGAGCACGGCCACGCTGGCGCTGACGGCGGTGCGCCGCTACGGCGATCCGGCCCGGGCCCGGCCATGAAGGCGCTGTGCATCGCCGGCCCCACCGCCAGCGGCAAGAGCGCGCTGGCCATGGCGACGGCCCAACGCTGGCCGGTCGAAATCATCAGCGTCGATTCGGCTCAGGTCTACACCGGCATGGACATCGGCACCGCCAAACCAAGCGCAGCCGAACGCGCCGCCGTGCCGCAGCACCTGATCAACATCCTGCCGCCCACCGGCACCTACTCGGCCGCCGCCTTTGTGCAGGACGCCCGGCGGCTGATCGGCGAGATCAACGCCCGGGGCCGCTGCGCCCTGCTGGTCGGCGGCACCATGCTCTACTTCAAGGCCCTGGCCGATGGGCTGGACGCGCTGCCGGCGGCCGACCCGGCGCTGCGTGCAGCCATCGACGCCCGCGCCGCGCAGCGGGGCTGGCCGGCGCTGCACGCCGAGTTGGCCGAGCTTGATACGGTCACCGCTGCCCGGCTCAAGCCCCATGACGCCCAACGCATCCAGCGTGCGCTGGAGGTCTGTCAACTCAGTGGCCAGCCGATGTCGGCCCTGTTCGGCCAGGCCCGCTCACCCGGTCTGGCGCTGCCCATGCTGGCGCTGGAGCCCGCCGACCGGTCCTGGCTGCACCAGCGCATTGCGCAGCGCTTCGAGCAGATGCTCCAGCAGGGCCTGGTCGACGAGTTGCGCCAACTGCGCGCCGACTGGCCCTTGACGCCCGAGTTGCCGGCGATGCGCTGCGTGGGCTACCGCCAGGCCTGGGCCGCGATCGACTCGGGCCATTTCGACCAACTCGCCGAACTGGGCACGGCCGCCACCCGCCAACTGGCCAAGCGCCAGCTGACCTGGCTGCGCAGCATGGACCGTGAACCGCTGGCCTGCGACGCACCCGACGCCCTGGCGCGGGGCCTGGACTGGCTGGCATCGCGACTGCAGGACAGCTGCGCCGCATGAACCCGATCCCGCTGCTGCAGATCAGCGGCCTGGCCAAGGCCTACGGCGACAGCGCCGTCTTCAGCCAGGTCGACCTGCAACTGGCAGCGGGTGAATTCGTGGCCATGCTGGGCGAATCGGGCGTGGGCAAGAGCACGCTGCTGAACTGCATCGCCGGCCTGGACGAGGCCGATGCGGGCCAGATCCTGGTGCAGGGCCAGGCCGTGCAGCAGTTGGCTGAGCCGCAGCGCGCCAGGCTGCGCCGAGAGTCGCTGGGTTTTGTCTTCCAGGCCTTTCATCTGCTGCCGCACCTGAGCGTGGCCGAGAACACCGCTTTGCCACTGATGTTGCTGGGCAGACCCGACGCCGCCCGTGTGCAACAGATGCTGGACGCGGTGGGCCTGGGCGCCTTGGCTGGGCGCGCACCGGCCCAGCTCTCGGGCGGCCAGTTGCAGCGTGTGGCGCTGGCCCGCGCCCTGGTGCACCGGCCCGCGCTGATCCTGGCCGACGAGCCCACCGGCAACCTCGACCCTGACACCGCCGCGCGCATGCTCGACCTGCTGCAGGCCCAGGTCCAGGCCGAAGGCGCGGCCTGTTTGCTGGTCACCCATTCGGCGGCCGCCGCAGCGCGCGCCCACCGCGTGCTGCGGCTCACCGCACAGGGCGTGGTGCCGGCATGACCGCGCGTACTGGAGCGGCCGCTTTGCGCCGGCTGCTGCTGCTGCCGCTGCTGCTGATGCTGGGTTTTCTGGCCGGCGCGAAATGGCTGGAGCATCTGGCCGACCGTGGCCAAGCCAGGCAGCACTGGGCCACGCTGGCCGAGGCCGACCAAACACCGGTCAACGAACGCCTGCAAGGCTACACACTGGCCGCGCTGAAAAACCATTGGCAGGGGCTGAACCCGCAAGCGATCCAAGCCGAGCAGCACTGGCTGCGTCTGGACCTGGGCTTTCCCTGGGCCTATGGTGCGGCGCTGTTGGCCGCGCTGTGGTGGGCCGCAGCCGGCGCTGCGTCACTCTCCGCGCCCGGCACTGGTCGCGGCCCAGGTCGTCCGGGCCTGGCCGGCATGGCAGTGCTGCTGGCCATGGCCGCCGACGTCACCGAGAACAGCCTCCTGCTGCAGCAACTGCAGCGGTTGCAACAAGACGGCCCGCTGGCTTTGCAGGCCCCGGCCGTGGCCGCCGCCAGTCTGGCCACCCAGGTCAAGTTGCTGGCTCTGATCACCGCATTGGCCGGGCTGATCTGGCGACTGGCGCAACCACTGCTGCAGGCCAGGCAGCGGGCGTGGCAGGCCAGCGGCCGTATCGGGCTGCGGCGCTTGCTGCCGCTGAGCCTGGCCGAATGGCGGCACCACCCTGGCCGCCATGCGGTGGCGTTGCTGGCCGTGGCGCTGGGTGTGGCGCTGGCCAGTTCGGTGCAGATCATCAATGAATCGGCGCTGTCTGAATTTTCGCGGGCCGTGCGCTCGGCCAACGGCCAACCCGACCTGAGCCTGAGCGCGACCCACAGTGGCGGCTTTGACAACGCGCTGTACGGCCGGCTGGCGCAGGACGAGGCGGTGGTGCTGGCCAGCCCGGTGCGCAGCCTGGAGGCACCGGCCCGGCACAGCAACGCAGCGAAAGACAAGCCACTGAGCCTGCGCCTGGCCGGCGTGGACGGGCTGAAGGTGGGCCAGCTGGCACCTGAGCTGCAGCCCCTGCCCGAGCCGCTGCCCGAGTCATTGCCCCCCCAGGGCGCGCTGGCCACGCTGCTGGGCGCCGACCGGCTGTACCTGAACGCGGCGGCGATGCTTGAGTTGGCCACCGCGCCGGGCCAGTCGGTGATGCTCAATGGCCGCGACGGTTGGCTGCCGTTTCTGGTCGCCGGGCGCATCGCCGCTGCCGGCCCGGCGCTGGCGGTGCTGGACATTGCGGCGGCCCAGTCCCGCTTCGGCCCGGCCGATCAAGCTGCGCGGCTGAGCCGGGTCGACCTGCGCCTGACCCCGGGCATGGACCGCGTGGAATGGCAGCGCCAGTTCGAGGCCGCAGGCGCCCTGCCGGCCGGCGTGCGCTGGACTCAGGCCGACGACGCCGTGCAGCGGGTGTCCAACTTGTCGCGCGCCTACCGCGTCAACCTGGGCGTACTGGCCATGGTGGCCCTGCTGGTGGGTGGCTTTCTGGTTTATTCGGTGGTCTCCTTGTCGGTGGCCCAGCGCCAGCCGCAGCTGGCCTTGCTGGGCGTGCTGGGCCTGGCCGCGGCCGACCGGCGCCGATTGGTGCTGACTGAGAGCGCGGCCATCGGTGTGCTGGGCAGCACGCTGGGTCTGGCCGCTGGCGTGGGGCTGGCGGCGCTGGCGCTGCGGATGCTGGGCGGTGACCTGGGTGGCGGCTACTTTCCGGGCGTGGCGCCCACACTGGCCTGGCCCTGGTCGGCACTGGCCGCCTGCGGCGGGCTGGGCCTGGCCTCGGCCGTGCTCGGCGCCTGGTGGCCGGCGCGCCAGGCCGAACGCCTGCAGCCGGCCCAGGCACTTAAAGGCCTGGGTGTGATGGCAGCTGGCGCCGCAGCGCGCTGGCCCGGCCTGTTGTTGCTGGCCGCTGGTGGCCTGCTGGCCTTGATGCCGCCGGTGGCCGGCCTGCCGCTGGCGGCCTATGCCTCGGTGGCGCTGCTGCTGGCCGGTGGCGTGGCCCTGGTGCCGGCGCTGGTGCAGGCGCTGCTGGGCCGCAGCCGTCAGCCACAAGGCGCGTTGATGTTGCTCGCACTCAAGCGCGCCCACTTTGCGCGGCAGGTGGCCAGCGCCACGGTGTCGGGCGTGGTCGCCAGCCTGGCCTTGTCGGTGGCCATCACGGTGATGGTGGCCAGCTTCCGCGACGCCGTCACCGACTGGCTGGATCAGGTGCTGCCGGCCGAGCTTTACCTGCGCAGCAGCGGTGGCGGCAGCAGCGCGGTGCTGCCAGCCGCGCTGATCGACGCCGCAAGCCAGCTGCCCGGCGTGGCCCGGGTCAGTGGTTCACGCCAGCTGCCGCTGCTGGTCTCGGCCCGACTGCCACCGGTCACGCTGATCGCCAGGGCCCTGGGCGACGACCCCAGCCAGACCCTGCCGCTGCTGGCAGCCGCGCTGCCTGCGCGCCTGGGCGAGCTGTCGGTCTGGGCCAGCGAACCCGCAGCGGCCCTGCATGGCTGGCAGGCCGGCCAGACCATCACGCTGCCGCTGGCCGACCTGCAGGGCCAGCCCATCCGGGCCACGGTGCGGGGGGTCTGGCGCGACTACGCACGCCAGTTTGGCGCCTTGGCGATCGACCTGGCCGACTACCGCCGCCTGAGCGGCGACACGCAGATCAACGACCTGGCGTTCTGGCCGCAGCCCGGCGCGTCGCCGGCCGAGCTTGAATCCAGCCTGCGCCGGCTGGCCGGTCCCGACCTGCCGCTGGACATCATCAGCAGCAGCGCGCTGCGGGCGGTGTCGCTGCAGATCTTCGACCGCAGCTTTGCGGTCACGGTCTACCTGCAGGCAGTGGCCATCGGCGTGGGGCTGGTCGGCGTGGCGGCCAGCCTGTCGGCCCAGGTGCTGGCCCGGCGCAAAGAGTTTGGTCTGCTCGCCCACCTGGGCCTGACCCGGACCCAGGTCATGCGCCTGGTGGCGCTGGAAACCGGCGTCTGGCTGGCTGCGGGTGTGTTGATCGGCCTGGCCCTGGGTGGCGCGATGGCGCTGGTGCTGGTCAAGGTGGTCAACCCGCAGAGTTTTCACTGGTCGATGCCGATGGCCCTGCCTGCGGCCCGGCTGGCTGCCCTGTGCGCCGCGGTACTGGCGGCGGGCCTGGCCACCGCGCTGTTCAGCGCACGCCGGGCCGCCGGCCGCTCGGCGGTGCTGTCGGTGAAGGAAGACTGGTGAGCCCCTTGCGCCGCCAGTGGATGTTCGGCAGCGCCGCAGCCCTGCTTCTTTCTCCCGCCACGGCCAGCGCCGACGGCTCCAGCAAGGACGACGCGATCAGACCAGACCGGGCGCTGCACTTTCCGCGCGACCACGGCGCCCACCCCGGTGCCCGCATCGAATGGTGGTACGCCACCGGCTGGCTGCAGGGCGAGGCCGGCGCGCTGCTGGGTTTTCAGATCACCTTTTTCCGCAGCCGCATCGCGCCCTGGCCGGCGCCGGGCGGTGGCCGGCCCGGCCGGTTCGAGCCCCGCCAGCTGCTGTTCGCCCATGCCGCCGTCAGCGACATCCCGGCCGGCCGCCATTTGCATGCCCAGCGCAGCAGCCGCTGGTCGGGTGACGAGTCCCTGCCCGAGGCCCATGCCCGGCGGGACGACACCGCCGTGGCTCTCGGGCCCTGGCGCTTGCGGCGGGATGCCCAGTCCCCGGGCGCGTCCAGCCGATACCAGGCCCGGCTGGCCGCGCCCGAGGCCGGCTTCACGCTGGACCTGGCGCTGCAAACCACCCAGCCGCCGCTGCTGCAGGGCCAGGAGGGATTTTCACAAAAGGGACCGTCCATCGCCCAGGCCAGCCACTACTACAGCCAGCCGCAACTGGCGGTCACGGCCGAGCTGAGCCTGGGCCGGCAGCGGCGCCGCCTATCCGGCCGGGGCTGGCTGGACCATGAATGGAGCGACGCCCTGCTCGCGCCCGACGCCGTGGGCTGGGACTGGCTGGGCATCAACCTGGACGACGGCGGCGCGCTCACCGCCTTCCAGTTGCGACGCCGCGACGGCACGGTGCTGTGGGCCGGTGGCTGCCACCGGCCGGCCGGTGGCCAGACACGCGCTTTTGGGCCGCATGAGCTGCGCCTGGTGCCAGGCCGGATCTGGACCAGCCCGGCCACAGGCGCGCCTTATCCGGTGTCCTGGACCGTGCACAGCCCGGTCGGCAGTTTTGAGTTGAACGCCCTGCTCGATGTGCAGGAACTGGACAGCCGCGCCAGCACCGGTGCGGTGTACTGGGAAGGCCTGGCCGAGTTGCAAGCCCCCCGCAGCGGTCAACGCCTGGGTCTGGGCTACCTGGAGATGACCGGCCGCGCGGCGCCGCTGCGCCTGGGCTTTTGATCCACGCGCACAGGCCGAATCAGAACGGCCCGGCAGGCCGGCGGCTGCCGGGGTCGTGGCCGTCGGCGGCATGGTGGCGCGGCGCAATGGGCGCGGCGCGCACGCAGTTGCGGCCTGCGGCCTTGGCCTCGCGCAACGCGGCGCCCGCATCGGCAATCACGTCTTCGAGCAGGCCATGGGCCACGCCGATGCCGGTCACACCCACGCTGACACTGGCCTTGATGCTGTGGTCCTGCCATTTCAGCCGCACCGCCATCACCCGCTCGCGGATGCGTTCGGCCACGTCCAGCGCGCCGATCGGGTCGGTGTGCGGCAGGTAGACCACCAGCACGCCGCCACCAAACCGGGCCAGCAGGTCGTACTGGCGCAGCGTGGCCGAGACCTGGCGCGTCAGTTCCACCAGCAAGGCGTCGCCGGCCTCCTGGCCAAACTGCTGGTTCAAGGCCTTGAAATGGTCAACATCGACCATCAGCATGGCCGCGTCGCCGCCGTGACGACGGATGCGTGACCACTCACGGTCGGCGGCGGCCACGAAATGCGGCTGGGTGTAGGCACCGGTGAGCGCGTCGCGCGCGGGTTGGGTGCTCTCAGCCATGGACTGGCGGCTCAGCTTGGGCGCCACCGGGCGTGCCGCCTGGGCGCGGGCCAGGGCCGAGCTTGCGTGCAGGTTCACCACCTTGGGCGACGCGACCGGCGCGGTGACCGAGGCTGCAGCTGGGGCAGCTGACACGACGCAAGGGCTGAGCACACGCCGTCGCCAGACCGCCGCCTGCGGCAGCCTGCCGCGCAAGGCCAGCGGCAGTGCCACCGCGGCCACCACAGCGCCGACGACCGCACCCACCAGCCCGACTGACGCCGCCGCCAGTGCCTGCTGCACGCTGACCGCCAGGCCGTAGCCCAGCAGCGCGGCCAAGGCGCTGGCCACGGCAAGCAGCCCGGCCAGCGGCAGCCAGGACCCTGTGGCCAAGGCCTGGGCCGGCTTGCGGCCAGGCATGAACGGATCATCGGGCTTGGGAAACGGGTTTGACGGCATTGCGCAGACCTTCAATTGACCGTTGATTCAAACACAAAGCGGACCGCCGCAGCGTCTGCAATCGGTCCCGCTTTGGCGTTGAATTGCGCAGAACGGCGCAGTTTCTCGCACCGCCGGTTGCCCTGGGTCAAGCAGATCAGCCGGACGCCCTGGGGCCATGTCCGGACCGGGCGGGTGCGGGTTGCCACCTACACTTCAACGCATGTCTGCACCGTCCGATCGCCCCGCCTCCGCCACGCCCCGCTCGCTGTCCGGCCTGCTGCCCTTCCTCAAACCCTACCGAGGCCAGATCGGCCTGGCCGGCCTGTTCCTGGTGCTGGCTGCGGCCAGCACCCTGGTCTTTCCGGTGGCGCTGAAGTCGCTGATCGATCAGGGCCTGGTCTCCGACGACCCCGGCCAGCGGCTGATGGCGCTGCGCGGCCACTTTGTCGCGCTGTTTGCGGTGGGTGCAGCGCTGGGCATCTTCTCCGCGCTGCGCTTCTACCTGGTCAGCTGGTTGGGCGAGCGGGTCACGGCCGACCTGCGCAACGCCGTCTATGCCCATGTGGTGCGGCAAAGCCCCGAGTTCTTCGAGAGCAATGCCACCGGCGAGGTGCTCAGCCGGTTGACCACCGACACCACCCTGGTGCAGACGGTGGTGGGCTCGTCGCTGAGCATGGGCCTGCGCAACACGGTGATGGGTATCGGCGCACTGGTGATGCTGGTCGTCACCAACCCGGTGGTGATGACCCAGGTGCTGGGCATTCTGGTGCTGGTGGTGCTGCCCAGCCTGTACTTCGGCCGCAGCGTGCGCAAGCTCAGCCGTGCCAGCCAGGACCGGGTGGCCGATTCCAGCGCCATCGCCGCCGAGGTGCTCAATGCCATCCCGGTGGTGCAAAGCTACAACCAGCAGGCGCGCGAGTCGGCTCGGTTTGACGCCGCCACCGAGCGCGCGTTCGACACCGCCATCCGCCGCAGCCGGGTCCGGGCGGTGCTGGTGGCCTTCATCATCAGCGCCACCTTTGGCGCGCTGCTGTGGGGCCTGTACCAGGGCACGCAGGCAGTGGTGCGCGGCGACATCAGCGCCGGCCACCTCGGCCAGACAGTGGTGTTTGTGATCATCTTCGTCAGCTCGGTTGCGGTGCTGTCCGAGGTCTATGGCGACCTGCTGCGCGCCGCCGGTGCCACCGAGCGCTTGATGGAACTGCTGGCCGCGCAGTCGCCGGTGGCTGAACCGGCACAGCCCGCAGCCCTGCCGCAGCCCCGGGGCGGCTCGGCGGTGCGCTTTGAGCAGGTCGGCTTTCACTACCCGTCACGGCCCCACAGTGCCGCGCTGGCCGGCTTTGATCTCAGCATCCAACCGGGTGAAACCGTGGCCCTGGTCGGCCCCAGCGGCGCCGGCAAGAGCACGGTGCTGCAGCTGCTGCTGCGCTACTACGACGTGCAGCAGGGCAGCGTGCAGGTCGACGGCGTGGACGTGCGTACGCTGGGCCTGGACGCGCTGCGCGGGCGCATCGGCATCGTGCCGCAGGACTCGACCATCTTCTCCACCAGCGCGATGGAGAACATCCGCTATGGCCGGCCGCAGGCCAGCGACGCCGAGGTGGTGGCCGCAGCCAAGGCCGCGTTCGCGCATGACTTCATCAGCGCCCTGCCCCAGGGCTACGACAGCTTTCTGGGCGAGCGCGGTGTGCGCATCTCGGGCGGCCAGCGCCAGCGCATCAGCATCCCGGGCGATGCTGAAGAATCCGCCGCTATTGCTGCTGGACGAGGCCACCAGCGCGCTGGACGCCGAGAGCGAGCGCATGGTGCAGGCCGCGCTGGAGGCGGCCATGGCCGACCGCACCACCCTGGTCATCGCCCACCGGCTGGCCACGGTGCAAAAGGCCGACCGCATCGTGGTGCTGGAAGCCGGACGCATCGTCGACATCGGCCGCCATGACGAACTGGTGGCGCGTGGCGGGCTCTATGCCCGCTTGGCAGCCATGCAGTTTGGGCTGGAGGGCGCCGATGAGGTGCTCGACGACACGCCGTCTCAGGCCCGCGCAGCCGCCGGCATGGCTTGAGCGTGCAGGCCCGGCCCGCCGATAATCTGCAGCTTGCCCTGTGCCTCGACGCCGACCATGACCCGACCCATCCGCTGCCAATACGAAGACCTGATGCGCCATGTGGCCGAGCATGGCGTGGCCAAGGGTGACCGCACCGGCACGGGTACGCGCAGCGTGTTCGGCCATCAGATGCGCTTCGACCTGAACGAGGGCTTTCCGCTGGTCACGACCAAGAAGGTCTTCGTCAAGGCGGTGATCGTCGAGCTGCTATGGTTCCTGCGAGGCGATCGCAACGTACGCTGGCTGCAGGACAAGGGCTGCAGCATCTGGGACGAATGGGCCGCACCCGACGGTGACCTGGGGCCGGTCTACGGCGTGCAGTGGCGCAGCTGGCCCACAGCCGACGGTGGGCACATCGACCAGATCGCGCAGGTGGTGCAGCAGCTCAAGACCAATCCCGACAGTCGGCGCATCGTGGTCAGCGCCTGGAACGTGGCCGAGCTGGACCAGATGGCGCTGATGCCCTGTCATGCTTTCTTCCAGTTCTACGTGGCGCCCGCCGCGGCCCCCGGTGGCCGCGGTCGCTTGAGCTGCCAGCACTACCAGCGCAGCGCCGACAACATCCATGGCGTGCCCTTCAACATCGCCAGCTACGCCCTGCTGACCCACATGCTGGCCCAGCAATGCGAGCTGGACGTGGGTGACTTCATCTGGACCGGCGGCGACTGCCACCTGTATGACAACCATGCCGAGCAGGTGCAAACCCAGCTGGCGCGCCAACCCCACCCCTACCCGCTGCTGAGCATCCGCCGCCGGCCGGACAGCATCTTCGACTACGGGTTGGACGACTTCGAGTTCAACGACTACCAGCACCACCCGGCGATCAAGGCGCCGGTGGCGGTATGAGCATGTCGGCCCGTCCCCCGCTGGCTTTGATCGCCGTCATCGCGCGAAATGGCGTGATCGGCGACGCCAACCAAATGCCCTGGCATTTGCCCGAAGACGCGCGCCACTTTCGCGCCACCACCGCCGGCTGCCCGGTGATCATGGGCCGCAAGACCTGGGACTCGCTGCCCGAGCGCTTTCGGCCGCTGCCCGGCCGGCGCAACATCGTCGTCACCCGCCAGCCTGGCTGGCAGGCGCCGGGGGCCGAGGCTTGCCACAACCTGGACCAGGCGCTGGCGCTGGCTGGGCAGGAATCGCAGGCGCGGCGCATCTTCGTCATCGGTGGCGCGCAGTTGTACGCGCTGGCGCTGCCGATGGCCGATGAACTGGTGCTGACCGAGATCGACGCCGATGTCGACGGTGACACCCAATTCCCGGCTTGGGACCGAGGTCTGTTCAGTGAACAGCGGCGCGACGCCCGCCCCGCCAGCGCCGAGCAGCCGCTGCCCTTGGCCTTCGTCACCTACCGCCGGCTAGGCAGAGAATCCTAGATTCAGCATTCAATCACAGCCGCAAATGGCTGCAGCGCTTGAACTTTATTGATATAAATAAAATGGCGGAAGGGCGTGGGAGTCGAACCCACCCGACGCGCTTGGCGCGTCACCACGGTGTTGAAGACCGGGGGCTCCACCGGGAAGCCCTGCCCTTCCAGGCAGCGAGTATCTGAAGCGCCCGGACCTTAGCATGGGCCCGAATCCGGCACGGACGCAGCAGCCCGCGGTGCCGCGTTGACCGGCCGGTGGCGCCGCCCGTCAAACCGGGTCAGGCCCTCGCGGTCCAGAAACTCCAGCACCTGCACCGCCAGGTTGCGGCCGATGCCGGTGGCGTCGCGGTAGCCGGCGGCGTCCAGGCTGCCGTCGGCACTGGCCGCTGCCAGGGCTTGGGCATGGGCCCAGAGCTGGGCCACCGCAGGCGGCAGGTACCAGCGGTTGGGCGCCACCTGCACCAGATGGCCAGCCTGTGTGAGGCGATGCAGGCTCGCCACCAGCACCGGCTGCTCGATCGCCAGATGGGCCGCCAATTCGCCCACGATGGGTGGGCGCAGGCCGGCCGGTGCCAGCAGCGGCTGCAGGCGCTGCAGCAGCGCGGCGTCGGCCTCGGCCAACTGGGGCACATGGCCTGGCAGGTGGTGGCGAAGGCCCTGGCGCCCGACCTGGCCCGAGGTCACCAGCGCGGCCAGCGCGGCATGCAACACGCTGCGGGCGGCGGCCTGGTGCGCCACGGGCCTGGCTGCCAGGCCCAAGCCGCGCCGGCAGTCGGCTTCGTCCGGGCCCAGACATTCAGGCTGGTCGGCATGGCGCTGTGCCAGCAGGGCCAGCAGGCGCTGCTGCCAGACCTGCCAGGCATCCATCGACAGCGCCAGCGAACCGGCTTCACCGGTCACCTGCTGCATGGCCAGCGGCTGGCACAGCAGCGTCAACTCGTTGGAACGCAGGTTGCGGGCCTGCGCGAACCCGGCCAAAGCGACGCCCTGCGGCGCCCGGGCCAGTAAAGACTGCAAGGCGGCGGCCGGGTCGGGCTGGGCCAAGGCCTGCAGCCGGGCTTGGCGGGCTGCGGGCGGCTCACCCGCTGGGGGTGGGTCCGGGTCCACCACCACCCCGCCGGCCAGGGTCTGGTTGGCGGCCGGGTTGCGCAGGATGAAGCGGTCGCCACCGGTGGCCGCCACCGGCTGGTCCAGCAGCAGGCGCGCCCAGCAGGCCTGGCCAGGTCCGGCACCACCGTCGTCCAGCGACTGCAGCCGCGCGCCCACCGCCGCCGCACCCAGGTGCAGCTGCAGGCGGGCCCGGGGCGACAGGCCCGCGCTGGCACCCGGCAGCCAGCGCAGTTGCACGTCCAGGCGCTGCGTGGGCCGGTGCGCAGCCGGTGCCAGCAGCCAGTCACCACGCTGCGGCGGCGCGTCGCGCAGCGCCGGCCCGACCAGCGCCAGGGCACAGCGCTGGCCGGTGCGGGCCCGCTCGGCGCTGCTGTGCTGCGCCTGCAGGCTGCGCACCCGGGCGGGCTGGCCGCCGGGCGAGACAAACACCACGTCGCCCACCGCCACCTCGCCCGACAGCACGGTACCGGCCGCCACCCGACCCACGCCAGGCAGCAGAAAACCGCGGTCCACCGCCAGCCGGAAATGGCCCTGCACCGGCCGCCGCACCAGGCCCCGCACCGCCGCAGCCAGATGCTGCTGCAGTGCCGGCAGGCCCGCGCCGGTGGCGGCCGACAACACAAACACCGGCGCAGCGGCAAACGCGGTGTCTGCCAGCAGGGCCGACACCTCAGCCTGCGCGGCGGCCAGGCGGTGCGCATCGACCCGGTCGGCCTTGCTCAGCGCCACCACCAGCACGGGCACGGCCAGCAGGTCCAGCACGGCCAGATGCTCGCGGGTCTGCGCCTTCGGGCCGTCGTCGGCGGCCACCACCAGCAAGGCCAGGTCCACCGCCGCCACACCGGCCAGCATGTTGCGCATGAATCGCTCATGGCCGGGTACGTCGATGAAGCTGCAGCGCAGCGGCTCGGCATCTGCCTCGACTCCGGGCGGCAGCAAGCCATGGGCGAAGCCCAGGTCGATGCTCATGCCCCGGCGCCGTTCCTCGGCCAGGCAGTCGGTGTCGATGCCGGTCAGGGCCTTGACCAGCGCCGTCTTGCCATGGTCGACATGACCGGCGGTGGCGATGATCATGGTCTCGCGCCGTCGAAGTCTGATTCGAACAGCACTGCAAAGCCTGCCTCGTCCTCCAGGCAGCGCAGGTCCAGCCACAGCGCGTTGTCGGCCACGCGGCCGATCACCGGTGTGGGCAGGGCACGCAGGCGCGCCGCCAGCGCAGCCAGCGCCTTGCCATGTCCCCGCTTGGGCCCCAGTGGCTCAAATCGCAGCGCATGGCTGGGCAGCAGGTCCACCGGCATCGCGCCGCTGCCGATCTGGCTGAGCGTGGGCGCCGCGCCGGTCTGGAACGGCGGGCCGGCCCAGGCCGCGACCCGAGGCGCCAGGCGCAGCGCCATCGCCAGCATCTGCGCCGGCGGCCGCGTCAGCAGCCGCAACGCGGGCAGGTCTTGCGCCAGTCGCTCGGGCCGGTGGTAGAGCCGCAGCACCGCCTCCAGCGCGGCCAGGCTGAGCTTGTCGCAGCGCAGCGCACGCTTGAAGGGGTTTTGCTTCAGGCGCTGGATCAGGTCGGCCCGGCCGACGACGATGCCGGCCTGCGGGCCGCCCAGCAGCTTGTCGCCGGAAAACGTGACCAGATCAGCGCCGCTGGCCAGCGCTTCACGCGGAGTCGGTTCGTGCGGCAGGCCCCAGGCGGCCAGATCCACCAGCGCACCGCTGCCCAGATCGATGACGAACGGCAGGCCATGGTCGTGGGCCAGCGACGCCAGATCGGCTTCGGCCGCCGCCGCTGCGAAGCCCTCGATGCGGTAGTTGCTGGTGTGCACCTTCAGCAGCAGCGCGGTACGCGGACCGATGGCCTGGGCATGGTCGTGCAGATGGGTGCGGTTGGTGGTGCCCACCTCGCGCAGCGTGCAGCCTAAAGCGCGCAGGATGTCCGGCAGGCGGAAGGCGCCACCGATTTCCACCAGTTCGCCGCGCGAGACGATCACCTCGCGCCGGCCGCGCTGGCCGGCCAGGGTGGACAGCACCAGCATCAGCGCGGCGGCGTTGTTGTTGACGACCGTGGCGGCCTCGGCCCCCGTCAGCTCGCACAGCAGGCCTTCCACCGCGTCGTCGCGGTCACCTCGCTGGCCCCGCTTCAGGTCGTATTCCAGGTTGGTCGCGCCCGAAGCCACCCGCTGGACGGCAGCCAGCGCCTGCGTCGGCAAGGGCGCCCGGCCCAGGTTGGTGTGCAGCACGGTGCCGGTCAGGTTGAACACCGGCTGCAGTCGGGGCTGGGCGGATGCCTTGACCCGCTGCTCGATGGCGTCCTGCAACACTGCCTGCTCTGGCAATTGCCGGGTGGCACGCAGCGCGGCCAGTTCTGCCCGCACCGCCTGCAGCACCAAGGCCCGGCCATGCTGCGCCATCAGCGCAGCCGGCCCAGGCCAGGACAGTGCTCGGTCGACGGAGGGCAACCGGGCCGGAGCCGGCGGAACCGACCGGAGCGACGGGGCGGTCATCGCCACGCGGCGGCACGGGGCCGCTCAGTCTGCGCGCTGGCCCGCGCCGTCGCCGGCCAGCAGCCGCTGCAGGATGGCCGGCAGGGCCGCGTCTGCCAGCGCACACAACTCTTCGTCGCTGCGGTCCTGGATCGGATGCGCAACAAACACCATCGCCGGCTCAATGCCCAGCGCCTTGGCCTGCACGGCGGCGGCCTGTTCAAACTGGCTTGACGCAACACCCACCCCCGGCAGGCCACGCGACTCCAGATCTGCGATGTCATGCATACAGCACGACGTGCACGACCCTCAGTCGGCCAGGCCTTCGATGACGAGCTGGTTGTCGGCCGCGATGCGCTGGCGCAACTCGGTCGGCGCCGGGCGCGTGAAGGTGGGCTTGCGGTAGCGGTTCACCTTCACGCCCTGCTCGGCCAGGCGCAGCGCCAGGCGGTCGAGGAAGACATTGCCTCGGGCCTTGGAAATGTCGAGCACCGCCACAGCAAGGCCGTCCAGCGTGGCCGGCCGGGGCGCCAGCGCGCGCGCCACCGGTGAGCGCTCGGACGTGGGGTCGAGCAAGATCTGGTTGTCTGTCATGGGCTGATGTCCTTCGACACGGGAATGGAGCCGGTGGGGCCGGACGCGGCCCAGCCGGCGATGATGGCTGAAAACAGCCCGGCGCCACCGCCGGCGCGCACGATCAACAGGCCGCCGGGGCGGAACTTTGGCATCTGGCGGCCGGGCAGCCTGTCCAGCACCGCCGCCGGCACGCCCTCGGTGATGCCGCCCGCGCCCATGGCCATCTCGTCGGCGGGCAGCATCAATCGCTGCAGCAGTTCGTCCAGCAGCCGGACCTTGGACCAGCCGGCCTCCAGAAACACCCGCGCATGGTCGGGCGAGACCACCAGCAGCGCGTCGCCGGCCATGGCCAGCTTGGGGTGGTCCACCGCGCGCAGGCACAGCGCAAAACTGCTGGCCAGTGATTCAGGCGTGCGCGACTTCTGGTCGACCACGCCCTGCACGCCCTCGGCGGCAAACAGCGTCACGGTGGAACTGCCCGGCGCGTGGCCGCGCTGGACGTTCAGCGGCTCCCAATCTGAATCCTCAGCCTCGGCAAAGCAGAAGCTGTACTTGCCCGGCGTGCCCAGCGTGGCACGGTCGACCTCGCCCGGCCGGCCGCCGCCCACATTGCGCACCACCAGTTGCAGCGCGCGACCGATGCTGGCATTGGCGCGGTGGCCCTGGCCCAGCGCGTTGACGCCCGAATTGACGCCCACATGGCGCGCCACCGGCCCGTTGACGATGACCAGCGGGCCGGCAAACATGGTCGTGCACAGAATCCCGTGCAGACCGAACTCGTCGATCAGCGCAGCCTCCACCGCCGCCAGCACGGTGGGCAGGTATTCGGGCTTGCAGCCGGCCATCACCGCGTTGATGGCCACTTTCTCGACCGTGCACGGCGCCAGGTCGGGCGGCATCAGGCCCAGCACCTCGTCGGGCCGGCGTGTGCTGCCGGCCAGCATGCGCAGCACCCGGGCGGGCGTGGGCGGCACCACCGGCAGGCCGTCGGTCCAGCCTCGCTCGAAGCAGGTTTCGATGGGGTCTTCAGCCTCGCCCAAAGGCAGCTGGCGAGCGCTCAGTCCACTTTGACCGAAGCGAAACTGCAGGTCCTCGGCAATGCCCGGCTCCTGCGTCTTCGAGCCACAGCCCGGACGCAACGCGGGCAGGTCGGCGCCCAGCGTGGGCAGGCCGCTGATGCGCTGCCAGTCACCCCGGTGCCAGCCGTGGGTACGCTCGATCTCAACACCAGCTTTGGTCCGGATCAGCGTGGGCACGAATTCAATGCCCAGCCGGTAAGAGTGTTCCAGCGTGCTGTCGAGCACCCGGACAAACACGCCATGGGCCAGCCTGTCGGCCACCCCGTCGGCATAGGCCTCGTCGCCCTGCACCACCACGGTCAAGCCTTGGTCGCTGTTGATCAGTTCGTCCAACAGCGGCTCCACCAGCTGGCAGGTGGGGCAATCGCGTTTGGCCACGAGGATCAGGCCATCAGGCGAGGGGCTCATTGGCGGGAATAGGAGGGCACTACAGCCCGCGCCGGCATGGCGCGGAAACAGCCTGGATACTGACTCGCCAAGCCACGCCAGCTTGTCCCACCGGCGACAGGGCGCTGCCAACAGTGGCGTGCGGCGCAGACTCTTTTGCTACCACTGCGCCCATCGCCGACCGGACTTCGGCTCAAGCGTCGCCATGGTCTGGCTTGAACCGCCGCATGATTGGCGCGGGTAAGCAGACCTCATGCGCGGATGAATGTCTGTCAAAGACTTCTGCGCGGCGAAATACGCTCTACCGCGCCCTGCAGGAAAGCCCATGACATTGCCGCCCGCCGGCCCCGAGGGCCGCTGACGATCCTTACCGCCCTGCTGATCCACACCATGGACGAGTCGATGCCCGAGGCCACCGCCGTGGCCGTCAGCGAGGGCCGCATCGTCGCGATGGGCAGCCTGGACAGCATGGCGCCCTGGCATGAAGGCCGCGACGTGACGGTAGACGAGCGCTTTGCCGGACAGTTGCTGCTGCCGGGCTTGATCGACAACCACATCCACCCCTTCCTGGGCGCGCTGCTGATGCCCATGGAGGGGATCGCAGCCGAGGCCTGGCGCCAGTCCGATGGCAGTTTGCGCCCGGCCGCCCGGACGCCGGCCGATTACCGGCGCCTGCTTCTGCAGCGCATGGCCGCCAAGCCAGACCAGGACGATTGGTTCATCAGCTTCGGCTATCAACCGGCGCTGCATGGCCGCTACGACCGCGAGGTGCTGGATGAGTTGTTTCCTGACCGGCCGGTCATCCTGTGGCAGCGCAGTTTCCACGGGACCTACATGAACAGCCGCGCCACCGACAAGCTCGGCCTGAGCGCCGAGGCGGTGGCTGGCCACCCGCTGATCGACTGGCCGCGAGCCCACTTCTACGAGACGGGCAACAAGGTGGTGAAGGCCAAGCTGCTGCCCTGCCTGATGCGGCCGCAGTGGTACCACGAGGGCCTGCGCCGTACCACCGCGCTGATGCGCATGGGCGGCATCACGACCGCCGGCGACATGCTGTTCGGCGGCATCAACCCCGAGTTCGAGATCACCGCGCCGGACAAGGTGCTCAACGACCCGCAGGGCGCCTGGGGCGCGGCCGGCGCACCGATGCGGGTGGTCCATGTCTTCGATGCGCGCGGCTTCTCGAACCGCGCCACGGGCCAGAGCCTGGGCCCGCCCGACCAGGCCATTGATTTTGCTGCCGGACTGCGGGCCATGACGTGCTGGCTTGATCGCGGCAAGGGCAAGATCCGCTTCGCCAAGGCCGCCAAGCTGTTTGCAGACGGCGCCATGTTCTCGCCGCTGATGCAGATGAACGCTCCCGGCTACATCGATGGCCATCACGGTGAATGGCTGATGGCGCCATCGGTCATGCAGGCCGGTGTGCTGGCGCTGTGGAACGCCGGCTACACGGTGCATGTGCATGTCAATGGCGACGCCGGCATGGACGCTGTACTCGATGCGCTCGAAACCGCCCAGCAGCACAAGCCACGCTTCGACCACCGCTTCCATGCCCACCACATCGGCTTTCATGCCCAGGCCCAGACCTTGCGGCTGGCGGCGCTGGGCGCCCATGCCAGCGTCAACCCCTACTACATCCATGCGCTGGCCGACGACTACAGCGGCTTCGGCCTCGGGCCAGAGCGTGCGTCGCATATCACACGCTGCGGCTCGATGCTGCGCGCCGGCATGAAGGTCACTTTCCATTCCGACTTCATGATGGCGCCCACCGAGCCGCTGACCCTGGCCTGGTGCGCAGCCAACCGGCGCAGCGCCAGCGGCCAGGTGGTCTCGCCCAGTGAATGCCTGACGCTGATGCAGGCCCTTCGTGGCGTGACCATTGATGCCGCCTGGACGCTGCGCCTGGAGCATGAGTCGGCTCCATCGCCGCCGGCAAGCGGGCGGACTTCGTGGTGCTGGACGACGACCCGTTTGAGCTGGGTGTCTAGCGGCTCAAAGAGTTGCGCGTCGCGGGCACGGTATTCGAGGGCCTGCCGCAGATGCTGGCCAGCCCGGTCGCGTCCATCCTCAGCCTGCAGGCCGATCATGCCGGTTCAGCGGCGGCCCCGGGTACTGGCCAGCCGGCAGGCGCAGACGACAACTCGCCCATTCGGCGCGGCCGCTTCCGGCTCATGTCGGCCGCCTGTTGCGGTATCAGCGACCGCTGCGACATCGTGCGCCAATGGGGCGCCTGGATCCGCGCCTGGTTTGACCAGGGTCATGGCGCCAACGGGCCCGGAAGCGCGCCGGCCAAGGCCTGACCGCAGCCATCCAGCCTCTGCGCAGCAGCCAGGCCAAGGCATTTGTCTGAAGCTTTGGTGTTTGTGGGCTTGCTCGCAGCCCCTCAGCAAGCGCGATGCTTGGCCCAGCACGGGTTCGGCCAAGCGCTCTGTCGGCTGCATGGTCAGGCGGTGATCGACATCAGGTCGCGGGTTCGCGCGCCGGGTGTCGGGTCGCCTGTGCGGCCCAGGGCAAGAAGAAAGGAAAACGGGCTGGAAGCATTCACTTCCAACCCGTTGATTTCACTTATTTTCTTGGAGGCGCGACCCGGAGTCGAACCGGGCTGGACGGATTTGCAATCCGTTGCATAACCGCTTTGCTATCGCGCCAAACCCGAAATTCTCAATCACTGTTGCCGTGCTTGACGACAGACACAAACTGGCGGCACTGACAAAAACGGGAAGCCTTGGCTTCCCGTTTGGAATGTGGAGCGGGAGAAGAGTCTCGAACTCTCGACCTCAACCTTGGCAAGGTTGCGCTCTACCAACTGAGCTACTCCCGCAATTTTGAACTGCGCTTTACCGCCGCTCTTGACGACTTGTTTGGCTACTGCCCCGCCTTGCTTTGCTGCCTGACTTACGGCTGCTTTTGCTCAGCGAAGCCCTCATTCTATACAGAAAAATGCCGGCTTGGCAAGCGGCCGAAAACATTTTCAATGGGGCAGGTTGTCGGCGGCTTTGGCCTTGCCGGCATCCGCCTTGCCTGCCTCGGCCTTGACCACAGCAGTTTCATCGTCGGTCAGCGGCGTGGGCACCTTGACCAGCGCAAAAGCCAACACCTGCTCGATCCAGCGCACCGGCTTGATCTCCAGCATGTCTTTGACATTGGCCGGTATGTCCTGCAGGTCCTTGACGTTCTCTTCCGGGATCAACACGGTCTTGATGCCGCCCCGGTGCGCTGCCAGCAGCTTTTCCTTCAAGCCGCCGATGGCCGTGACCTCACCCCGCAAAGTGATCTCGCCGGTCATCGCCACATCGGCCCGGACCGCGATATTGGTCAACGCAGAGACGAAGGCCGTGGTCATGGCCGCACCGGCACTGGGGCCGTCCTTGGGCGTAGCGCCATCGGGTACGTGGATGTGGATGTCGCGCTTCTCGAACAACTCGTCAGAAATGCCCAGACTGCGGGCACGGCTGCGCACTACCGAGCGCGCGGCTTCGACCGATTCCTTCATCACATCACCCAGCGAGCCGGTGCGGATGATGTTGCCCTTGCCCGGCATCACCGCCGATTCGATGGTCAGCAGGTCGCCGCCGACCTCCGTCCAGGCCAGACCGACGACCTGCCCGACCTGGTCCTTCTTCTCGGCGCGGCCGAAGTCGAACTTGCGCACGCCCAGGAAGTCGTTCAGGTTGTCCTCGGTGACCACCACCTTGCCGTCGGACTTCTTGAGCTGAATGCTCTTGACCGTCTTGCGGCAAATCTTGGAGATTTCGCGCTCCAGCGAGCGCACGCCGGCTTCGCGGGTGTAGTAGCGAATGATGCCACGCAGCGCCGATTCGGTGATTTCCATCTCTTCAGGCTTGACCCCGTTGTTTGTCGCCTGCTTGGGGCACAAGAATCGCTGAGCGATGTTGAGCTTCTCGTCCTCGGTGTAGCCAGACAGGCGAATCACCTCCATCCGGTCGAGCAGCGCCGGGGGGATGTTCATCGAGTTGGAAGTGGCGATGAACATCACGTCCGACAGGTCGAAGTCGACCTCGACATAGTGGTCGCTGAAGGTATGGTTCTGCTCGGGGTCGAGCACCTCCAGCAGTGCCGACGACGGATCGCCACGGAAGTCCATGCCCAGCTTGTCGATCTCGTCCAGCAGGAACAGGGGGTTGCGCGTGCCGACCTTGGTCAGGCTTTGCAGCACCTTGCCCGGCATCGAGCCGATATAAGTGCGGCGGTGACCGCGGATTTCGGCCTCGTCACGCACGCCACCCAGGGCCATGCGAACGAACTTGCGCCCCGTGGCACGGGCCACGCTCTGGCCGAGCGAGGTCTTGCCCACGCCCGGGGGGCCGACCAGGCAGAGGATCGGCGCCTTGACCTTGTCAACGCGCTGCTGCACTGCAAGGTACTCAAGAATGCGTTCCTTGACCTTTTCAAGGCCATGGTGGTCTTCGTTGAGAACGTCTTCGGCCAGTGGCAGATCGTGCTTGATCTTGGTCTTCTTGCTCCAAGGCAGGTTGACCAGGGTGTCGATGAAGTTGCGCACCACGGTGGCCTCGGCCGACATCGGTGACATCAGCTTCAACTTCTTCAGCTCGTTCTCGGCCTTCTTGCGCGCTTCCTTGCTCATGCGCGCAGCGACGATCTTCTTTTCCAGCTCTTCCAGGTCGGCGCCTTCTTCGCCGTCACCCAGTTCCTTCTGGATGGCCTTGACCTGCTCGTTGAGGTAGTACTCGCGCTGGCTCTTTTCCATCTGGCGCTTGACGCGGCCACGGATGCGCTTTTCCACCTGCAGGATGTCGACCTCGTGCTCGAGCAACTCGAGCAGCTTTTCCAGCCGCTTGGCCACCTCGTACAGGTCCAGCACCGACTGCTTGGCCTCGAGCTTGAGCGGCAGGTGGGCGGCAATGGTGTCGGCCAGGCGGCCAGGCTCGTCAATGCCGGCGATCGAGGTCAGGATCTCGGGCGGAATCTTCTTGTTCAGCTTGACGTACTGGTCAAACTGCTGGGTGACTGCGCGGCGCAGCGCCTCGACCTCGGGAGAGGGTTCACCGGCGGGCTGGATGGGTACGACTTCGGCTGTGAAATGCTCGCCGTTGTCATGGATCTCGCGTGTCTGTGCGCGCTGCACGCCTTCAACCAGCACCTTGACGGTGCCATCGGGCAGCTTGAGCATCTGCAGGATGCTGGAGACGCAGCCGATCTCGAACATGTCCTCTGGTTTGGGCTCGTCCTTGCCGGCGGCCTTCTGCGCCACCAGCATGATCTGACGGCCGGCTTCCATCGCAGCTTCCAGAGCCTTGATCGATTTAGGGCGCCCGACAAAGAGCGGGATGACCATGTGCGGAAACACCACCACGTCGCGCAGAGGCAGCAGCGGCAGGGTGATCGGATCGGCGGGAAGTACGGGATGTCCTGACATTGGAAACCTTTCTATCTCTGGCCGAGATGGGCCCGAGGTGCCGGATTGCAAGTGCAGCGGTCTGGCAGCGCTTGAGCGGCAGGCAGCGGTGTGCGGGCCCTGGCCCACACAGCCGCACCGCGCGTGCAGGACAGAATCAGGCGCTGGCCTTCTTCTCGCGGTAGACGAGCAACGGCTTGGCGCCTTCTTCGACGATGTGCTCGTCGATCACCACCTTGGCCACACCGTCCATGTTGGGCAGGTCGAACATGGTGTCGATCAGCGAATGCTCCAGGATCGAACGCAGGCCGCGTGCACCGGTCTTGCGTTTCAAGGCCTTGCGGGCGATGGCGGTCAAGGCTGAGGGGCGGATCTCGAGTTCGACGCCGTCCATGCCGAACAGCTTCTGGTACTGCTTGACCAGCGCGTTCTTCGGCTCGGTCAGGATCTGCACCATCGCCTCTTCGGTCAGCTCACCCAGCGTGGCCACCACCGGCAGGCGGCCGACCAGTTCGGGGATCAGGCCGAACTTGATCATGTCCTCGGGCTCGACCTCACGGAACAGGTCGGCGGCGCGCTTGTCGGTCTTGCTGTGCACGCTGGCGGCAAAACCGATACCCGACTTCTCGGTCCGGCTCTGGATCACCTTCTCCAGCCCGTCAAAAGCGCCACCGCAGATGAACAGGATGTTGGTGGTGTCGATCTGCAGAAAGTCCTGATTCGGATGCTTGCGCCCGCCCTGCGGCGGCACGCTGGCCATCGTGCCCTCGACCAGCTTGAGCAAGGCCTGCTGCACGCCCTCACCCGACACATCGCGGGTGATGCTGGGGTTGTCGGACTTGCGGCTGATCTTGTCTATCTCGTCGATGTAGACGATGCCGCGCTGGGCGCGTTCGACGTCGTAGTTGCAGTTCTGCAGCAGCTTCTGGATGATGTTCTCGACGTCTTCGCCCACATAGCCGGCCTCGGTCAGCGTGGTGGCGTCGGCGATGACGAAGGGCACGTTCAGCAGCCTGGCCAGGGTTTGCGCGAGCAGCGTCTTGCCCGACCCGGTGGGGCCGATGAGCAGGATGTTGCTCTTGGTCAGTTCGACCTCGTCCTTTGCCACCCCGGCGGCGATGTGGCGCAGCCGCTTGTAGTGGTTGTAGACCGCCACCGACAGCGTGCGCTTGGCCGAGTCTTGGCCGATGACATAGTTGTCCAGCGTGGACTTGATTTCGGACGGCACCGGCAGATCGGCCTTGCCACCCTTGGCGGCAGCGCCATCGACCGGCGCCTCGTCACGGATGATGTCATTGCACAGTTCGATGCATTCATCGCAGATGAACACAGACGGACCGGCAATGAGTTTTTTCACCTCATGCTGGCTCTTGCCGCAGAAGCTGCAGTACAGGACTTTTTCGCCGGAGGCGCCCTTCTTGTCGGCCATGGAAGTGAAGTGCCTTTCGCGCGCAGTGAGAAGTCAGAACAATGATAGTTCAACTGTTTTGCCCGACCCGCCCCGGCGCTTGACTTGCGCCGGCGGTCGAGCCGTACCGAGTCAGGGCCGCTTGGCGATGACCTGGTCGATCAGGCCATAGGCCATGGACTCTTCGGCGGACATGTAGAAATCACGCTCCATGTCGGAGCAGATCTTCTCGAAACTCTGGCCGGTGCGCTCGGCATAGATGCGATTGAGTTGCTCGCGGGTCTTGATGATCTCGCGGGCATGGATCTCGATGTCGGTGGCCTGGCCCTGTGCACCGCCCGAGGGCTGGTGGATCATGACCTTGGCATTGGGCAGCGCAATGCGCTTGCCCTTGGCGCCGGCCATCAACAAGAACGAACCCATGCTCGCGGCCATGCCCATGCACAGCGTGGACACATCCGGCTTGATGAACTGCATGGTGTCGTAGATCGACAGTCCGGCGCTGACGCTGCCGCCGGGTGAGTTGATGTACAGAAAAATGTCCTTGTCCGGGTTCTCGCTCTCCAGGAACAACATCTGCGCGACCACCAGGATGGCCGTGCCAACGTTGATCGGGCCGATCAGGAAAATGATGCGTTCGCGCAGCAAACGGCTGTAGATGTCGTAGGCGCGTTCACCCCGGCCTGACTGCTCGATGACGATGGGCACCATGCCCAGGGCTTGCGTCTCCATTGCGCTCATGCTTGTCCTTTTAGGTATTGCTGGATGGCCCTGCCCGCAGACGCCGCGCGCAGGCCGTGAAGTGCTTCGATTATGGCCCTCAGGCCATGAACCTTCAGCCGATGAAAAGCGGGCCGACGACCCCTCAAGTCCTTCGCCCCGATGGGTGGTGCGCGCCCTGTTTGGCCAGACTTGTCTGTCCAGGGTGGGGCCGCCGACCGCGAAATCAAGCGGTCATCAGGTCGTCGAACGGCAGCGCTTTGTCCACCACCTTGGCCTGGGCCAACACGAACTCGGCCACGTTGTTCTCGATCACCACGGCCTCGACTTCGGCCATGCGCTGGCGGTCGGACAGGTACCAGTGCATCACTTCGGACGGCTTTTCATAGCTCTGCGACAACTCTTCGATATGCGCCTGCAGCTGCTCCGGCTTGGCCTGCAGCTTGTTCACCTTGACCAGTTCGGCCACGGTCAGACCCAGCCGCACCCGGCGCTCGGCCTGGGGCTGGAAGATCTCTTGCGGGATCGGCGCCTTGTCGGCGTCCTTGACGCCACGCTTCTTCAGGTCTTCACGTGCACTGGCAATCAGTCGCTCAAGCTCACCCTCGACCAGGGCCTTGGGCACGTCGAGTTCGGCCGATTTGACCAGCGCATCCATCGCCGCAGCCTTGTTGCGGGCCAGTACCCGGAACTTGACCTCACGCTCGAGGTTCTTGCGCACGTCGTCGCGCAGGGCCTGCTCGCTTGGCTCGGCAATGCCCAGTGAGCCGATGAAGGCTTCGTCCACCACAGGCAGGTGCTGGGCCTCGATCTTCTTTACCGTGACCAGGAAGTCGGCTTCCTTGCCGGCCACGTCCTTGCCGTGGTAGTCCTCGGGGAACTGCAGCGGAAAGGTCTTGCCCTCGCCGACCTTCATGCCGCGCACGGCCTTGTCGAACTGCTCCAGCATCTGGCCTTCACCGATGATGAAGGCGAACCCCTCTGCCTTTCCTCCCGCAAAAGGTTCGCCGTCGATCTTGCCTTCGAAGTCGATCGTCACACGGTCGGTCTCGGCCGCGCCTTCGATGGCTGGGCGCTGGGCAAAGCTGCGTCGCTGCTTGCGCAGGATGTCGACCGTGCGGTCGATAGCGGCGTCGGTGACTTCGCTGCTCACGCGTTCCATTTCCACCGTCGACAGGTCGCCAAGCTTGACTTCGGGGTAGACCTCGAAGGTCGCTTCAAAGGCCATCTGGCCCTCGGGAGCCTCGTCCTTCTGGGTAATGCGGGGCGCGCCGGCCACACGCAGTTTGGCTTCGTTGGCGGCGTTGTTAAATGCTTCGCCCACCTTGTCGTTCATGACCTCGTACTGCACCGAGTAGCCATAGCGCTGCGCCACCACCGACATCGGCACCTTGCCCGGACGGAAGCCGTCGGCCTTGACCGTGCGCGACAGCTTTTTCAGTCGCGACTCAACCTCGGCATTGATCTGCTTGGCCGCGATGGTGAGCGTGATGCGGCGTTCGAGCTTTTCGAGGGTTTCAACGTTGACGGCCATGATGGGTCTCGCTTGGTTTGATGTTGCTAGGGGGTGCAGGGCAATGGCTCAAGGCAGCCTCTGGCCTGGTGCGCGGGGCCGGACTCGAACCGGCACGCCCGTGAAGGCGTCAGGACCTAAACCTGGTGCGTCTACCAATTTCGCCACCCGCGCGGGTTCTAAACTGATGTGGGTGTGCTCAACCTGGATGGACTCACCGACGGGTTGCGCTGGCCGACCCGCCCTGCGGGTCGGCGCCGGGCTGTTTGCGGCCACCACAGGTCAGCCGCAAAACCCAAGATTCTAGCCGGCCGGACGGGACCGGACTTCGGGCGTGGCCGTGCTCACCCGCAACCATGTCGCAATGGTGGCCGGCAGAGCTCGCAGCGCGCACCCGGTGGCCACAATCAGCCCGCCCAGGATGGCCACGGCCATCGCCACCCGTCGTGCCCGTCATCGATGGCGCAAGCGCAAGAACTGGACCCGGGTGCGTGCTCTTTCAGGTGCTGACCGGTTCGTCACACCAGGCCAGAACAGACCCAAATCAAACTCCGTCCAAGGCTTGTGTGTCCTCGCCCGCAAGGCCTGCAGACACGGTCGCCGGCCGACAGCAGAAAGTCAGCGGACAATTGCGCAGTGAGCGTTGACCACTACGAAAACTTTCCCGTCGCGTCCTTGCTGTGCCCGCCCGCCATGCGGCCGGCGGTGACGGCGATCTATCATTTCGCGCGCACCGCCGACGACATCGCCGATGAGGGCCAAGACAGTCCGACCGAGCGGCGTGCGGCGCTGGCGAATTACCGCGCGGCGCTGCTGGCCTGCAGCGAAGGCCGGCCGCCCGGCGACGCCTGGCCCCAGGTCTTTGGGCCGCTGGCGCTGACCATCGCCCGCTATCGTCTGCCCACCGAGCATCTGCATGCGCTGCTTGACGCTTTTGACCAAGACTGCGGCAACCCCCGCCATGCCGATCGATACCAGTTGATGGACTACTGCCGCCGTTCGGCCAACCCGGTGGGTCGCCTGGTGCTGCACCTGGCCGGCGTGCAGGACGCGATGTCGCTGCAGCAGTCCGACGCGATCTGCACCGCGCTGCAATTGATCAATTTCTGGCAGGACATGAGCATCGACCTGCCGCGAGGCCGCCACTATGTGCCCGAGGCAGACGCGGTCAACCATGGCCTGTCGCTTGACTTGCTGGCCACCGGCCAGGACAGCCAGGCCAGCCAAGTCTTGCTGCGTGAACTGTGCCAGTGGGCCCAGACCCTGATGCGCCAGGGTGCCCCATTGGCCCACAAGCTGCCCGGCCGCCTGGGCTGGGAATTGCGGCTGGTGGTGCAAGGCGGCCTGCGCATCCTGGAGAAAATTGCGGCCATGCACTACCGCACACTGGCGCGACGACCGCGGCTTGGCGCACTCGACGGGCCGGTGCTGCTGTGGCGTGCGCTGCGCATGCCCTCCGATTTTGGTCGCCGCCGTGCCGCCTGACCCTGAGCACCCGATGATGACGCCCCAGCAGTACGTTCAGGACAAGACCGCCGCCAGCGGCTCATCCTTCTACTACGCCTTCTTGTTTCTGCCGCCGGCGCGTCGCGCGGCCATCACCGCGTTCTACGCCTTCTGCCGTGAGGTGGACGACGTGGTGGACGAGATGCGCGACGCTCAGATTGCGGCCACCAAACTGGCCTGGTGGCGGCAGGAGATTGCGCGTGGTTTTGCCGGCCAGCCCAGCCACCCGGTGACACAGGCCTTGATGCCGCTGGCGGCCCAGTACCAGGTCACGGCCGAGCACCTGACTGCGGTCATCGACGGTTGCCAGATGGACCTGGACCAGACCCGTTACCTCGACTATCCCGCGCTGGCGCACTACTGCCACCTGGTGGCTGGGGTGGTGGGCGAGGTGGCCGCGCTGATCTTCGGCCACAGCCAGCCGCAGACCATCGCCTATGCCCACAAGCTTGGCCTGGCGCTGCAACTGACCAACATCATCCGTGACGTGGGCGATGACGCGCGCCGGGGCCGCGTCTACGTGCCGCTGTCGGAGCTGCAGCAGTTCGACGTCAAGGCGCATGAACTCCTCAAGCGCGAAGCACCCTGGGGCTACAGCCCACGCTTCAATGCGCTGATGCGTTTCCAGGCCGAGCGTGCACATCGCAGCTATGCCGAGGCGTTTGCACTGCTGCCCGAAACCGACCGGGCGACCCAGAAGCCCGGCCTGATGATGGCCAACATCTACCACGCCTTGCTGCGCGAGATCGAGGCCGACGGCTTTCAGGTGCTGCACCAGCGCACCTCCTTGACTCCGCTGCGAAAACTGTGGATCGCCCTGGCCACGCATTGGCGCGGTCATTGAATGGTCGCGCCCTTCCGTATGGCCGTGGTCGGTGCGGGTTGGGCGGGGCTGGCAGCGGCCGTGCAGGCCACGCGCCAGGGCGCCCAGGTCTGCCTGTTCGAGATGGCCAGCAGCGCCGGGGGCCGCGCACGGCAGGTACCGGCACGCAGCGGCCGCGCGCCCGAGACGCAGGGCCAGGTCATGCCAAAGCCGGGCTTCGACAATGGCCAGCACATCCTCATCGGCGCCTACACCGAGACCCTGGCGCTGATGCAACAAGTTGGTGCCGACCCGCAGCACCTGTTCTGGCGGGCACCGCTGACCCTGTGCGACGCTGTCGGCCACGGCCTGACCCTGCCCCCGGGACCGGCGGCGCCGGCCTTTGTGCGTGGCGTGTTGACCGCGAAGGGCTGGCGTTGGCGCGACAAGGCGTCGCTGCTGTGGTGGGCTGCGCGCTGGCGTCGAAAAAACTTCGAGTGCGACCAGGCCGCCAGCGTGGCCGACCTCTGCAGCGGCCTGCCCGGGCGGCTGCAGCGCGCCTTGATTGAGCCCTTGTGTATCGCGGCGCTGAACACCGAGATGCAACGGGCCAGCGGGCAGGTCTTTCTGCGGGTATTGCGCGACGCGCTGTTCGGCGGGCCGGGCTCCGCCGACTTGCTGATTCCCACGGTGCCACTATCGGCCCTGCTGCCCGAGCCCGCCTTGCGCTGGCTGGCCCAGGCCGGCGCCCGCTACCGGCTGGGCCACAGGGTGATGGCGCTGCAACCGGCCAGCATAGAGCCGTCCACGGGCTGGTTGGTCGACGGCGAGGCCTTTGATGCCGTGGTGCTGGCCTGTTCGTCTGTGGAAGCGGCCAGATTGGCCTTGCCGCAGAACCCGGCGTGGGCTGCTCAGGCCACCGCCTTGCGCCACGAACCTATCGTCACCGTCTGGCTGCACGACCCCAAGCTGCGTCTGAGCCAACCGATGGTGGCCTTGGCCACCGGGACCCGGGCGCCGGCACAATTCGCCTTCGACCTGGGCCAGCTGGGCCTGGCACCGCAGACCCTGGCCTTTGTCGTCAGCGGTGCCGGACCCTGGGTCGACGAAGGTCTGACCAGCACCGCCGACGCCGTGATCGCCCAGGCCAGGCGCCAGTTTCCCGGCTCGTTTGTGCAAGATCAACCACTGCGCCATGTGGCGGCTGAGCGGCGCGCCACGTTCGCCTGCACGCCGGGCCTGCAGCGTCCAGCCATGCACATTGCGCCAGGGCTGCTGGCCGCAGGCGACTATATGGATGGACCGTATCCGGCCACGCTGGAGGCTGCGGTGCGGTCAGGCCTGGCTGCGGCGCGCTCGCTCACGGGCGCTTCTTCGGCCGTGACCACCGCCGATCGCCTCCCGCCAGAGTTCACCATGTCAATTTGATTTTCGCCATGCAAGATAAGCGCATACTCAAGCCCATGCCCATGAACGTCAAACCAGCCGACCATGCGCCCGCCATCCAGGTCATCGCGCGCATGTTCTCGCTGTTGGATGCGCTGGCTGCGCAACAAGACCCTGTCTCCCTGAAAATTCTCAGCGAAACCACCGGGCTGCACCCGTCGACCGCTCACCGCATCCTCAACGACTTGGCGATCGGGCGCTATGTCGACCGGCCTGAAGCCGGCAGTTACCGCCTGGGCATGCGCTTGCTGGAAATGGGCAACCTGGTCAAGGCCAGGCTCGATGTGCGAGACGCGGCCTTGGGTCCGATGCGCGAACTGCACAAACTGACCCTTCAACCTGTCAATCTGTCGGTGCGTCAGGGTGACGAAATCGTCTATATCGAGCGCACCTACAGTGAACGCTCGGGCATGCAGGTGGTGCGCGCCGTGGGTGGCCGAGCACCGCTGCACCTGACCTCGGTGGGTAAGCTGTTTCTGGCCCATGACGACCCGCAGCGCGTGCGCGCCTATGCCACTCGCACCGGTTTGTCGGGGCATACCCGCAATAGCATTACCGAGTTGTCCCGCCTTGAGCGTGAGTTGTCGCAGGTACGGCAAAGTGCGCTGGCCCGTGACGACGAGGAACTGGAGTTGGGCGTGCGCTGCATGGCCGCAGGCATCCACAACGATCAGGGCAAGCTGGTGGCGGGCCTGTCGGTGTCAGCACCGGCAGATCGGCTCGAAGAGGCCTGGGCAGAGCGCGTGAAGGCCACCGCCGCGCAGATCTCTGCCGCCTTGGGCCACCGCGGCTGAACCGCCGGCAAGCACCGGCGTCAGGCGCCGCCGACTGCCCTGCGTCGCGGCCGCCTCAGGACGCCAAAGCGCGCCGACGAACGGCAGAGCCGGTGCCCGCTGCCTCGGCTGCCGAGTGGTCCAGCCAACGGCGGATCCGTTCGGCGTCGCCGATGCGCGAATATTTGCCAGCTGAATCCAGCAACACCATGATCAACTTGCGGCCGGCCAGATCAGCCTGCATCACCAGGCACCGACCGGCCTCGGAGATGTAACCCGTTTTCTGCAGGCCGATGTCCCACTGCGGGCTGCGCACCAAGCCATTGGTATTGCGGAACTGCATCACCCGGTGGCCAACCGCGACCTGCGCTTCTTGCGAGGTGCTCAGTTCGCGCAGCACTGGGTGTCGGTAGGCCTCGTTCACCAGCAGGGCCAGGTCCTGCGCGCTGGACTGATTGCGGCTGGACAGGCCGGTGGGTTCGACGTAGCGGGTGCCCACCATGCCCAACACGGCGGCCTTGCGGTTCATGGCCGCAACAAAAGCTTCAAGGCCGCCCGGATAGTGCCGGCCCAGCGCATGAGCGGCCCGATTTTCGGACGACATCAAGGCCAGGTGCATCATTTCGCCCCGCGTGAGCTGGGTGCCCACGGCCAGACGCGAACGGCTGTTCCTCTCGGTGTCGACGTCTTCCTGGGTGATGCTCAGGGTCTCGCCCATGGCCAAGCGAGCCTCGGTGACGACCAAGCCGGTCATCAGCTTGGTGATCGAGGCAATGGGCAGCACCGCTTCCGGGTTCTTGCTGAACAGCACTTCCTTGGTGTCCTGGTCGACGACCAGTGCGACGCTCGATTTCAGGTCCAGCGCATCGGCACTGGCATGCAGGCCCAACTGCTGGCCGGCACTGAGCCGTGCCGGTTCAAACGCACGCACCGCTGCAGCGCGCCGGCTGGCTTTGACTGCGCTTGACACCTTGCTGGTCTTGGCCGACGCAGCGCGTTTGGCGCTCAGACTGGACTTGGCCTTGACGGCCGCCGGCTTGCGTTTGGACTCAGCCGCCTGGGCCGGCGCGGCCAGCGCGAGCGCCATGCACAAGGAGCCCAGCAGGGCTGAAATAGACAGTTTCATGATTTCCTGGATCCAGACCGACACAAACCCGCGCTTGCAGTGTAGTGGTTCGGAAAAAATCACGCAAGATCAAAAACTTGCGTGACTTTCTTCAAGCGTCGCTTGGCGGTGTAACAAGGGCCCGTCAGCCCTGGGCGGCGACCCGCTCCAGGTTGGCATGCAACTTGTTCAAAGCCGCCAGATAGGCCTTGGCCGAGGCCACCACAATGTCGGGATCGGCACCCACGCCATTGACCACCCGGCCGCCCAACTGCAGCCGCACCGTCACTTCCCCTTGCGATTCTGTGCTGCCACTGGTGATGGCATTGACCGAATAGAGCAGCAGTTCGGCGCCACTTTGAACCTGAGATTCGATGGCTTTCAAGCTGGCATCCACCGGTCCGTTGCCATCGCTTTGCGTGCTGTGCTCGGTTTGCCCGGCAGCGAAGACCACCGCTGCCTGGGGCCGCTCACCGGTCTCTGACGATTGCTTGAGCGACAGCAGCCGGTAATGCTCACGCACGGCGGTCACGCTTTCGTCACCGACCAGGGCCAGAATGTCCTCGTCGAAGATCTCGCTCTTGCGATCGGCCAGGTCCTTGAAACGGGCAAATGCGGCGTTGATCTCGGCCTCGCTTTCCAGGTCGATGCCCAGTACCTGCAGCCGCTGCTTGAAGGCGTTGCGGCCCGACAATTTGCCCAGCACGATCTTGTTCGCCGCCCAGCCCACATCCTCGGCACGCATGATTTCGTAGGTGTCGCGCGCCTTGAGCACCCCGTCCTGGTGAATGCCCGAGGCATGGGCAAACGCATTGGCGCCCACCACCGCCTTGTTCGGCTGCACCACAAAGCCGGTGGTCTGGCTGACCATGCGCGAGGCGGGCACGATCTGGCTGGTGTCAATGCCCAAGGTCAGGCCGAAGTAGTCGCGCCGGGTCTTTACCGCCATTACTACCTCTTCCAGCGAGCAGTTGCCGGCGCGCTCGCCCAGTCCGTTGATGGTGCATTCCACCTGCCGGGCACCGCCCAGCATCACCCCGGCCAGCGAGTTGGCCACCGCCATACCAAGGTCGTTGTGGCAATGCACCGACCAGACTGCCTTATCGGAATTGGGCACGCGCTCGCGCAGCGTGCGGATGAACTGGCCGTACAACTCGGGCACGGCGTAGCCCACGGTGTCGGGGATGTTGACCGTGGTCGCGCCTTCCTTGATCACGGTTTCCAGCACACGGCACAGAAAATCCATGTCCGAGCGGTAGCCGTCTTCGGGGCTGAACTCGACATCAGCGCACAAGTTGCGCGCAAAGCGCACCGACTGGCGTGCCTGCTCATGCACCTGTTCGGGCGTCATGCGCAGCTTTTTCTCCATGTGCAGAGCGCTGGTGGCGATGAAGGTGTGGATGCGGGCGCGTGCTGCACCCTTGAGCGCCTCGGCCGCGCGGCTGATGTCACGGTCGTTGGCGCGGGCCAGCGAGCACACAGTGGCTTCGCGGATGTGGTCGGCGATGGACTTGACCGCCTCAAAATCGCCATTGCTGGAGGCCGCGAAGCCGGCCTCGATCACATCCACGCGCAGGCGCTCAAGCTGGCGCGCGATGCGCAGCTTTTCGTCCTTGGTCATCGAGGCGCCAGGGGACTGCTCTCCGTCGCGCAGCGTGGTGTCAAAAATGATCAGTTGGTCGGACATGCTGGCCTTTCAGATAAATGGCTAGGGGATGGTCAGGCGCGATTGGACGCCGGTTCGGCCACCTCGCGCGGCGGAATGGCATCGATGGCCAATCCGGCGCGCAGCACCGCACTGAGCACCGCCTTGATCGAGGCGCTGACAATGTTGGCGTCCATGCCCACGCCAAACAGCGTGCGCTGCCCGCCAATGCGCATTTCCAGGTAGGCGGCGGCCCGCGCCTGGGCGCCAGCGCCGACGGCATGCTCGTGGTAGTCCAGCACCGCCAGTTCACAGCCGGTGTGACGCTGCAAGGCATCCACAAAGGCCTCCACCGGGCCGGCGCCCTGGCCTTGCACCTGCGCTTGCTGCTGGCCAATGCGCAAGGTCGCACTCAGCGTGACCAGGCCCGGGTCGGCCTCGACAATGCGCTGGTGATCGATCTGGATCGCCTGCGGGCTGAGGTGGTAGCAGCGCTCGAAAATGACCCAGATGTCGGCTGCCGAGAGCTCCTGGCCCTGGGCGTCCATCACCGCCTGCACCGACGAGGCGAACTCGATCTGCAGACGCCGGGGCAACTCCAGGCCGTAGTCGCTCTCCAGCAGATAGGCGATGCCGCCCTTGCCCGACTGGCTGTTGACCCGGATCACCGCGTCGTAGCTGCGGCCCAGGTCCTTGGGATCGATCGGCAGGTAGGGCATGTCCCACAGATCTTGCTCTTGCCGGGCGGCGAATGCTTTCTTGATGGCATCCTGGTGCGAGCCCGAGAACGAGGTGTAGACCAGGTCCCCGACATAGGGGTGACGGGGATGCACTGGCAGTTGGTTGCAGTACTCCACGGTGCGCCGGATGTCGTCGATCTGGCTGAAATCCAGCCCCGGCGACACGCCCTGCGTGTACAGGTTGAGCGCGATGTTGACCAGGTCAACATTGCCGGTGCGCTCACCGTTGCCGAACAGACATCCTTCGATGCGGTCCGCACCTGCCATCAGCGCAAATTCACCCGCCGCTGTACCGGTGCCGCGGTCGTTGTGGGGGTGCACCGACAGCACGATGGCCTCGCGGCGCGCCAGCCGGCGGTGCATGGTCTCGATCATGTCGGCAAAGATGTTGGGCGTGCTGTGCTCGACGGTGGACGGCAGATTGATGATGCAGGGCCGTTGCACTGTGGGCTGCCAGACGGCAGTTACCGCATTGACCACGCGCAGGCTGAAGGCCAGTTCGGTGCCGGAAAACATTTCGGGCGAGTACTGGAAGGTCCAGTCGGTGTCGGGTTGGTGCGCAGCATGCTCGGCCACCATCCGGGCATGGCGTTCGGCCAGATCGACGATGCCGTCCTCGTCCAGACCCAGAACGACCTTGCGCATCACCGGCGCGGTGGCGTTGTACAGGTGCACGATGGCCCGGGGTGCTCCCAGAACGGCCTCGAAGGTGCGTGCGATCAGGTGGTCTCTGGCCTGGGTCAGCACCTGGATGGTGACATCGGCCGGAATCAGACCTTGCTCGATGAGCTGGCGCACGAAGTCGAAATCGGCCTGCGAGGCAGACGGAAATCCGACCTCGATCTGTTTGAACCCGATCTGGACCAGGGTCTTGAACAATCGCAGCTTTCGCGCTGGGTCCATGGGCTCGATCAGCGCCTGGTTGCCGTCGCGAAGGTCGACACTGCACCACACCGGGGCGCGCTGCAGTTGCACATTCGGCCAGCGTCGGTCGGGCAGCGTCACGGCGGCGAAGGCTTTGTATTTGCGCGCGGGTTGGTCAAGCATCGGCATGGCATTCTTTCGTGGGTGGTGAGAGGTCAACACCGCAGCTTTTGAATGGCCATTCGGAAATGCAAACGGCCCGCTGCGTGTTGCTGGCGGGCCGTAGATCCGAAAACGAAATGACGTGGATGCTCAGCTGCCCGGCGACTTGCTTAGGGCCAGTAGCAGTGGCACAAAAAGTGTGTGAAATTGCGTCATGGTCGGTGAATGTAGCACGCCGCGCCAACTCATTGGTGAAGGTCGCGTTCTTCGGGCTCGTCGGTAGAGGTAGCAATCAGGCTCACCCGCTTGCCCTTGACCTTACCGTAGACATACATCGCGTAGCCCGACAGGCCGTACAGGATGAACAAGCCGAACAGCATGCCCGGCACATGGATGTTGATCACCGCGATGCCCAGCGCCATCGCCACCAGCGTGATGAACGGTACCGAGCGCTTGGAGCCCAGGTCCTTGAAGCTGTAGAACGGCACATTGGTGACCATGGTCAAGCC
>JANOWE010000060.1:0-1504 GCA_031417735.1 Betaproteobacteria bacterium
GTGGGCTGCAGCGGCGCGCTTCGGTTGAGTTGCAGGCCGCCGCTGGCCACTGCCACGGCCAGAGCCTGCAGCGCCTTGACGCGCTGGCGCACGATGCCCAGCGTGCCGATGTCCTGTGGGTCGGCCGCAGCGAGCGTCGCCGCGCTGGGGAACAGCCGGTCCAGGCCGTCGAATGGCGTTGACACGGGTTCGCCGAAGCGCTCGACCAGACGGCGGGTGAGCGTGCGCGCGGCCGCCACCGTGACCTGCTGGCCCAGCACCACCCGCACGGCGATCTCGAAGCCGTCCCAGCCGCTGGGCACGCGCAGGCCGGGGCGGCTCGGTCCGGGCAGGCTGGCCAGCACCGGCGCCATTCGGGCCGGGTCGGCGTCCAGGTCCAGCGCCTGGCGGCTGCGGTCGAGCAGCGTGCCCACGGCCGGCATCAGGCCGTGCGACAGAGTCAGCCGCAGTTCATGGCGGGGTGGGTCGAAGCGCGCCTGCAACCAGCCATTCAAGCGCCGGCCCTGGTGCTCGATGGCCAGTGTGCGGCGATGGCTCAGGCCGTCCACCTGCTCGACGCCGGCCACCGCCCGCAGGCTCAGAAAGCGCAGCACGGCGTCGTGGTCATAAGGCGGGCGCCAGGCCAGGCGCAGTTCGGCGCCATGGGCCAGGGCCTGGCTCTGGGCCGCTGCCGGTGCTTCGTGAGCTTCCGGGCTGTGGCGCAGCCGGCTGGGGCTCATGCGGTAGCGCTGCAGAAAGGCCGCGTTGAAGCGGCGCAGGCTGGAAAAGCCCGCTGCCAGCGCGACCTGGGCCACCGGCATGGCGGTGTCGGTCAGCAACTGCTTGGCCAGCAGCAGACGCTGGGTCGCCAGCCAGTTGATCGGGCTCACACCATGAGCCTTGGCGAAGATGCGGCGCAGGTGGCGGTCGGTCACACCCAGGCGGGCCGCAATGTCGGGCAGGGCCGGGTCGCTGCCCTCATGGGCGGCCTGGGCCAGCCAGCGCGCGGCCTGGTTGGCGAGCACCTCGGATGAATCGGTCAGCGACAGGCCCGGCGCCAGCTCGCGCCGGCAGCGCAGACAGGGGCGACCACCCTCGGCCTCGGCCTGTGCCGCGTGGCCGAAGAAGCGGCAGTTCTCGCGCCGGGGCGGGCGCACCCGGCACACCGGTCGGCAATAGATGCCGGTGGACGTGACGCCGACGAACAGCCGGCCGTCGAAGCGCGCGTCCCGCGCCTGCAGGGCCTGGTAGGCGGCGTCGTCGTGCAGTGTGGGGCAGGGCATGGTCGCGATGATAGGCCGCTGACCGGCCGGCGCTGGCCGTTTTCGGACCTGTGGATCGAGCGTCGTGCCGCCGGCCGAAGGCCGAGTCGCTTGATGAATTTGCGGCAGAAATCGGGTCTGCGCGAGGCCCGGACCGCCGATGTCGCGTCCTTACAATGCGGGCTTTCGTTCATGCCAGCCCAGCACCGCCACCCATGCACACACCCGCTTCGGTCTTCAAGGCCTATGACATCCGTGGCATC
>JANOWE010000061.1:0-2107 GCA_031417735.1 Betaproteobacteria bacterium
GTGGGCTGCAACCTGTGCGTCACCGTCTGCCCCGTGCCCGACTGCATCACGCTGCGCGAACTGCAGCCCGGCGAGGTGGACGCCCGCAGCGGCCTGACCGTGAGCGGGACGGTCGCCGACTGGACCACGCACCCCAACAACCCGATGCGCCGGCAGCCGGCCTGAGACACAGGCAAAGCAGCCATGCTCGACCTGCTGATCACCCACGCCAGCCTGCCCGACGGGCGCAAAGACATGTCGGTCGGCGTGCAGGACGGCCGCATCGTGATGCTGCTGCCCCAGGCCGAGGCGCCCGCCCATGAACAGCTGGACGCCCAGGGCCAACTGCTGAGCCCGCCGTTTGTGGACGCCCATTTCCACCTCGACGCCACGCTGAGCTACGGCCTGCCACGGGTCAACGCCAGCGGCACCCTGCTCGAAGGCATTGCGCTTTGGGGCGAGCTCAAACCCGAACTGAGCTTCGACGCCCTGGTGCAGCGCGCCCTGGCCTACTGCGACTGGGCCGTGGCCCAGGGCCTGCTGGCCATCCGCAGCCATGTCGATGTGTGCGACGACCGGCTGCTGGCGGTGCAGGCGCTGCTGCAGGTCAAGGCCACGGTCGCGCCCTACCTCGACCTGCAGCTGGTGGCCTTTCCGCAAGACGGCCTGCTGCGAAGCCCCAACGCGCTGGCCAACCTGACCCGCGCGCTGGACATGGGCGTGGATGTGGTCGGCGGCATCCCCCACTTCGAGCGCACGGCCGAGCAGGGCGCGGCCAGCGTCAAGCTGCTGTGCGAACTGGCCGCCCAGCGCGGCCTGATGGTGGACATGCACTGCGACGAGACCGACGACCCGCTGTCGCGCCACATCGAAACCCTGGCCTTCGAGGCCCAGCGCCTGGGCCTGCAGGGCCGGGTGGTGGGCTCGCATGTGACCAGCATGCATTCGATGGCCAACGACTACGTGTCCAAGCTGATCCCGCTGATTGCCGAGGCCGGCGTGGGCATCGTGGCCAACCCGCTGATCAACATCACGCTGCAGGGCCGGCACGACAGCTACCCCAAGCGCCGAGGCATGACCCGCGTGCCCGAGCTGCTGGCCGCGGGCGTGCCTGTCGCCTTTGGCCATGACTGCGCCATGGACCCCTGGTACCCGCTGGGCCGGGCCGACATGCTGGACGTGGCCCACATGGGCCTGCATGTGGCGCAGATGACCAGCCAGGCCGCGATGCGGCAATGCTTCGACGCGGTGACCACCACCCCGGCCCAGCTGATGGGTCTGGAAAGCAAAGGCCTGGCCGTGGGCCAGCCGGCTGACATGCTGCTGCTGCAGGCGGATGATGTGGTGGACGCCATCCGCCGCCGGCCGGCGCGGCTGAAGGTGTGGCGCCAGGGCCGGCTGCTGGCCAGCGCCGAGCCCCAGCGCCCGGCGCTGCACCTGCCCGGCCGCCCGCCGCACACCGACTTTTCACTGAGCAACCCGCAAGGAGAAACCCCATGAGCAAGCTGTTGATCAAGGGCGGCACCGTTGTCAACGCCGACCGCGAGTTCCGCGCCGACGTGCTGTGCGTGGACGGCGTGATCGCCGCCGTGGGCGACAAGCTGGACGTGCCTGCCGGCACCGAAACCCTGGACGCCGGCGGCCGACTGCTGCTGCCCGGCGGCATCGACCCCCACACCCACATGCAGCTGCCCTTCATGGGCACGGTCACGCGCGACGACTTCTTCAGCGGCACCGCCGCCGCGCTGGCCGGCGGCACCACCACCATCATCGACTTCGTCATCCCCGACCCGCAGGAGCCGCTGATGGCCGCCTACCAGAAGTGGCGCGGCTGGGCTGAAAAATCAGCCGGCGACTACAGCTTTCACGTCGCCGTGACCTGGTGGGACGAGAGCGTGCACCGCGACATGGGCACCCTGGTCAAGGACGAAGGCGTGAACAGCTTCAAGCACTTCATGGCCTACAAGAACGCCATCATGTGCGACGACGAAACCCTGGTGAACAGCTTTACCCGCGCGCTGGAGCTGGGCGCCATGCCCACCGTGCATGCCGAAAACGGCGAGCTGGTCTACCTGCTGCAGGCGCAGATGAAGGCCCGCGGCATCACCGGCCCCGAGGGCCACCCCTT
>JANOWE010000062.1:0-36947 GCA_031417735.1 Betaproteobacteria bacterium
TGTAGCGGATCAGCCAGCCCCAGGGCACATCACGCATGATGTACTCGACCGAGGCGAAGGCCAGGGCCGCGTCGGGCTTGTAGTGCATGACCAGGAAGATGCCGGTCACGATCTGGATCACCAGCACCAGCAGCGCCAGCGAGCCGAAGATGTAGAACCAGTTGAAGTTCTTCGGCGCGTAGTACTCGGACAAATGCTCCTTGTACAGCTTGCTGGCCGGGAAGCGGTTGTCCACCCAGGTCAACAGTTTTTCGCCCATCGGGGCGCCGGCCGGAGCCGTCTTGAAATCTGCCATGTAAGCCTCTGTGCTGTCTGGTAAGCGCTGCTTGCCCGTTGCTCAGGCCCTGGTCAGGCCTTCTTGTCCTCGCCGATGATCAGGCGGGTATCGGACAGGTACATGTGCGGCGGCACTTCCAGGTTGTCGGGTGCGGGTTTGTTCTTGAACACCCGGCCGGCCATGTCGAAAGTGGAGCCGTGACAGGGGCACAGGAAACCGCCCTGCCAGTCGTCAGGCAGCGAAGGCTGGGCGCCGGTGTTGAACTTGTCGCTCGGCGAGCAGCCCAGGTGCGAGCAGATGCCCACGGCCACCAGGTATTCGGGTTTGATCGAGCGCGCCTCGTTGCGGGCGTACACCGGAGTCAGGTCGCTCGGGTTGCGCAGTGATTTGGGATCGGCCAGCTGCGAATCGAGCTTGGCCAGGGCCGCCAGTTGCTCTGGCGTTCGACGCACGATCCACACCGGCTTGCCGCGCCATTCAACGGTCATCTTCTCGCCTGGCTTGAGGCCGCTGATGTCGGCTTCAACCGCAGCGCCGGCGGCCTTGGCGCGCTCGGACGGGGCGAATGTGCTGACGAAGGGCACAAGCACGGCTGCGCCGCCGATGGCGCCGGCACCGGCCGTGATCGCCACCCAGGTGCGCCGGCTTTGGTCGACGGGGCTGTCACTCATGGGAATCCTCTGCAAGCGAGCCGCAGGTGCGGCAGTTCTGTGGACATGCTGGGAATGGTCCCAGGGTCAACCCGTGATTCTAGCGGACGCAAGCACCGTGAATCCTTCACGGCCTGTCAGCTTGACCTGCGAAGTCCATCACGCATACTGCGCGGGGGCCGCTGAACCCGGTCCCGACAGAGTCAACAACAGAGGAGAACAAACATGAGTTTTTCAAGTGAATTCAAGGAATTTGCCCTCAAGGGCAACGTGATGGATCTTGCCGTAGGCGTGATCATCGGCGGCGCCTTTGGCAAGATCGTCGACTCGCTGGTCAAGGACATCATCATGCCGGTGGTGGGCCGGATCTTCGGCGGCCTGGATTTCAGCAACTACTTCATCCTGCTGGCCAGCCCCCCGGCCGACTACAAGGGCGCCATGAACTACGCTGAACTGAGCAAGGCCGGCGTGCCGATGCTGGCCTACGGCAACTTCCTCACCGTGGCGCTGAATTTCGCGATCCTGGCACTGATCATCTTCATGATGATCAAGCAGATCAACCGGCTCAAGGCCGCCGAGCCGCCGGCGCCCCCGGCCCCGCCGGCACCGACGCCTGAAGATGTGGTGCTGCTGCGCGAGATCCGCGATTCGCTCAAACAGCGCTGAAGCTGCTTGCATTTCCGCCAAGGGCGCCTTCGGGCGCCTTTTTTTTGTCATGCCGCAACTACAGGTCGGCTTGGTGGATGCCGATAAGCAGGCAGAGAAAAGGAAAACCACGGCCCGCCACGCCTCCCACTCCGGAGCGCCAGGTGACCGGCACCGCCATGGATCAGACCCCGCCACCCCGACTGCCAGCACAACTGGAAAGCGCCGTCCAGCGTGTGCGCATGGCTGCCCGAGCCGCGGCCGAGCAGACCGTGGACAGCCTGGGCCTGGCCGCTCTGGCCACCCATGGCGTGATGCAGCGCGATGCGCTGCTGGGCGCGCAGTACGAGCTCAACCGCAAGCTGGCGATCTACGCGCTGACCTTCAACGAAACCCTGGACACCGACGTGGCGCGCCAGACCGGCACGCTGCATCCGACGCCGCACCCGGCCATCACGCCAGAGAGCCTGGTGGCGAGCTGGGAGTCGCTGTCGCTGGTGGACGACGATGAGGTCGAGATGCACATCTCGGCCGACCGCTTCGCGCTGGAAATCGCCCATGCCTGCGAATGGGAGATTCGCGAACTGGACGCCTACATCGGCTCGCTGCTGGGCAAGAACCTGGGCGGGCATGACCACAACCCGCTGCGCGCCGAGGTGGTGGCTCAGGCCATGATGCGCGCGATAGCGCAGGTCTCAGACCGGCCCGAAGTGCGCAAGGTGCTGGCCACCGAAAGCGGCCGGTCGCTGGCGCAGGCCATGCGTCAGACCTATGCCGACATCGTGGCCGACCTGCGCCATGCCGGCGTCAAACCCATGGGTCTGGTGGTTCGCCACAGTCAGAGCCACAGCACACGGCCTGGCGCGCTGCAAGTCGAGGCCGCCTCTGGCGCGCACCACGCCGGACCTGGCACCCGGCCCGGTGCCATCGGTCGCGACATGGCGCCGCAGGGCCGAAGTGCCGGTATGGCCACGGGCACTTACGGTGGCCAGGGCAGCAGGATGGGTCGGGTCGAGCAGGGCTTGATGTCGCTGATCCGGCGCTTGAACAGCCATGCCGCGATCGGCAGTGCGTCACGCTGGCCATCGGCCGAGTCGGGCGGTCTGACCGACGCCGGCGCCGAATCGCTGAGTGACTTCGACCAGGACCTGGACGCCGAACCGATGCCCGCGCGGTTCCCGCATCCGCATGCACCGGGCCAGCCGCAGGGCCGTTGGGCTGGGTCGGACGCACTGCGTGGCGGTTGGGGCGCGCAGGGCCAGCGGCTGGCTGCGCCCAACCTGATCCATGCCCATCGCGACGAGTTGCGCCGGGCCGCCACGGGCACGCTGGACCACCGCGTCATCGATGTCGTCGCCGGCCTGTTCGACCAGATCCTGTCGGACGTCAAGGTGCCACCGCAGATGGCGCGGCAGATCGCCCGGCTGCAATTGCCGGTGCTGCGCGCCGCGCTGGGCGATGCGAGCTTCTTTTCCACGCGCAGGCACCCGGTGCGGCGCTTCATCAACCGCATCGCCTCGGCGGGCAGCGCGGTGGACAACTTCGACGACAGCCCCGGCCGGGCACTGCTGCAATGCGTGACGCGGCTGGTGCAAGAGGTCGTGGACGGCGACTTCGAACGGGTCGATGTCTACGAGCAGCAAGTGCAGGCGCTGGAGGCGTTTCTCGCCGCGCAGGCGCAGGACGAGGTGCAGGCACTGGGTGACGCGCAGGCCGTGCTGGCCGGCAAGGAGCAGGCGCTGCGCGTGCAGCAGCAGTTCGGCCAGGTCCTGGGCCAAGCGCTGCAAGGCCTGCCCGTGCCCGACTACCTGCAGCGCTTCATCGCCGACACCTGGAGCCAGGCCATCGCCCAGGCCGAGCAGCAGGGTGGTGCCGACAGCGCGCAGGCCAGGCGCCTGCGTGAGGCCGGCAGCGCGCTGATGCTCAGCGTGCAGCCCAAAGGATCGCCGGGGCTGCGTCAGGCCTTCTTGCGTGGCCTGCCACAACTGATGAAGGAACTGAGCCAGGGCATGGACCTGGTTCACATCCCTGAAAGCGCTCGTCAAGCCTTTTTTGCCCAGTTGCTGCCCGCCCATGCCAAGGCGCTGAATGTGCAGCCGCTGAGCACGCTGGAGCACAACCTGCTGGCGCGCCAGGTCGACCAGGCGCTGGCTACGCCACTGCCTGGCCCGAATGAACTGCCGCCACCGCTGGCCGCGAACGGCCTGGGTGCCAACCCGCAGCAGCCCATCCAGGCCATGACCGCGCCGACCCAGTTCAGCGCCACCGAAGCCCGGGCCGTGGGCCTGGTCGACGACGCGGCGGTGGACTGGTCGGGCCCGCTGGACATCGACCTGGGCCAGGAACCCGAGCTCGGCGTGCTGGACATTCAGATCGATGGCCTGCCGCCGGTCGAGGCCAGCGAAGCGCCCGAGCCCAGCCGAGGCAAGTCGCTGGCCGACCATGTGCAGATCGGCCAGGCCTACCAGATGCACCTGGAAGGCCAGTGGTGCAAGGTGCGCCTGGCCCATGTCAGCGCAGCGCGCGGCTTTTTCCTGTTCACCCATGGCCACAAGCAGCGCAGCGCCTTGTCGATGACGCACCGCATGCTGGTCAAGCTGTGCGAAGCCGGCCGCCTGCGCGGCTTCGAGAACGCCTACCTGCTGGACCGCGCCACCGCGCGCGCGCGGCGTCAACTGGCCACGCTGCTGCCGGCTCGTCGTTGAGCTGGGCCGTTCAGCGGCTGAGCTGGCGCGCCATGGCCATCGCCGCGAGCAGGCTGGCCGGGCTGGCCAGGCCGCTGCCGGCGATGTCAAACGCCGTGCCATGGTCGGGGCTGGTGCGCACGAAAGGCAGGCCCAGGGTCACGTTCACGCCGTGCTCCACACCCAGGTACTTGACCGGGATCAGGCCATGGTCATGGGTCATCGCCACCACCAGGTCGAATTCGCCCGGATGACCGGGCGCCTGGCGCGCGCGCATGAACACCGTGTCGGGGGCAAACGGACCCTGCGCGTTGATGCCTTCGGCCCGGGCCGCAGCCACCGCCGGGGCGATGAAGCGCACTTCCTCGTCACCGAACAGGCCGCCCTCTCCGGCATGCGGGTTCAGGCCCGCCACCGCGATGCGCGGCGCGGTCTGGCCCCAGGCGGCGGCGGCGTGGTGGGCGATGCGCAGAGTCGACAGCACGGCATCGAAGTCCAGCAGCTCGATGGCCCGACGCAGCGCGAGGTGGATGGTCACCAGCACCACCCGCAACTCGTCATTGGCCAGCATCATGCGCACCGGCACGCCGCCGGCCAGGGCCTGCAGCAGCTCGGTGTGGCCCGGATAGGGCACACCCGCCGCGGCGAGGGCCTCCTTGTGCACCGGCGCGGTGACCAGGGCCTGCGCCCTGCCCTGCATGACCAGGCCCGCGGCGGCCTGGATGCAGGCCGCAGCCGCGGCCCCGGCCTCGGCCCGCACCTGGCCCATGGGCAACTTGGCCAGGCCAGGCGGCAACTCGGGCGGCTGCCAGACACAGAGCGCGTCCGGCGGGGCCTGGGCCATGTCCTCGGCGGTCTGCAAGGCCACCACTGGCAGCAGCACGGCGCATTGGCCCACGGCGCGGCGCATCACCGCCAGATCGCCCACCACCAGCGCCGGGCCTGCCGACCGGGCTGCGTTGCCGCTCAACGCACGCACGATGGTCTCGGGGCCGATGCCGCAGGGGTCACCCATGCTGATGGCCAGCCAGGGCGCGGGGGATGCTTGGGCCATGCTCATGCCGGGTTGTCGATGTCGATGAACTGGTGCACCAGGCCAAACTGCCGCGCCAGGTGCTCGCCCACCGCCGGCGCGCCATAGCGTTCGGTCGCATGGTGGCCGCAGGCGAGGAAGGCCACACCGGTCTCACGCGCGACATGGGCCTGGGGCTCGGACAGCTCGCCGGTGATGAAGGCGTCGGCCCCGGCGGCAATCGCGCCCTCGAAGTAGCCCTGGGCACCGCCGGTGCACCAGGCCACGCGGCGCAGCGGCCGGCCGTCACCGGGCAGCAGCACCGGTGCCCGGCCCAGCCGGTCATGCACCGTGGCGGCCAGGCTCAGCGCGTTGGGTGCGGGCTGGCCCGGTTCGGTTGGGGCGGCAAATCCGCCGATGAAGCCCAAGGCCTGGTCGCCAAAGCGCGCATCGGCGCGCAGCCCCAGCCGGGTGCCGAGTTGCGCGTTGTTGCCCAATTCGGCGTGGCCGTCCAACGGCAGGTGGTAGGCAAACAGGCTGATGTCATGGGCCAGCAGCCGGCCCAGGCGCTGACGCATCCAGCCCACCACGCGGCCGTCCTGGCCACGCCAGAACAGGCCATGGTGGACCAGCAGCGCATCGGCGCCAGCAGCGATGGCCGCGTCGATGAAGGCCAGGCTGGCGGTCACGCCCGAGACCAGCTTGCCGACCTGCACCCGGCCTTCGACCTGCAGACCGTTCGGCCCATAATCCTTGTAACCATCTGCGGCCAGCAGTTCTGCGAGGTGGCTTTCGATCACCTGGCGGGCCACCTTGTTGTGCTTGTCCAGCGTTTGTGCGACCACGGCCCACCCTTTTCATTCAGCTGATGCGACGACTCTGGCTCATTTTTTCACAGGCCGCCACCGTGGCCCTGGCCGTGCTGTTCGTGGTGGGCACGCTCAAGCCCCATTGGTTGGGCCGCGATGGTCTGGCGCTGCCGGGCGTGGTCTCGCTGCGCACCGCGCCGGTGCCGGGCCTGGCCGCCAGCGGCAGCGCGGAGTCACCAACCCCGGGCGACCTGCCCACGGCCGCCCGTGCGGCCTCGCCGGCGGTGGTCAGTGTGGCCGCGAATCTGGGTCGGGGTCGCAACCCGCATGCCGAGGACCCGAACTTCGGCTTCTTCTTCGGCGACCGTGCGCCCACGGGCTTCGGCTCGGGCGTGATCATTTCGCCCGAAGGCATTCTGCTGACCAACAACCATGTCGTTGCCGATGCGCGCGACATCACTGTGCGCTTGTCCGACGGCCGCGAGGCGCTGGCCACAGTAGTGGGCACCGACCCCGAGACCGACCTGGCGGTGTTGCGCATCACGCTGGACCGCTTGCCCGCGATCACACTGGGACGGATCGAAACCCTGCAGGTCGGTGACACCGTGCTGGCCATCGGCAACCCCTTCAATGTGGGCCAGACGGTGACCGCGGGCATCGTCAGCGCGCTGGGCCGCAATGGCCTGGGCCTGTCCACCTTCGAGAGCTTCATCCAGACCGATGCCGCCATCAACCCCGGCAATTCAGGCGGCGCCCTGGTCAACAGCCAGGGCCAGCTGATGGGCATCAACACCGCCATCTACTCCAAGAGCGGCGGCAGCCAGGGCATAGGTTTTGCGATTCCGGTCGATGTGGCCCAGCGCGTGGTCGAGGGCCTGCTGCGCGACGGTGAGGTGCGGCGCGGCTGGATCGGCGTGGAACCCCGTGAACTGACCGCCGAGTTCGTCGAGAACTTTCAGTTGCCGATCCGGCAGGGCGTGTTGATCACCGGCGTGCTGCACGACGGACCCGCGTTCAAGGCCGGCATGAAGCCGGGCGACGTGGTGGTGGCGGTGGCCGACCAGCCGGTGGCCAGCGTGGCCCAGTTGCTCAACGCCGTGGCGGCGCTGCCACCTGGTAGTGCGGCCAGCCTGGCGGTGCAACGCGGCGGCAATGCCTTGAAGCTGAAGGTGAACGTGGCCCAGCGCCAGCCGCAGCAGGCGCAGCGACGCCGGCAACAGTAGCTCAGGCGTCCTTGGCCTGGGCGTCGGCCTTGGCCTGCGCTTCGGCCTCGGCCCTGGCCTCGGGCGACAGGGTGTGCTTGATGAACAGTGCGGCCGACCAGATGCCCACCTCGTAGAGCAGGCACATCGGGATGGCCAGCGACAGCTGCGAGACCACGTCGGGCGGCGTGATGATGGCCGCCACCACAAACGCCACGACGATGAAATAGCCCCGCCATTCCTTGAGCTTGGCCACCGTGACCAGGCCCATGCGGGCCAGCACCACCACCGCCACCGGCACCTCGAAAGCCGCACCGAAGGCGATGAACATCGACAGCACGAAGCTCAGGTAGGCCTCGATGTCAGGCGCGGCGGTGATGCTCTTGGGCGCAAAGCTCTGGATGAACTTGAAGACCTGGCCGAAGACGAAAAAATAGCAGAAGGCCACGCCGGCGAAGAACAGCAGCGTGCTGGAGATCACCAGCGGCATCACCAGCTTCTTTTCGTGGCTGTACAGGCCTGGGGCGACGAAGGCCCAGACCTGGTAGAGCACCACCGGCAGCGCGAGCATGAAGGCCGCCATCAAGGTGATCTTCAGCGGCACCAAAAATGGCGAGATCACGTTGGTGGCGATCAGCGTGGCGCCTTTGGGCAGTTGCGCCACCAGCGGTGCGGCCAGCAGGTCGTACATCTCGCCCGGGCCGGGCCACAGGCACATCACCGCAAAGGCCACGCCGACCGCTATCGCCGCGCGCACCAGACGGTCGCGCAGTTCGACCAGGTGGGTCACGAAGGGCTGTTCGGTGCCTTCGAGTTCGTCAGGTTTGTCGCTCATCGCGCGGGCCGCGGGGCAAGAAGTGGGGGCAATGCGATCAAGGCTTTTTCAGTCCCGCAGGCCGGAAGCGGGCCACCCGCGCCGCACCCGACTGGGCATGGCTGCGTGTGCCGCTGCGCTGCTTGTACCAGCGCGGCAAGGCGCTGCGCTTGAGCCGCCAGTGCTTCTTCGGGTGCTTGTACTGCGGTGGTGGCGGAACCCATTCATTGCCGCTGCCGTTGCCACTGTCAGCGCCCACGCTCTGGCCGATTTCCCTGAACTCGTCGTCAAAGGTCTTGCGCGTCTCGTTGAAGTCTCGGCTGACGCTGCTCTCGACATCACGCGCAGCCGTTTCGAACTGCGACTTCATTTTCTGCAACTCTTCGAGCTCGATCGAGCGGTTGACCTCGGCCTTCACATCGGCCACATAGCGGCGCGCCTTGCCCAGCAAAGTGCCTACGGTGCGGGCCACGCGCGGCAGTTTCTCGGGGCCGATGACGATCAGCGCCACGGCGCCGATCAGCGCAATCTTGTCGAATCCGAAGTCAATCATGCAGGGGGACGGTAAGGTGCCAGTGCCGGCTCATGCCGGCACCAGACGAGGGCGCCGGGCTGACGCTCAGGACTTGGTCCTGGCTTCGACGTCCACCGTGTTGGCGTCAGACGTCTTCTGGCTGGTGACCTGCTGCGCCGGTGCGGCCGCAGCGGCATCGGCAGACGAGGTGCCGTCCTTGACACCGTCCTTGAAACCCTTGACCGCCGAGCCCAGGTCGGCGCCCACGTTCTTGAGTTTCTTGGTGCCGAAGATCAGCACCACCACGACCAGCACAATCAGCCAGTGCCAGATGCTGAAGGATCCCATGTCTTGCTCCTGATAGAGGGGTTGCGGGCGGCTGAGGCCACCGGAATCGACGGATTCTAGGCTGCGAGCGAGGCCCGGACTGGTCAGACTGCCCGGATCACCCTTTGTTCCAGGGCCGGGGTCCACCCATCACATGCAGGTGCAGGTGCATCACCTCCTGGCGGCCGTCGGGCCCGGTGTTGATCAGGTGCCGAAATCCGTTGCGCACGCCCAGCGCGGCCATCAGCCCGGGCGACAAGGCCATCATCTTGCCCAACAGCGCCTGGTGCTCGGGGCCGACATCGACCATGCTGCCGATGTGCTGCTTGGGAATGACCAGGATGTGCACCGGCGCCCAGGGCTGGATGTCGTGGAAGGCGAGCATGTCGTCGTCTTCGAACACCTTTTTCGCCGGGATCTCGCCGCGGGCGATCTTGCAGAACAGGCAGTTCGGGTCGTGGCTCATGGCGGTGTCGGCAATAAAAGTCCAGGGCTCAGCCAGGCATCGGCATGGGCCTGCGGTCGCTCAGCGCCAGCCAGCCCCGCAGCACGCGGTACAGGAACCACAGCGAAATCAGGCCCCAGGCGACCCAGCCCGGAATGATGAACAGGATCCACAGCGGCACGGTCACCAGGTAGAGCACGGCAGCCATGACCACGCTGCGGATGCGCCAGCGGAAGTGGCTCTCCTGCCAGCTGCCGTAGGCGTCACCTCGCTTGACCAGATCAAGGATGAAGGCCACCAGCAACAGCAGCACGCTGCCCTGGGTGCCGGGAAGCACGGCGCCCACGGCCACGATGGCATGCAGCGCATAGCTGATGTGGCCCACACCGCGCAGCGACGATTCGGTCTGCGCGCTCAAGACCACTTCGGTGGAAGGCAAATGCGTGCTCATCGGGCAGATCCTTTGCTGGGCTGGGCGATCGAGTCTGGCGGTGCGACACCACCGGCCGGGCGGTTGGCAAACTCGTCCAGGCCGGACAGGCCCTCACGGCGAGCCAGTTCGGCCAGCACATCGGCCGGGCTCAGACCGAAATGGGCCAGGGCGACCAGGCTGTGAAACCACAGGTCGGCGACTTCGTAGACGATCTTCTTCGAGTCGCCGTCCTTGCCGGCGAGGACCACCTCGGTGGCCTCTTCGCCGATCTTTTTCAAGATGGTGTCGGTGCCCTTGGAAAACAAGCGTGCGACATAGCTTTTCTCGGCATCGCCACCGGCCTTGGGGTGGCGCGACTGAATCACCTCGGCCAGGCGGGCCAGGACGTCTTGCGACATGGCGGGTCTGCTGGTCTTGCTGGGTTCGGCCATCACTTGCGGTAGATCAGTTCGGGGTCTTGCAGCACCGGCGCCACATTGACCCATTGCCCGCCATCGAACTGGCGGAAAAAGCAGCTGTGGCGGCCGGTGTGGCAGGCAATGCCGGGCTCGTGGCCGAGCTGGGTCACGCTGAGCAGCAGCACGTCGGCGTCGCAGTCGATGCGCATGCTGTGCACCTGCTGGTGGTGGCCGCTTTCCTCGCCCTTGTGCCAGAGCCTGCGGCGTGACCGGCTCCAGTAGACGGCCTGGCCGCGCTGGACCGTGAGCGCCAGGGCCTCGCGGTTCATCCAGGCGAACATCAGCACGTCGCCACTGCCCGCTTCCTGTGCGATCACCGGCAGCAGGCCGTCGGCGTCCCATTTGATGCTGTCCAACCAATCCATGACCACAGTGTAGCCAGCCACCTCAAGGCTCAGGGTCATGGCTCAGGGTCATCGCCCGCAACAGGCGCAGGCGCACGCCGGCCCGGGCGCTGCAGTACTGCCGGGCCCAGCCTGGCCAGCAGCGCCTCGCGCAGCAGCACCTCGACCTGGGCGTTGGCGCTGCGCAGATCGGCCGCGGCCAGGCGCTCGATCTGGGCCCACAGCAGTGGGTCGATGCGCAGCGCGAAGGCCTTCTTGCCCGGACTGGCCATGCTGGGCAAGCCCTGGCCTAGTGCAGCCGGCCAAACACGCGGCGCTTTTCGTGGCGCGTGAAGCCGGGCGCGTTGCCGCGCAGCCGCAGTCCGGCCAACACCGCCAGCACAAAGGCCAGCACGCCAGCGGCCAAGCCCGCATGGCGCACCTGCAGCGCCCAGGCCAGCAGCGCCAGGCTCAGGAGCAGACACAGGCACAGCACCAGCAGGCACAGGGGTCGGCTCATCGTCGTATCCGCCTGAGACGGCGCGCTCAGTTGTACAGCGTGCCGGTGTTGACCACCGGCGTGGCGTCGTGGTCAGAGCACAGCACGACCAGCAGGTTGCTGACCATGGCCGCCTTGCGCTCGTCGTCGAGGTCGATCAGGCCACGCTCGGCCAGGCCCTTGAGAGCGAGCTCGACCATGCCCACCGCGCCCTGCACGATCTTGGACCGGGCCGCCACCACCGCCTCGGCCTGCTGGCGGCGCAGCATGGTGCCGGCAATTTCGGGCGCATAGGCCAGGTGGGTGAGCTTGGCGTCGACCACCGAGATGCCGGCCTGGGCAAAGCGGGCCAGCAATTCGGTCTGCAGCGCCGCAGCCACCGCCTCGGTGCCCGAGCGCAGCGTCAACTCGGGCGCCTGATCGCCAGCGGCGTCGGCCTCCAGGTTGTCGTAGGCGTAGCACGACGCGAGGTGGCGCACCGCCGACTCGGCCTGGATCAGCACATAGGCCTCGTAGTCCTCGACTTCGAAGCTGGCGCGCGCGGTGTCGGCCACGCGCCAGACGATGGCCGCTGCAATTTCGATCGGGTTGCCGCGCAGGTCGTTGACCTTGAGCTTGTCGCTGTTGAAGTTGTGCAGCCGCAGCGAAATCTTGCGCACCGTGCACAGCGGATTGGCCCAGCGCAGGCCTTCGCCTCGGTCAGTGCCCTGGTAGCGGCCGAAGAACAGCAGCAGCGCGGCCTGCTTGGGCTGCAGCACATACAGGCCGGCCCAGCACAGTCCTGCGGCCAGCAGCAGCGGCACGCTCAGCAGCAGCGTGGTCGGCGCCGGCCGACCGGCGAACAGAACCAGTCCGGCCACTGCCAGCGCCAGCCCCAGGCCGACCAGCGGCCAGCCACCGCGGGCCGAGGCCGCATGTTCCTGCGCGGAAGGACTGTTCATGCTGCGCTCCAGAGTGATGTCAAAGTGATATCACTTTAGGGCCGAACCCGCACCACTGTCAAGCGCCCGGCGGGAAGCGCCGGCGGGTGCCTCAGGCCTGCGTCTGGCTGGCCACCCAGTTGCCGTGGAAGCCGGCCGGTACGCGGTGCGGCAGATGCACCGCCGCCTGCGGCGGAGCGCTGAAGTCCTGTCCGTCCAGGATCACCAGGTCGGTGGTCTGGGTGGCCGAGTTCACCACCAGACCGATCAGCCAGCCTTGGTCTTCGGCCGCACCAGGGTGCTTGGGTTCGAACACGAACTCGCCAACATGGTGGTCGGTGCCAAAGTCATGTTCCAGCGTGGGGCCACCGTTCAGATCATGGCGCAGCAAGACCTGGCCGCCGACAAATTCGCCCGCCTGGTCACGCTGCAAGCCGGCGGTGTAGGCGTAACGGTAGGACTGGCCGATCAGCCGCTCGTCGGGACGCGGAAACTCCTGCGGCCGGTCGTCCACCACCCGGCGCGTGACCTGGCCGGCGGTGGGGTCGATGGTCCAGCGTTCGAAGGCCGAGCGGTCGGCGTTGGGGCCGATGCGGCTTTGCTCGAACATCGAGGCATGGGCCACCACGTCCAGCGTGATGCGGCCATCATCGGTCTCGAAGGCATTGCAGGGGTGGAAGACATAACAGGGCTCGACCTCGCACCAGACGATGCTGCTGCCCGGCGCGTCTTTCTTCAGCACGCCCACACGGGCCCGGTGCGCCGGGTTCCAGACATAGGGGAAGGTGTAGCCGGCGATCAGCGTGGACATCGAGAAGGTCACCGGCAGGTCGAGCACGATGACGTACTGTCGCGTGATCATGCAGTCGTGCACGCTGGGGCCATGCTTGACGGCGATGGGCTCGTCGCGCCGCACCAGGCCGTCGACGCCCACCACCACATGGCGGATGCGTTCCTGGTCGGTGGCCTCGTAGCACACCGCATGCAGCTCACCCGTGCCCGGATCACGGTGGGCGTGGGCCGAGAACGAACCCTTGAGCGAGCCTTCGAAGGGGTTGTGGGCGATGGTCTGCAGTTCGTCCCCCAGTTCGACCGGAAAGCCTCCCGCCTCGACCAGGGCCCAGGTCTTGCCGGCATGGCCCATGACGTTGGTGTTGACGGTGTCGCTGAAGTGGCGCGGACCGGGCGCCCTGGGCTCGCCCAGGGCCTTGCTCACCGCCGTGGAGCGCAGCCAGCGGTTGCGGTACCACAGCGCGCGTCCGCCCTGCAGCCGCAGGCCATGGACCATGCCATCACCGACGAACCAGTGGTGGCTGGCGGCCTGCGGCGGGTTGATCGGGTTGGGGCCGATGCGCAGGTAGCGGCCATCCAGCGTGGGCGGGATGCTGCCGGTCACGGCCAGTTCGGTCAGCGTGAGTTCCTTGTTCATCGGCGCGTTCAGCCCGACCAGGAAGGGGTTGGGCTGCTCGGGCTCGGCCATGCGCTGGCGGTTGAAGGCGGCCAGTTTCATCACGCCCTGGGTCATGGTCTTGCGCAGCGCGGTCTCGATCAAGTTGGCCATCAGCGGGTTCCGGTTGACGCCCGCAGAACGCGGGCCGATCGCGTCGCGCCCACACGGCGCGGCACAGTTGGCAGTGAACATGGCATCCGGGAGCCTGGTCGGGCAGGTCCTCAAGGCTTTGGCGCAGCCGCTGGGCGTGCCAGCGTGCGCAGCACTCAGGCCTCCGTCACGGTCTGGCCGCTGAACTGCCGCTCGGCGGCAAACCAGCGCAGCACCGGCAGCGTGCCGGGCAATACCGGCGCCACCGTCACCGGCAGGCCGCTCCAGGCCATGGTCTGGCCCTCGCGCATCTGCAGCCTGCCCTGCCAGACGAACAGCTTGCAGAAATGCAGCCGCACCCGAGCATGGGGGTAGTCGAACATCTCCTGCTGCCAGGGCAGCACATCGGCCGGGTTCACGCCGATCCCCAGCTCTTCATGCAGCTCTCGCGCCAGGGCCTGGCCCACGGTCTCGCCGGGCTCGAACTTGCCGCCCGGAAATTCCCAGTAGCCGGCGTAGACCTTGCCCTCGGGCCGGCTGGTGAGCAGGAAGGGGCCTTCCCGGCCCGCATCGTCGCGCTGGATCAGCACGCCCACGGCCACGTCGACCACGGTGCGCGGGCCGGTGGGCGCGCCGTCAACCACAGTGATGGCGGACTCAGGCATGGTCCAGGCCGTCGGGCGCGGGCGCTTCGGTCGATGGCGGCTTGGACGGCTGCTCAGCCTGATCGGCGCCAGGGTCGCGCCCGGCCCAGTCGCGCGCAAACTGGTAGGCCACCCGGCCCGAGCGTGAGCCCCGCTCCAGCGCCCAGACCAGGGACGGCTGGCGGGCGGAAGCCATCACCGCCTCGGCGACGCCGAAATGGCGCAACCATTGCGCCACGATGGCCAGGTATTCGGGCTGGCTGAAGGGGTAGAAACTGAGCCACAGGCCGAAGCGCTCGGACAGCGAAATCTTCTCTTCCACCACCTCGCCCGGGTGCACCTCACCGTCGTCGGTGTGGCTGTAGCTCAGGTTCTCCTTCATGTATTCCGGCAGCAGGTGACGGCGGTTGCTGGTGGCGTAGACCAGCAGGTTGTCACCGGGCGCGGCGATCGAACCGTCCAGAATCGACTTCAGCGCCTTGTAGCCGGGCTCACCCTCGTCGAAGCTCAGGTCGTCACAGAACACGATGAAGCGCTCGGGCCGGTCGGCGACCAGGTCGACGATGTCCGGCAGATCCACCAGATCGGCCTTGTCGACCTCGATCAGGCGCAAGCCCTGATCGGCAAAGTGGTTCAGACAGGCCTTGATCAGCGAGCTTTTGCCGGTGCCACGCGCACCGGTGAGCAGCACGTTGTTCGCCGGTTGGCCGGCGACGAACTGCGCGGTGTTGCGCAGCAGCCGGTCTTTCTGGCCGTCAACCTCTTTCAGGTCGGACAGCGCGATCGGCGCGAGCTGGCGCACCGGCTGCAACAGGCTGCCCGAGCCGTGCTTGCGGTAGCGAAAGGCGATGCTGGCGGCCCAGTCGGGCGCAGCCAGCGGGTGGGGCAGGATGGCTTCCAGGCGCTGCAGCAGCTGGTCGGCGCGCTGCATCAGCGCATCAAGTGTCACGGCGTTCATGCGGCCAGTGTAGCCAGCGTGATCGGGTCAATCGGCCGCTGCGCCGGTGCCGATCACACCGCCAGCACCCGCGCCTCGGCCACCGCATAGAGCCGGTCACCCGCCGCGCGGGCCAGGCCATGCATGCCGGTGAAGCCGCCGAATGCCGGCAACACGCCGACCTTGGCGCCAAAGTGGAAGCAGGGCAATCGCAGCCGGTCGCCCGCGCGCCCGGACAGGCTCACGCAGGGGTGCACATGGCCGGCCAGCACATAGGCCCCTGCCACCGGCTCGGGGTGGTGGCAGAGCGCCCAGGGCCCGCGGTGCAGCGGGCCATTGACCACGGTGATGCCCAGCGCCGACGGTGGGTCTCCGGCATGCAGGTCATGGTTGCCACGCACCAGGGTCAGCGCCAGGCCGGGATGCCGCTCGCGCCAGCGCGCCACGGCGGCCAGCGTGGCCGGCGCACGGGACCGCACCGAATGCAGGAAGTCGCCCAGAAAAACAAGCTCGGTCGCGCCGGTGACCGCCAGCAAGGCGTCCAGCCGGCCCAGCGCTTCGGCCGTGGTGCCCGCCGGCACCGGCACGCCCAGGCGGCGAAACGACACCGCCTTGCCGATGTGCGCGTCGGCCACCAGCAGCAGGCCTTGCTCGGCGTCGAAAGCGGCCTTGTGTGGCCACAACTGCAGTCGGCCGACACCGGCCTGTGCATGCCAGATGGGCTGCGCAGCGGACAAGGCGGGCGGTTCAGCCCACCAGCCTGAGCAGCAGGGGCTCAAGCTGCTCGGTCGGGCTGCGCTTGAAGCCCGAGCGGGCAAAGCGCTGCAGCCGGCCAATGACCAGTGCGGTCAGGCCCGAGGCCAGCCACTGCGCGTCTGCCGACGGCGTGGCCTGGCCGGCGGCGTTGCCGGCCAGTCGCAGGCATTGGCGCAACTGGGCCTCGACCCGGTCAAAGAACTGGTTCATGCGCTGGCCCAGGCGCTCATGCTCGAAAACCAGGGCATCACCGACCATCACCCGCACCATGCCCGGGTTCTTCTCGCCAAACTGCAGCAGCACGGTGGCCATGCGGCGGGCCTGCTGCGGGCCGCTTTCCTCACGTTCACTGACCTGGTTGAACAGCGTGAAGACGCTGCTTTCGATGAACTCGATCAGCGCCTCGAACATTTGTGCCTTGCTCGCGAAATGGCGGTACAACGCGGCCTCGCTGACAGAAAGTTGTTTGGCCAACGCGGCGGTGGTGATGCGCTCGACACCGGGTTGCTCCAGCATGCTGGCCAGGGTTTGCAGAATCTGCACCCGTCGTTGCCCGGGGCGTGGGCGCTTGTGCTCGGTTTCGTCACCGCCCGGCCTGCGGTCTTGGCCAGGCGCCATGGCCGCCGATGCCAGCGCCGGTCGGGCCGCCGTCAGTGCTTCCAGCGCCGCGGCGCGCACGGGCATCAACAGCACATCGGCAGCGCCTGACGGCAGGGTGGAATCGGACATCGCGTCTGCGGCAAAGGCAGCTTTGGCAAGTACACGAAGCGATTCTGGCACAGGCGATCAGGTGCTTTAAGCACCGCCAGGCAAGGCTGTGTGGCGGCCAGCGGGCGACGCATCGCCCGCCACAAGCCAGGCCTCGCGCGGGCCCGATCAGGCCGGTGCTGCGGGGCTGCCCCCTTGACAGCCGGCGGCATGAGCTCGGTCGCCGTGTTCGATGCCGTCGCCGTAGCCTATGCCCATGTCGTACTGGCTGCGGCGCTTGTCGTTTGCGGTCTTGACCTGCACGGCTTTGGTGTAGCTGTCGCCGTTGGGCACCACCACCCGCTGGCCGTCGTAGGTGCGGATGATGGTGGCACGGGTCTCGATGCGCTCGACCGTGCCTTCGAAGCTGTTGATGACGATCTGGTCACCGACCTCGACGGGCTGGCGCAGCAGGATCAACAGCCCGGCCAGCCCGTTCTGCAGAATGTCCTTGAAGGCGAAGCCGATCGCCACCGAGCTCACGCCCAGGCCGACGAACAGCGCCAGCACAACCAGTGCCACGGCGATGTTGGACAACAGGCGCACTCTGGCATCGATCCAGCTGTCCATGCGTTCGATGGCGGTGCCGAAATCCACGTCCAGCCGCTGCGGCCGATCGCTCGCCAGCGGCGCCGAGGCTGACGCGGCCGCAGTGCCGACGGATGTGCTGCCGTCTGCCATGAGCTCCCTCCAACGCACCGAGCTGTCAAACCGCCGCACGGCGACCGGCGGTGGGCGTCGGGCGGTGGCTCAGGATCCTGCCGAGTTTGGACAAGGCCCTGCTGGCGCGGGTCGGACAAGCTCACCGGCACGGGTAGGACTTTGGCACGCCAAGCCGGCGCGGCCCGCACAAGGGCTTCAGCGGATCAGCCTGGCCCCATGTCGACGCATTCCGGCCAGCCGACGCAGGCGCAGGTCAACCCCGGCAGGCCGCAGAGGCAGGCGCGCGGTGGCGCCGCCCCGGTGCAAATAGCCCTGCATCCACACCGTGCCCATGCCCACGCGGCGGGCCGACTTCAGGTGCTGCCGCGTGTCCTCGACCAGCACACAGCGGCGGGTCGGCACGGCCAGCTTGACCGCCAGGCGGCGCAGCATGCGCGCGTCGGGCTTGGGCCGCAGCTGGCCGAACATGCTCATGTCCTCGATGCTGAACACCGCATCGAACAGGCCGCTGATGCCCAGCCAGCGCAGCACCCGCAGCGCATAGGCGCGGGGCGCGTTGGTGAGGATGAACTTGCGCCCGGGCAGCCGGCGGATGGCCGCGAAGTCAGGCCGATGGCCGCTGAGCCATTGCTGCAGCTCAGGCAGGCGGTGGGTGTGGTCCAGAAAGTGCGCGGGATCCACGCCATGGTGACGCTGCAATCCCAGCAATGTGGCGCCGTAGCGCTGCCAGTACAGCTGGTTGAGCCGGTTGGCCTCGTCGTGCGGCAGCGCCAGCTCACGCACGACATAGTCGTTCATCGCCTGGTGCAGCGCGCCGAAGACGCGGCTGCCAGCATCGTGCAGGGTGTTGTCGAGGTCGAACAGCCAGACCTGGCGGGCGGCCTTGCCCGGCACACCCTCCGCCGGCCTCAGTGCGACCGGATCATGGTGCCGAACACGGGCGGCGCCACCATGACCCGGTTTCAATGCGACCGGATCATGGTGCCGAAGGCCTGGTCCGTCAGCACCTCCAGCAACAAGGCGTGCGGCACCCGGCCGTCGATGATGTGCACCGCGTTGACCCCGCTCCTGGCGGCATCGAGCGCGCCCTCGATCTTGGGCAACATGCCGCCGCTGATGGTGCCGTCGGCGAACAGCTCGTCGATGCGGCGCGCGGTCAGGTCTTCCAGCAGCTTGCCGCCTTTGTCGAGCACGCCGGCGATGTTGGTCAGCAGCAGCAGCTTCTCGGCCTTGAGCACGGTGGCCAGCTTGGCCGCCACCACGTCGGCATTGATGTTGTAGCTCTCGTTGTTCTCGCCGAAGCCGATCGGGCTGATGACCGGGATGAAGGCGTCGTCCTGCAGCGCCCTGACCACGCTGGGGTCGATCGATTCGATCTCGCCGACCTGGCCCACGTCATGGACCTTGCTGGGGTCGTCGCGGTCGACCAGTTGCAGCTTGCGGGCACGGATCAAACCGCCGTCACGCCCGGTCAGGCCCACGGCCTTGCCGCCGGCGGCGTTGATCAGGCCGACGATGTCTTGCTGCACCTGGCCGGCCAGCACCCACTCGACGACCTCCATGGTCTCTTCGTCGGTCACCCGCATGCCCTGCACGAAGCTGCCCTTCTTGCCCACCTTGGCCAGGGCCTGCTCGATCTGCGGCCCGCCACCGTGAACCACGATCGGGTTCATGCCCACCAGCTTGAGCAGCACCACATCTTCAGCAAAGTCCTGCTGCAGCGCGGGGTCGGTCATGGCGTTGCCGCCGTACTTGATGACCAGGGTCTTGCCGTGGAACTGGCGGATGTAGGGCAGTGCCTGGGCCAGGATCTCGGCCTGGTCGCGTGGTGCGATGTGGCTCAGGTCATGGTCGACGGGGGGGGGGCTGGACATGCGGAATCCTGGCTGGCGGTGGGCGGTTCAAACCATTGTAGGAAGCTGCCCGGGCATCGCTCAGCCCACCACCAGGCGCTTGCCGCCTTCCTGTGCGCTGCTGATCTGGCCGATCACCGCGGCGGCGTCAAAACCATGGCGATGGAACACCGCCAGCACCTCGTCCACCGAATCGGCTGAGCAGCTCACCAACAGGCCGCCGCTGGTCTGCGGGTCGGACAGCAGGGCCTGGTCTTCGGCGGCGAAGTTCGCGGGCAGGCTGATGTCGTGGCCATAGCCGTCCCAATTGCGCGCCGAGGCGCCGGTGACAAAGCCCTGGCCGGCCATGGCCCGCACACCGGCCAGCAGCGGCACCTTGGACCAGTCGATGTGCAGCTGGCAGCCCGCGCCCTTGGCCATTTCCAGCGCATGGCCGGCCAGGCCGAAGCCGGTGACATCGGTCAGCGCATGCACGCCGGCCAGCGCGGCCAGCTCGGGCCCGGGCTTGTTCAACTGGGTGGTCACCCGCACCATCTGCGCATAGCCCTCGGCGCTGAGCTTTTCCTTCTTCAGTGCCGCCGACATCACGCCCACGCCCAGCGCTGTGCCCAGCACCAGCACGTCGCCCGGCTTGGCATCGGCATTGCGCTTGACGCGCTTGGGGTGGACCAGGCCCATCACCACCAGGCCGTAGATGGCCTCGACCGAGTCGATGGTGTGGCCGCCCGCGATGGGGATGCCCGCCGCGCGGCAGGCCGAGGCGCCGCCTTCGAGGATGCGGCCGATGGTGGCCGTGGACAGCACATTGATCGGCATGCCCACCAGCGCCAGCGCCATGATCGGCGTGCCGCCCATGGCGTAGACATCGCTGATCGCATTGGTCGCGGCAATGGCGCCGAAGTCATGCGGATCGTCGACGATGGGCATGAAGAAATCGGTGGTGGCGATCAGCGCCTGCTCGTCGTTGAGCTGGTAGACCGCCGCGTCGTCGGCGGTCTCGATGCCCACCAGCAGTTCCTTGGGGATCGGCATCGCGGCGGTGCCCTTCAGAATTTCGGACAGCACGCCGGGCGCGATCTTGCAGCCGCAGCCGCCGCCATGCGAGAGCGAGGTCAATCGGGGTTCAGCGGGACGATCGGGTGCGTTCATGGTCAGGCTCCGGGGTGGACGGCGGCTTGCGCCAGCAGGCCCTGCACCTGTGCCAGCAGCGTGGCACGCTCATGGGCAGGTGAGAACAGCGGCGCGCGCGCGGCGCATTGGTTTTGCAGGCCGCCGAGCATAGCCGGATCGTCGCGCGCACGCTGCAGCAGGGCCGCCAGCGCGGCGTCGTCGCCCCAGTCGAAACAGCCGCTGTAGCCCGCGCCCAGCAGGCCCAGGTTGCCGTCGATGCGCGAGGCGATCACCGGTGTGCCGCTGGCCACGGCCTCGATCACGACCTGGGCTCCGCCTTCCATGCGGCTGGCATGGACCAGCACATGGGCGGCCTGGATGTGGCGGCGCGTGGCCTCGTGAGCCAGATTGCCCAGCCAGCGGTAAGTGGCCTGGCTGGCCATCAGCGCCTGGGCCTGCGTGCCCAGCGCAGGGTCGAGCGCACCGCCAATGTGGTCGAGCAGGATGTCGGGCCGTCCGGCCAGCCGGCGCGCGGCGTCAAAGTAGGTCTGCGGCGACTTTTCTTCGCGCAGGTGGCCGACCATCAGCGCGCGCAGATGGCGCCGCGTCTTGGGCCGGGTCTGGCGCGTGGGGGCCGATTGCAGGCACACCGCCGCCTTGGCCCGGGCCGCGGCCGGCAGCATGTTCAGGCCCAGGTCATTGAGCACCAGCAGCCGGTCGGCCAGCGCCACCGAGCGTTGTGCGCTGGCGTCGTCAGCCAGGTCACGGTAGAGGTCGGTGCCGGTCATCACCAGCAGCAGCGGCGCCCCGGGCCGCTGCGCGCGCCAGGCATCGACCGAGTCAGCTGAGCGCCGGGCATGCAGAGCGATCATCAGCCGGGCGTCGGTACCGGCACCGCCTGGCGTCCAGGCGTCGGTCAGCCGCACCCGATAATCGGCGGCAAGAAAACGGGCCCAGCGCTGTGCCGTCTGCCAGTTGCCGTTGTTGGCCGCACGCAGCGCCGTGGTGACGATGACGATGTCGGCCTGGCTCATGGCCCGGAGGGTATATCGAATGCAGCAGGCCCCGTGCTCAAGCCTCGGCCAGGCCATCCGCCGGGCCGAGGCCGCCGAACTGGCGGCGGCGCTGCGCGCCAGCCGCGACGACACCCTGCGCCTGCTGAGCGCCTACCAGGCCGCGCTGCCCGACCTGCATGTGCCGATGAGCCCGGAGGTCAACCCGCCGCTGTGGGAACTGGGCCATATCGGCTGGTTTCAGGACTGGTGGCTGAGCCGCTTCAGCGCCCGCGACCGGGGCGCTGCGGCCGACCCTGACGCGCCGCGATCTGCGCCGCGCCGGGCCCAGGCCGACGCGCTTTACGACTCCAGCCGCGTGCCCCATGACAGCCGCTGGGCCCTGCCCCTGCCCGGCCTGCAGGAGACGAAAGACGAACTGGCCGGACAACTGCAGCGCAACCTGGCCCTGCTGGCCCAGGCCGGCGACAGCGACGATGCGCTGTACTTCTACCGCCTCGCGCTGCTGCATGAAGACATGCACCACGAGGCCGCGCTGTACACGGCCCAGGCGCTGGATGTCGCGGTCGACGATGCGCGCTGGCAGCCGCCTGCCCTGCCCGACCCGGCGGCCGAACTGGCGCTGCCCGCCGGCCCTTGGCGGCTGGGCCTGCACGGACCCGGCTTCGCTTTCGACAACGAACTGAGCGCGCATGAGGTCGAGCTGCCGGCCAGCCGGATCGACGCCCAGGCTTGTCGCTGGGCTGAATTTCTGCCCTTTGTGGCCGCCGGCGGCTACACCCAGCCACGCTGGTGGACCGCCGAAGGCTGGCGCTGGCGTGAACAACAGGCCAGCGCCAGGCCACGCTACCTGCGCCAGCAGCAGGGCCGCTGGCAGCGGCGCCAGGGCGGCGATTGGCGGGCGCTGGACCCCGCGCAGCCAGCCTGCCACCTCAGCGCGCACGAGGCCCTGGCCTGGTGCCGCTGGGCCGGCCGGCGCCTGCCCGGAGAGGCCGAATGGGAACGCGCCGCGCTGACCGAGCCCAGCCGCTTTCACTGGGGCGCGGTGTGGGAGTGGACAGCCAGCCCCTTCACGGCCTACCCCGGCTTTGTGGCCCACCCCTACCGCGACTACTCGCAACCCTGGTTCGGTGACCGGCCGGTGCTGCGCGGCGCCTCCTTCGGCACCCAGCCCCGCATGAAGCACCCGCGCTACCGCAACTACTTCATCGCCGGGCGCAACGACATCTTTGCCGGCTTTCGCAGCTGCGCGCTGTAGCCAGGACCGTACTGTCAGGCCTCGGCCAGCATCACGCCAAACCAGCCTTTGGCATCGGTCCAGCGGTGGACATGGCTGAAGCCGGCCTGCTGCAACAGCGCCGCAAAACCGTCAGGCGTCCACTTGTAGGAGTTCTCGGTGTGCAGGCGCTCACCGGCGGCAAAAACCCGTTCACCGCCGGGCCAGTGCACGCTGAGCTGCTCGCGCGCCTGCAGGTGCATCTCGATGCGTGACAGCGCAGGGTTGAACAGCGCCACATGCCGCCAGTCGCGGGGCTGGAAATCGGCACCCAGCAACTGGTTCAGGTGGCGCAGCAGGTTCAGGTTGAAAGCCGCGGTCACGCCCAGCGCGTCGTCGTAGGCGGCCTGCAGCAGCGGCTCGGGCTTGACCAGGTCCACGCCGATCAGCAGCGCACCGCCCTGGCTCAGCGCATGGGCCTGGCGCAGCAGGCGCAGCGCGTCATCGGGAGCGAAGTTGCCGATGCTCGAGCCGGGATAGAACAGCAGGCTCGGACCGTGCAGCAGCTCATCGGGCAAAGCCAGCTGCTCAGAAAAATCAAGGCCCACGCCGACCATGTCGATCTCGGCATGCTGGCGCTGCAGCCGGGTCAACGCGTCCTGCAGAAAGGCCACCGAGATGTCCACCGCCACATAGCGCTGCGGCGTCAGGCTGGCGAACAGGCCGGCCGCCTTGGCGCAGTTGCCCGCGCCCAGGTCGACCAGCGTGGGCCGCGCGCCAAGGCGCTGGTGCACCACGGCCGCGATCTCGTCGGCCTGGGCGGCGAACACCGCTGCTTCGGTGCGCGTGGGGTAGTACTCGTCCAGTTCGGTGATGGCGTCGAACAGTCGCGAGCCCAGCGGGTCGTAGAGAAATTTGGGCGACACCTGGGCCGGGCTGGCCAGCAGGCCGGCGCGGGCCTCATCGGCCAAGGCCACAGAGTCAACTTGGTGCAACTGAAAAAAACGGGGCACTTGCATCGCGGGTCCTTGCCCAGGGGAGGGCCGGGCAATGTAGCAGCGCGGCCACGGCCTTGCCGGGTTTGGGTTCAAATGGCCGGCCCGTCGGGCCATCAAGGCCCGGTCACGACCCACCCATCCAGGAGTTGCCTCGATGTTGAGCCTGTCCCCTTCCCGCACATTCAAGGCGCTGCTGAGTTGCGCCTTGCTCAGCCTGGCTGCCCTGAGCCAGGCCCAGCAGGTCTTCCGCGTCACCGCCATCCCCGACGAATCACCGACCGAACTGGCGCGCAAGGCCGAACCGCTGATCAAGTACCTGGAAGCCAAGCTCGGCATGAAGGTCGAATTCACGCCGGTCACCGACTACGCCGCCTCGGTCGAAGCGCTGGTCAACAAGAAAGTCGACCTGGCCTGGTTCGGCGGCTTCACCTTCGTCCAGGCCAATGTGCGCTCGGGCGGCAAGGTGCTGCCGCTGGTACAGCGTGAAGAGGATGAGAAATTCCGCTCGGTGTTCATCACCAGCGACCCCGCCGTCAAGACCCTGGCCGATCTCAAGGCCAAGGACGTGAGCTTCGGCTCGCAGAGCTCGACCTCGGGCCATCTGATGCCGCGCAGCTTTTTGCTGCAGGCCGGCGTCGACCCCGACAAGGACTTCAAGCGCGTGGCCTACAGCGGCGCGCACGACGCGACCATTGCCGCCGTGGCCTCGGGCAAGGTGCAGGCCGGCGCGCTGAACATCTCGGTGTGGGAGAAGTTTGTTGCCGACAAGAAGGTCGACCCGGCCCAGGTGCGCGTTTTCTACACCACCCCGCCGTACTACGACTACAACTGGAGCGTGCATGCCGACATGCCCGCCGCGCTGCGCGAAAGGCTGACCCAGGCCTTGGTGTCGCTCAGCCGCGACACGGCCGAGGGCAAGCAGATCCTGGAACTGCAGCGGGCCACCCGCTTCGTGCCCAGCAAGGTCGACAACTACAAGGGCATCGAGGCCGCCGCGCGCAGCGCCGGCCTGTTGTGAGCCTGCGGGCCCCTGCCAACAGCCACCGGAGCGCCGGGATTGAAGCTTGAGCTCAAGGGCGTGGCCGCCCGCCACCCGGCGGCCCGGCCCGGCGCAGCACCGGCGCTGCAGGACCTGAGCCTGTTTGTGGCGGCGGGCGAGCAACTGGCCGTGATCGGCCCATCGGGCGCCGGCAAGACCAGCCTGCTGCAGGTGCTGGCCTGCGCCATGCCACCGAACCAGGGCGGGCTCGCGCTGGACGGCCAGTCGCCCTGGCAACTGACCAGGCGCGCGCTGCAGCGGCTGCGCGGTCGGCTGTTCCTGGCACCCCAGGTGCCGCCGCTGCCGCCACGGCAGCGGGTGGTGACCTCGGTGCTGGCCGGTGGGCTGCCGGCAATGGGCATCTGGGCCAGCCTGCGGTCCTTGTTCTATCCGACCCGGATCGCCGCTGCCCATGAGGCGCTGGAGCGCTTCGACCTGGCCGACAAGCTGTTCGAGCGCGTCGACCGGCTCAGCGGCGGTGAGCGCCAGCGCGTGGGCCTGAGCCGGGCCCTGCTGTCGCCGGCCTCGCTGTGGCTGATCGACGAACCGCTGTCCGCACTGGACCCGACCCGGGCCGAGCAATCGCTGCGCGTGCTGGTCGAGCAGGCCCGTGAACGCGGCGTCACGCTGGTGGCCACGCTGCACCAGGTCGACGCGGCGCTGGCGCATTTCCCGCGCATCATCGGCCTGCGCCAGGGCCGAGTGGCCTTCGACCTGCCCACGGCCGAGGTCAGCCGCGAGCAGCTGCGCCTGCTCTATGCCCAGCATGAGCAAGAACTCGGCGGCCCGGCGCCGACGCCGCTGGACGACTCCCCTCAGCCGGCCCGCCCGGCCGTGATGCACTGCCGCTGAGCGATGGCGCAGCACATCGCCACCCTGCCCCGGCGCGCCACACGGCCGCTGGCCGCGCCATCGCATGACCCGGCCTGGCTGGGCCGGTTGTTCTGGACCAGTGCCGCCCTGGTCCTGCTGTGGCCGTTGGCGGCGGCGACCGAATTCCGGCCCTGGCTGCTGTTCGAGCCGCAAAGCGTCAAGGTCAGCCTGCGTTTCCTGAGCGATTTTTTTCCGCCGGCGCTGGCGCCGGACTTTCTCTGGCTGCTGGTTCGCGAGACCTGGCGCACGGTGGCCATTGCCACCGCCGGCATCACGCTGGCCCTGGTGCTGGCGCTGCCGCTGACGCTGCTGTCGACCCGGGTGCTGTCGATCTCGGCCCTGTCGGGCCGCATGGCACGCCGGCCCTTCCTGCTGCGCCAGGCCGTTCGCCTGCTGCTGATCGTGCTGCGCAGCGTGCCCGAACTGGTCTGGGCGCTGGTCTTCGTTCGGGTCGTCGGCCTGGGCGCCACTGCCGGTGTGCTGGCCATCGCGCTGACCTATGGCGGCATGCTGGGCAAGGTCTATGCCGAGATTCTGGAGAGCGGCGAAACCCAGCCCACCGAAACCCTTCTGCGCAACGGCTGCGGCCGGGTCCAGGCCTTCTGCTTTGGGCTGCTGCCGCAGAACGCGGCCGAACTGACCTCGTACACCGTCTACCGCTGGGAATGCGCGATCCGCTCGTCGGTGGTGCTGGGCTTCGTCGGCGCCGGCGGTCTGGGCCAGCAGATGGACAGCGCGATGAAGATGTTCAACGGCGGCGAGGTCGCGACCATGCTGGCGGTGTTTGTGCTGCTGGTGGCGCTGGCCGACCGCCTCAGCGCCTGGCTGCGCGAGGCGCTGGGCTGATCGACCATGAACACCCGCGCCGCCGCCGCCAACCCGCCCTACCGGCTGCCACCGCGCCTGTTCAGCGCCCGCTGCACGGCCTGCTGGTTCATGCTCGGACTGCTGTTGCTGGTGCTGGCCAGCTTCTGGTCGCTGGATCTGCAGTGGCGGCAGTTCTTCTCGCTCGACGCCGCGCGCAGCATGGGCCGCTTCCTGGGTGAATTCTTCCCGCCCGACCTGTCGCCGCGGTTCCTGAAGAAGGTGGCCTGGGCCATGGTGGAAACCCTGGCCATGTCGGCCCTGGGTACGGCCCTGGCCGCGGCCGGCGGTCTGCTGCTGGCGCTGCCCGCGAGCCGGCTTCATGCGCAGGACCGGGCCTGGGGCCGGGCGCCGACGCGGCTGCTGCTCAATGCGCTGCGCGCGATTCCGGAACTGGTCTGGGCCGCGCTGCTGCTGATCTCGGCCGGCCTGGGGCCCTTTGCCGGCACACTGGCGCTGGCACTGCACACCACCGGCGTGCTCGGCCGGCTGTTTGCCGAGGCGGTAGAAAATGCGCCGCCCGGCCCGGCCGCCGCGCTGCGTGCACAGGGCGTGGGCGAAGGCCGGGTCTTTCTTTACGCCACCCTGCCCCAGGTGCTGCCTCAGCTGATGAGCTACACCTTGTACCGCTGGGAAAACAACATCCGCGCCGCCGCCGTGCTCGGCGTGGTCGGTGCCGGTGGCCTGGGCGCGCTGCTGGCCTTCCACATGGGCCTGTTCCACATGGGCAAGACCGCCACCGTGCTGGGCGCGATGCTGCTGCTGGTGGCCCTGGTCGACCTGCTCAGCTACGGCAGCCGTCGGCTGATGACCCGATGAGATGGCGCCCCGGAGACTGCCCCGCATGCTGCCGCAGCTGAACTATTCCCAGGCCTGGGGCGTGCTGGCGGTGGCCATCGTGTTCGAGGTCGCCGGCACGACCTGCCTGCGATTGTCCGAGGGTCTGTCGCGGCTGACGCCGTCGGTGCTGATCTTCGCCTTCTACGGCGTGTCCTTTGTGCTCAACGCCATGGTCGTGCGGGTACTGGGCATGGGTGTGACCTATGCCGTGTGGTCGGGCGTGGGCACGGTGCTGACCATGCTGATCGGCGCGCTGTACTTCAAGGAGCCGGCCACGGCGCTGAAGCTGGCCAGTGCCGGCATGATCGTGATCGGCGTTTTCGGCCTGCATGCCGCCTCGCGCAGCGGGCTGTAACCTTTGGCCAGCCACAACGAACTTGCCCCCATGCCATGGCCAAGCCCCCGATGAGTGACAAACAGTTGTCGATCCAGCGCTACCGCGCCCATGCACGCGGCTACGACGCCTCCGCCCAGCGCACCATGCCGCTGCGGCTGCGCACCATCGCCCTGCTGCGCCTGCAGCCCGGGCAGGTGGTGCTGGATGTGGGCGCCGGCACCGGCCTGAGCTACGAGCCGCTGCTGCAGGCCGTGGGGCCGCGCGGCCGGGTGCTGGCCTTTGAGCAAAGCCCCGAGATGTTTGCCCTGGCTCAGGCCCGTTTGCGGCAGCATCGCTGGGCCAATCTGTGGCACCGTGAGGCCCCGGCCGAGACGGTGCATCTGCCCGAACCGGCCGACGCCGTGCTGTTCAACTATGTGCACGACGTGACGCGCACGCCGGCTGCGGTGGCCAACATCCTGCGCCAGGCCAAGCCGGGCGCGCGCATTGCCATGGCCGGCATGCAGTTCTTCCCCTGGTGGCTGGCGCCACTGAACCTGCTGGCCTGGCTGAAGAACCGGCCGTACAACGTCAAGGCCGCCGACCTGTGGCAACCCTGGGACCTGGTGGCTGCGCACTGCGACGAATTCGAGCGCCAGCCCACCCAGGCCGGCATGGGCTACCTGGCCCATGGCCGCTTGCGCCGGCAGCCATGACCGCCCACGCTGACCCAGCCCGGCAGCATCCGGCCCCTGCGGGTGTCCTGGCCAAGCGCTATGCCCAGGTCAGGGCCCAGACCGAAGCATTGGCCGCGCCCCTGTCCGAGTCCGATTGCCAGGCCCAGTCCATGCCCGACGCCAGCCCGGTGAAATGGCATCTGGCCCATGTCACCTGGTTCTTCGAGACCTTCGTGCTCGAAACGCACGAGCCCGGCTTCAGGCCCCACCACCCGGCCTACCGGGTACTTTTCAACAGCTATTACAACGGCGTGGGCGAACAACACCCGCGCGCCCAGCGTGGCCTGGTCACGCGGCCCGACCTGGCCGCCGTGCTGGCCTGGCGTGCAGCGGTGGACGCCCGGGTGCTGACGCTGCTCACTGGCGCGCCGAGCGAAGCCGTGCGCAGCCTGGTCGAACTGGGCCTGCAGCATGAGCAGCAGCACCAGGAACTGGTCCTCACTGACCTGCTGCACCTGCTGTCCTGCAACCCGCTGGCACCGGTCTACCGGCCCGGCTGGCCGCTGGCGCCGGTGGCCAGCGCGCCTCTGGGCTGGGTGGGCTCGCAAGGGGGCCTGGTCGGCATCGGCCATGACGGCGACGGTTTTTCCTTCGACAACGAGGGCCCGCGCCACAAGCAGTTCCTGCGCCCCTATGCGCTGGCCAACCGCTTGGTCACGCATGGCGAATGGGCGGCCTTCATCGCCGACGGCGGCTACCGCGCCCCCCGTTGGTGGCTGGCCGCCGGTTGGGACTGGTGCCGCGCGCAGCAGGTCGCCGCACCGCTTTATTGGCGTCCCGACGGCAGCGGCCCCGGCTGGCACTGCTTCACGCTGCATGGGCTGATGCCCATTGACGACGGCACGCCCATCACCCACATCAGCTGCTTCGAGGCCGATGCCTATGCGCGCTGGTGGTCCGCCCAGCACCCCGACCAGGCACCGGCCCGCTTGCCCACTGAAGGTGAGTGGGAGCATGTGGCCGCTGCGCTACCGGCCTCGGCCCTGGCCCAGGGCAACTTCGCCGACACCCGAGCCTTGCACCCCATGCCCTTGCGCGTGGCGGCCGAGCCCGGCCAAGCCGCGCAAGTGTTCGGCGACGTCTGGGAATGGACGTCCGGCGCCTACCAGCCCTACCCCGGATTTCGCAGCTGGGACGGCGCGGTGGGTGAGTACAACGGCAAGTTCATGGTCAACCAGATGGTGCTGCGCGGCGGCTCCTGCGCGACGCCGCGCAGCCATGTGCGGGCCAGCTACCGCAACTTCTTTCCCACCGACGCACGCTGGCAGTTCAATGGCCTGCGTCTGTGCCGCGATCTGGACTGAACCAAGGCCTGCCCACCCATGCCGCTGCCCTGCGCCCGCCCACGAATCGGCCTGTTGTTCAACTTCGACTGGGACGCCAACGGCTTTGCCCACCATGGCGGGCCGGCCGGCGGATTCGACTTCGACGAAGCAGGCTTCGACCTGTTCAGCTTTCCCAGCAATGCGCGTCTGGCCGGCTTTGACCTGCAGCGCTTCGCCACCCAGCAGGCCAAACGCGCGCTGCGCCGGGGCTGGTCGGGCGTGGTCTCGCACCATGAGCAGTTCGGCACCTTGGCCGCTGCGCTGGTGGCCGAGCAGTTGGGCCTGCCCGGCACCGCGCCGGCCGCGATCCTGGCCGCGCAGCACAAGCTGCATGCCAGGCGGGTGCTGCAGCGGGTTTGCCCCGAAGCCAACCTGCCGTTTTCCGAACTGAACGCGGCCTATGGCGCCGACATCCCCGCCGGGCTGGACTACCCCAGCTTTGTCAAGCCGGTCAAGGCCGCGTTCTCGGTGCTGGCGCGCCAGGTGCGCAGCCGGGCCGAGTTGCAGGCGCATACCCGCTTCGGTCAGTTTGAGCTGTGGGTCATCCGCAGCCTGGTCGAACCCTTCGAGCGCATCTGCCGCGATCGCCTGCCCGAGGCCGGCTCCGCCCATCGGCTGCTGCTGGAAACACCGGTGCAGGCGCCGCAGTTCAACCTCGACGGCTGGGTCTTCAACGGCCAGGCGCGGGCCTTGGGTGTGGTCGACGCGGTGGTGTACCCCGGCACCCAGGCCTTCATGCGCTGGGACTTTCCGAGCCAACTGCCCAGCACCGTGCAGCAGCGTGCGCTGGCCGTGGCGCAGACCTTCCTGTCGGCCATCGGCTTCAGCCATGGCTTGTTCAACATGGAGTTCTTTCACGACCCGGTCACTGGCAAACTGTCGGTGATCGAGTTCAACCCGCGCCTGGCCTCGCAGTTCTCTGACCTGTACCAGAGGGTGCTGGGCGTTGACCCGCATGCGATGTCGTTGGCCTTGGCACTGGGACAAGACCCAGCCAGCCTGCCACGTGTTGCGCCCCGTGCCGGCGCGGCGTCCAGCCTGGTCTACCGGGTCTTCGACACCGCCAGTGTGCCGGCCATGCCCGACCGCCAGGCCCAGGCCGGGTTTGCCCAGCAGTTCCCGGACGGCCTGCTGTTCCTGATGCCCAAGGCCGGTTCGGGCCTGCAGCGTGACTTCAAATGGCTGGGCAGCCACCGCTATGGCATCGTGCACCTGGGCGGCAAGGACCCGGCTGACCTGCACCAGCGCGCGCTGGCCGCCAGCCGCTTGCTGGGCTGGACCGCGCCTTATGCCGATGCCTGGGCCGGGGCCTCTGCCGAACATGAAGCTGCAGTGGACCTGAGCGCGCCCCTGAACAACCCCAGCCTGCTGGGTCCCACACTGACCGGAGAGACCATATGACCACCCTTGCCCCCAACCCCCGCCGCCGCTGGGCCACCGGCCTGCTGCTGGGCAGCGCTCTGCTGCTGGGCGGCTGCAGCGCCATGCTGGCGCAAAACCCGACCAGCGCGCTCAAGCCGGTGAATGCCGTGGCCGCCGAAGGCAGCGATCGCTTGATGCTCAAGGGCCATGACGTGGTGGCCTATTTCACCCAGGGCCGCCACATGCTGGGTCAGCCCGGTATCAGCAGCCTGCATGAAGGCGTGACCTTCCGTTTTGACAATGCCGAGCACAAGGCCCTGTTCGACCAGGCGCCGCAGAAGTACCTGCCGCAGTACGGCGGCTTCTGCGCCGACGGCATCGTCTATGCCATTCCCTGGGGCGGCGACGCCGACACCTGGCGCATCGTCGACGGCAGGCTCTACATCTTCGGCGGCCAGGGCTCGAAGGACGCGTTCGAGCTCGATGTGCCCGGCAACATCGCGCTGGCCAACCGCTACTGGACCGACGAGGTGGCGGGCAGCAACAGCTTCCTGCAGCGCGGCAAGCGGCTGGTGTTCCGCGTGCCGCACTACAAGAGCGGCGCCGAACTGGCCGCAGCGGTGGCCTCGGCCAAGGCCGGCAAGCGCTGACGGCCTGGCGGCAGACACGCAGTGATCGTCGCGCCCATGGCGCCTGAGGCCATGGGCGGGGCTGGCCTGCGCCGCAGAGGCCTGCTGCTGGCGGCCGGCTCGCTGCTGGCCGGCTGCACGATGGACCCCGACCGCGAGCACCAGGGCGTGCATGCGCCGAGCATCGGGCCGCTGCCCCGGCCCGTGCGCACGGCCTGGGTCTTCAGCTCGGGTGGACCGCGCGGTTTTGTGCATGTGGGTGTGCTCAAGGCCGCCGACGAACTGGGCCTGCGGCCCGACCTTATCGTCGGCACCTCCGCCGGTGCGCTGGTGGGCGCGCTCTTCGCCTCGGGCCGCGCCGCGCGCGAGATCGAGGCGCTGGCGCTGGACTTGTCGCCCTGGCAGCTGGCGCGGGCGACCTTCGGCGGTGCCGAGAGGCTGTCAGGCACCGCCATTGCCGACCTGGTACGCGAGCACTCGCGGGTCAAGCTGCTGGAGGACATGCCCACGATGATGGCCGTGGCGGCCCAGCGCCTGCCCGACGGCCAGGTGCTGGCCTTCACCCGGGGCGATGTGGGTCTGGCGGTGCAGGCGGCCTCGGCCATCGAGGGCCAGTTCACGCCGGTGCGCATCCGGGGCACACGTTATGCCGACGCCGACCTGCGACAACCCCTGCCGGTGCGTCTGGCGCGCCAGCTGGGCGCGTCGCGGGTGCTGGCGGTGGACGCCTCAGCCCATGAAGACCGCGCACCCGAGGGCGCCAGCCGCTACCGACAGGGTGACCTGCACAAGCGCGCCATCACCCGCCCCGACGCGCTGGCGGCGAACCTGCTGTTGCATCCCGAGTTCGGCTACTGGGTCAGCCTGAGCCGCGAGTTTCGCGAACGCGCGATCGCTGCCGGCTACCGCAGCGCGATGGCCTCGGCGGCGGCCTGGCAGGCCTTGCACCGCGACTGACGGGCTACAGCGGCGTCTGGCTGATCGCCATGGCCAGCTGCCACAGCACCAGGCGGTGCGCAGCGACCAGTGCGTCCACCGTGCTGCCGGCCACAGCGGCGCTGAGCTGGGCCGAACCCACATGCGGCGGCCGCTTGCCGTTGGGGTCGGCGAGCGACCACTGGGCACGCAACTGCACCTGGCTGCGATCGGCATTGGCTTCCAGCGCCAGCAGCTCAACCCGCAGCTGGCGCTGCACCACCACACCGGCCGGCACCGGTGCGGCCCAGAGCCGCTGGCGGCCGCGCAGCAGTGCCAGGTCTTCACGCAGCAGGCGCGGCACAGCCTCGTGCAGCGGTTCGGCCCAGCGCTGGCCGGGCAGGGCCTGCAGGCCGGCCTCGCCCTGCGGCACCAGCACCGCGTCGCGGTCGAGGTAGCCGGGCAGACGAACGGGGCCCAGCAACTGCCAGACCGACGCGTCGGCCCCGGCCGCGGCGGCAGGCACGGGCAAGGGCGCCGCCACGGCCATGCGGTAGAGCTGCAGTGGCGGCAGCGGTGTCGAACTGCAGGCCGTCAGCAGGCTCAGAGCCAACAGGACAACGGTGGGCCACAGCACACGACGCTGCGGCTGGCCGGGCGCGGAAGGCATGGGCATGGGCATGGGCATGGGCATGGGCATGAGCATGGGCAGGGGCATCGTGGCCTCGGGGTTCATCAGGGCGGGGCCGAGCGGCCACGGATCAGCGCGTCGGGCTGGCGTTCCAGCACCTCGGCCAGTTCGCGCACCGCGCGCGACGCGCGCGACACATCGCTCAGCGTCTGCTGCACGCTGTTCAGGCTCTGCTGGGTGACGGAGTCGTCGGCGGTCAGGCGCTGCAGGGCCTGCGCGCTGCGCGTGAGTTCGTCGGCGGTGCGCTGCATGCTGCCCAGCAGCGGTGAATCGGCCGCCAGTGTGGCCTCGATGCGCCCGGCCGCGCCGGCCATGCGGTCGGCCGCCACCCCCACCCGGCCCACGGCCTGGCCGGCCTGGGCGCTGACCGAGCGAATTTCACCCAGCGTGCCCTGCGCGGCCTCGGCCAGCGGGCCGACGCGGCGCTCCAGCGTGCCGCCCAGACGGCCCAGCGCGGCCGTGGCCAGCACCATGTTGTCCAGCGACTGGCGCAGCTGCGGGCTGCCGGCCAGCTCACGCACCGAGGCGGCGGTGGCCGACAGGTCCATGACCAGCTTGCTCAAGTCCAGCGCGGCCAGCTGGCGCATCACGGTGGACAGCGAGGTGCTGCTGGTGGTGGGTATCTCCAGAATGCCCACCCGCGCGGCATGCGTGCTGATGACTTGTCCGCCGGGCCGCAGATCAAGGTCGATGTAGAGCTGGCCAGTGAGCATGCTCTGCTGGGCCAGCCGGGCAGTGAGCCCGCCGGCGACCAACTCGGTCAGCGTCAGCGGTGCCGCATCGGTGCTGCCGCCTTCGTCGCCGATCAGGCCGAGATCGATTACCGCCTCGACCGGAATCTCGAACTCGCCGGCCTGGGGCATGCGCACCACACCGATCGAGCGCACGCTGCCAATGCGCACACCGCGAAACACCACCCCCGCACCCTTCTGCAGGCCGAACACCGAGCCCTGGAAATACATCACCGCACGCTCGGTGTTGGCAAACACACGCGCGCCGAACACGCTGATGATCACGGCGGCCAGCAGCGCCAGTCCGCCGATGGTGAACAGACCCACGCGGGTGGCGCTGACGCGCCCGGTACTCATGGCACAGCCGCCCTCATGCCTCGCGCCCTCGGTGCAGGAATGCGCGCACCACCGGCAGTCCATGGTCCAGCAGGGCCTGAGGTGTGTCGGGGGCAATCATCGTCTTGTCCTGTTCATTGAGAAACAACACCCGGTCGGCCACCGCGAACACGCTGTCGATTTCATGCGTGACCATCACCACCGTGGTGCCCAAGTATTGCCGCAACCTCAGCACCAGCGCGTCCAGCCGGCCGGCGTTGATCGGGTCCAGGCCGGCCGACGGCTCGTCAAGGTACAGCAAGGGGGGGTCCAGCACCAGTGCACGGGCAATGGCCGCGCGCTTGCGCATGCCTCCGCTCAGTTCCGACGGCCGCCGATCGGCACTGCCGTCCAGACCCACCAGTGCCAGCTTGAGCCGGATCTGCCGATCGCAGGCGGCGCGATCGAGGGCGGTGAACAAGGTCAGCGGCAGCAACAGGTTCTCGCCCACCGTCATCGAGCTCCACAGCGCGCCAGACTGGAACATCACGCCGAACTGGCGCCGAAGGGCCGAGGCGGTGGCGGCGTCGCAATGCTGCAGATCATGTTCGCCATACAGCACCTGGCCCTGCGCGCTGTGCTGCAGGCCGACCATGTGGCGCATCAGCGTGGTCTTGCCGCAGCCGCTGCCGCCGACGATGGCGAAGACCTCACCGGGCAGGATGTCGAAGCTCAGCTCACGCTGGATCAGTTGCTCACCATGTGACAGCCGCAGCCCCCGCACCCGAACCAGGGGCTGCACCGGCGTGGCGACAGCGGGCGGACCGACGTCAGCAGGCGCAGAGGTCGGTGTCACGGTCACAGCCTCAGGCTCTGGAAGACCATGGTCGAGACCGAGGCTGCGGTGACGATCCAGACCAGCGACTTGACCACCGCGCGGGTCACCGCGTCGCCCACCGCCTCGGTGCTGCGGCCGGCGTGCAGGCCCTCGCGGCAGCCGGCGATGGACAGCAGCACCACATACATGCCGCACTTGAACAGGCCGATCCAGACATGCTTGAAGGTCAGCGCGTTCAGGCAGCTGTTCAGGTAATCGGCCGGCGGCACGCCGTAGACCGCCGACGCCGCCGGCAGCCCCGCCAGCACGCCCACCAGCGCGGCATAAGCCCAGAGCAGCGGAGCCACCAGCATCAGCGCGATGAGACGGGGCAGCACCAGGTAGGCGATGGGGTCGATGCCCAGCACCTTCAGCGCGTCAACTTCTTCGTCGGCATGCATGCTGCCCAGTTGCGCGGCAAAGGCCGCCGCCAGCCGACCGGACAAAATGATGCCGATCATCAGCCCGGCCAGTTCACGCACCATGCCCACGGTGACGATGCGGGCGATGTAGCTCTCGGCGCCGATGCGGTCAAGCTGGGCGCCGCCCATGTAGGCCAGCATCAGGCCGATCAGCGCGCAGGTCAGCGCCACGATGGGCAGCGACTTCGGGCCGCAACGGTCAACCTGCACCGCCACATCGGCCCAGCGCAGGTCGCTGCGTCCGGCCACCAGCCGGCCCAGCGCCAGCATCACCTCGCCGATGAAGTTGGCGGTGACCAGGGCCTCGGCACCACGCTGGCGCGCCACTTCACCCAGGCGCACGACCCAGCCCAAGCCCCAGGCCGGCGGCGCGGGCAGCACCGCGCCTTCGCGGCTGGGCTCGGCACGCCAGGCCAGTTCGATCACGGCATGCAGCGCACCGGGCAGCCGGTCGATGTCGAGCACCACGCGCTGTCGGCGCAGCGGGGCCAGGATCTGCCACAGCAGCGCGGGCAGGGCGGCGTCCCAACCCCGCAGGTCCACCCCGTCCACCGCCAAGCGACCGCCTTCCAGCGTCGCCGGCGGCGCGGGCAGCATGGCCAGGGCCGTGCCGCGCCAGTCGCCCGACAGTTTCAGGCACCAGCCGTCGGCGTCGGCCTGCCACTCGCAGGTCGGCGCGGCGGTGCCCTGCGCCGCGAGGTCCTGGTTGGGGTCGGCCATGGTCATCGCTGCAAGCGGCGCGGCCTGGACGTGTGGCTCAGAAGTGGATGCCGCGCATCATCTGCTGCAGCGCCACGGCTTCAGCCGACAGCTTGGGCTTGTCGCCCCTGGCCTTGTCGCCCTTGGCGGCAGAGCTGTCGGGGAACATGCGGAAGCTGGTGTTCATCGCGATCTGCGCCACCCGTGGCACCAGCGCATGCAGCACCTGGCCGAAGATGCCCAGACGCGTGGCAATGCGCACCGGCTTGGCCACACAGGCCTGGGCGATCATGTCGGCGGCTTCTTCCGGCGCCAGCGTGGGCACGTTGTTGTAGATGGCGGTGGGCGCGATCATCGGCGTGCGCACCAGCGGCATGTTGATGGTGGTGAAACTGATGCCCTGGTCGGCGAACTCGCTGGACGCGCAGCGCGTCCAGGCGTCCAGCGCGGCCTTGCTGGCGACATAGGCACTGAAGCGCGGCGCATTGGTCAGCACGCCGATCGAGCTGATGTTGACCACATGGCCGCGGCGCTTCCTGACCATGCCCGGCAGCAGGCCCATGGTGATGCGCAGACAGCCGAAGTAATTCAGCTGCATGGTGCGCTCGAAGTCGTGGAAGCGGTCGTAGCTGTTCTCGATCGCACGGCGGATCGAGCGGCCGGCGTTGTTGATCAGAAAGTCCACGCCGCCATGCTGGGCGATCAGCTCTTTGATAAACGCGTCGCAGCCGGCCATGTCGGCAATATCGGCCGGGTAGGCGATGAAGCTGTAGCCTTTGGCCGTGGCTTCCTTGCAGGCTTCGTCCAGCTTGTCCTGGTCGCG
>JANOWE010000063.1:0-2326 GCA_031417735.1 Betaproteobacteria bacterium
CGCGACGTGATCGACCTGGTCGACGAGCTGCGCTTCCGGTCACAGACCGAGAAACACGAGCTGAGCCACCTGTACGAAGCCAAGATCAAGAACATGGGCAACGCCGGGCGCAACGGCGGCGAGTACTACACGCCGCGCCCGCTGATCCGCGCCATGATCAAGGTGCTGGACCCGAAGATTGGCGAGCGCATCTACGACGGCGCCTGCGGCTCGGCCGGCTTCCTGTGTGAAGCCTTCGACTACCTGCTGCCGCAAGCCACCAAGGCCGACGACCTGAAGACGCTGCAGACGCGCACCTTCTACGGCAAGGAGAAGAAGAGCCTGGCCTACGTCATCGCGATCATGAACATGATCCTGCACGGCATCGAGGCGCCAAACGTCATCCACGCCAACACACTGGCCGACAACATCAGCGACATCCAGGACCGCGACCGCTACGACGTGATCCTGGCCAACCCGCCGTTTGGCGGCAAGGAACGCAAAGAGGTCCAGCAAAACTTCCCTGTTCGGACCGGCGAGACGGCCTTCTTGTTCCTGCAACACTTCATCAAGACACTGCGCGCTGGCGGGCGTGCGGCCATCGTCATCAAGAACACCTTCCTGAGCAACACCGACAACGCGTCCACCAGCATCCGCAAGTTGCTGCTGGAAAGCTGCAGCCTGCACACGGTGCTGGACATGCCCGGTGGCACCTTCCAGGGCGCCGGCGTCAAGACCGTGGTGCTGTTCTTCGAGAAGGGCGCGCCCACGCGCAAGGTTTGGTTCTATCAGCTGAAACCGGGCCGCCACATGGGCAAGACCAACCCGCTGAATGATGGCGACATGGTCGACTTCATCGCACGACAGAAGACCTTTGCCGATTCGGCGCAGAGCTGGTCGGTGGACGTGGCAGGCATAGACGCCGCCAGCTACGACCTGTCGAGCAAGAATCCGAACGGTGTCGACGAGGTCACGTTGCGGACGCCGCAGGACATCCTTGATGAGATTGCGGCGCTCGATGCCGAGAGCGCGGAAGTATTGGCGACGATTCGGGGACTGGTAGCGTGATGTCTGGCTGGGAAGCAAAGCCGCTTGGTGTGGTCTGCACGATCAAACCACCGAAGTCTGAAGCAAGGGCCAGGCTCGCCGATGCGGACGAGGTTTCCTTCGCTCCGATGGAGGACCTGGGCATCGGCGTGAAGTACTTGCAGCCACATCGCACTCGTCACCTCGGCGAGGTCAGCGGAAGCTATACGTACTTCGCCGATGGCGATGTGTTGCTGGCGAAGATCACGCCCTGCTTCGAGAACGGCAAGCTGGGCGTTGCGCGCGGCCTGACGAACGGTGTTGGCTTCGGCTCCAGCGAGTACATCGTCTTTCGGCCGGCGCCAACGCTGGATGCTGAATTCCTCTACTACTACCTTGCACGGCCATCGTTCTCGGAAGAGGGCGCTCGGAACATGACCGGCGCAGTTGGCCACAAGCGAGTCACGAAGGAGTTCGTCGAAAGCTACCCGATTCCGTTGCCGCCAGTGACCGAGCAGCGCCGCATCGTCGCCATCCTCGACGAAGCGTTCGAAGGCATCGCCACCGCCACGGCCAACGCTGAAAAGAACCTGCAGAACGCCCGCGAGCTTGGTGCTCTATTGCGAAATGCTCTGTTTGTAAGAATAGCTGCAGAGAGCAGTAGGCGCCGACTTGGGGACGTTTGCACTTTTGTCCGAGGTCCGTTTGGTGGCAGCTTGAAGAAGGACAGCTTCGTCGAAGATGGCTATGCGGTCTACGAGCAATCGCACGCGATATACGACCAGTTCTCAGAGGTGCGTTACTTCGTGGACGAGGCGAAGTTCAACGAGATGGGTCGCTTTGAGCTTCGACCGAATGATCTGATCATGAGCTGCTCAGGGACGATGGGCCGGGTGGCCATCGCCCCATCGTTCCTGAGGCGAGGCATCATCAATCAGGCCCTGCTGAAGTTGACCCCCGGAATCAGCGTCGAAGCTTTGTATCTGAAATACTGGATGGAAAGCCGCGACTTCCAAGACGCACTGGCGCAGTGCTCCGGTGGCGCAGCTATCCAGAACGTAGCATCGGTTTCAGTGCTCAAGGAGATCGCGCTGCCATTGCCTTCTGTGGCTGCCCAGCTATTGGCTGTTGACCAGCTTGAGCGGTTCGCTGCCGAGTCCCACAGGTTGCATGCCTCCTACGAGCAGAAGTTCGACGCCCTCGGCGAACTGAAGCGCTCCCTGCTGCACCAGGCCTTCAGCGGTGGCCTGTCGTGACGCCGCACCGGTGGGTCACTGCTTTGGAATTGTGTACACATCTGCCAGAATGCGATATCCGGGCG
>JANOWE010000064.1:0-3111 GCA_031417735.1 Betaproteobacteria bacterium
AGCACCTCGGTCCACTCCGCCGGCTCGGCCAGCACGAAGCGCATGAAAACCTGAAACAGGCCCAGGCTGGCGGCCAGCGCCAGCATGGCGCAGGAACCGACCAGGGCGATGCCCGTGGTGGCGCGCTCGATGCGCATGAACAGGGTTTTCATTGCAGCTTCCGAGAGGATGCGGATGCAGGGTGGGCCCTGCATCCGGTGCCGTTGCGCGGCAATCAGCAATCAGCGATCAGGGAGCAGCGACCGGCCGTGGACTCCAGGCCGGCGGCAGCTCACTTGACGTTGCGGATGCGGTCGATGTTGTCCTTGCCGAACTGCTTCTCGAAGTCGGCCAGCACCGGCGCCATCTTGGCCGCAAACTTGGCCTTGTCGATGTTGTCGATCACGGTCACGCCCTTGCTGCGCAGGTATTCCACGCCCTTGGCGTCGTCGGCGTCGACCCGCGCGCGGTTGACCAAGGCCGAGGCCTTGGCGGCGTCGATGAGCAGCTTCTGATCGTCGGCGCCGAGCTTGTCGAACATGGCCTTGTTCATCATGATCAGCGCCGGAGAGAACACATGGCCGGTCAGCGAAACATGTTTTTGAACCTGGTCGAACTTGGCCGCCATGATCACCGACAGCGGGTTCTCCTGCCCGTCTACCGTGCCCTGCTGCAGCGCTGTGAAAACCTCCGGAAAGGCCATCGGCGTGGTCACGATGCCCAGCGCCTTGTAGGCCGCCACGTGCACCGGGTTTTCCATCGTGCGCATCTTCAGGCCCTTCAGGTCGTCGGGCAGGTTCACATCACGCTTGCTGTTGGTCATGTGGCGAACACCGTTGTCCATCCAGGCCAGCACCTTGAAGCCCTTGGGCTCGAACTTCTTGGCCATCTCCTGGCCGATGGCGCCGTCCAGCACGGCACGGGCATGGAGCTTGTCGCGGAACAGGAAGGGGATATCCAGGATGCGCGCGTCGGGCACGAAGTTGGGCACCGGGCCGGTGGAGGTGAGTGTGAGCGCCTGGGTGCCCAGTTGCACCGATTCGATCGATTCACGCTCGCCGCCCAGTGAGCCGGCGTAAAAGGTCTCAACCTTGTAGCGGCCCGCGCTGCGCTCGTTGACGACCTTGGCAAACTCGTCGATGGCCACGCCCTGGTGCGAGTCTTTGCCGATCGAGATGTTGATGCGCATCACCGTCTGCGCGCTGGCTGACGCCATCAGGCCGAAACTCAAGGCGGCGGCCAGGCCTGCGGCCAGCACACGCAATCGGGGGCGCATGGCAGCGCGGCGGGTGCGGGCGGCCGGGGCAGCGGCGGTGAACAAGGCTTGGGTCGACAAGGCAGTCTCCTGAAGTGGGTTAAGTGAGGGACAACGGCGAGCAATGCCGGGATAGTGGTTTGGCCGCTCAAGCGCTGGCATAGCGCGCCAGCACCTCGCGGTTGATGTCGACGCCCAGACCGGGAGCGTCGGGGATCTGGACGCGGCCATTCTGCAGGCCGATCGCATCATGGATCAGTGCCTGGCGGAAGGGGTGGTCCGACTGGTCGAATTCGAGCATCGGTTCGACAGGATGCAGCGCCAGCGGCAGCGTGGCGATGAACTGCAGTGACGCCGCCAGCGCGATGCCCGAGCCCCAGACATGCGGCACGATGGGCAGATGCCAGGCCTGGGCCAGGGCCAGGGCCAGGGCCGAGATCTTGCGGCATTCGGTAAAACCACCGGCCGCGCACAAGTCAGGCTGCAGGTTATCCACCGCGCTGATGGCATTGGGCACCGCGCCCTTCTGGCCGAAGGGGCGTGTCAGCTTGTACATGCGCTCCCACAGCACATCGACATCAAACGGATCCTGGCCCAGCACGATGGGCTTGAGCGCCGCATGCACCACGGCCGCAGCGATCTGCGGCGGCTGCACGCCATGGCACAGTGCCTCGCCCCAGCCGGTGACGCCGTCGTCGATGCACAGCTCGACGATGACCGCGCTGCGGCGCTGCACCACGCCCATGGAAAAGCCGAACCGCTGCGCCAGCGGCAGGCTCAGCACATCGGTTTTCAGGTCGACGATCTTCATGTCGGGCGCGGCGGTCGGGTCATCAGGCGCTTGGCAATAAGTAATATAATATGCAACACTCGCCGACCATGGCATCGGCGAAAACCCGCGTTCAAACCCCGCGCACCGGTTCGCGCAGCGCCCAGCTGTCAGCCGAACTGGGCCGGCGCATCGTTGGCCAGATCTACCCGCCGGCCAGCATCCTGCCGCCCGAAGCCGCACTGCTGCAAGAGTTCGGCATCAGCCGTACGGTGCTGCGCGACGCGGTCAAATCGCTTGAATCCAAGGGCCTGCTGCAGGCGCGACAGCGGGTGGGCACCACCGTCACCCCGTCCGCCGGATGGAACATGCTTGACGCCGAAGTGCTGGGCTGGGTCGCGCAGTCTGGCGCCGACCCCGAGTTCCTGATCCGGCTGACCGAACTGCGCCAGATCGTCGAGCCCGGCGCCTGCGCGCTGGCGGCACAGAAGGCCGACGAGACCAGCCTGTTGCGGCTGGAAGCGGCCTGGGCGCGCATGGTCGCTGCGGTGGACGACCCCCAAGCCTTCGTCGCCGCCGACCACGACTTCCACATCGCCCTGCTGCTGGCCGCCGACAACCCCTATCTGGCGTCGATCTGTGCAGCCATCACCGCCGCGCTGACCATCAGCCTGCAGCACACCAATTCCACCGTCGCGCGCAACCGGGCCAGCCTGCCCGAGCACGAACGCATTGTTCTGGCACTGCGCCAGCGTGACGGCCAGGCCGCTGCCGAGCACAGCCGAGCGCTGCTCGACGAGGCCATGCGTCGCCTGCGTGCAGTCAAGGCACCAGCGCGCCTGGCCGTCAGGCAGCGAGGCCGCTGAGGCTTGCCGCCGCAGGATCACAGACATTGATCGGCGGCTTGGGGCTCGTTGCAGCCGTTGGAGTTGTTGCTCGGCAGCTGACACTCATCGGTTGGCGGGTGAGCGGCGGGGCGGGCTGCCCTGTTCTGCTGCGTGTCACCCGACAACGCCCTGCCAGGGCGCTGTCTCCTTCTTTGCCTCCGCAGAACAGGGCAACCCACCCCGCCGCTCCCGTCAACACGGTGGCATGCGGTGTTGAATTC
>JANOWE010000065.1:0-30821 GCA_031417735.1 Betaproteobacteria bacterium
GGTGGCCTTCTACCTGATCGCGCAAATGGTCGGCGCGGGCCAGTTGATCAAGCTGCTGTTCGGGCTGGAGTACTGGATGGCGGTGGTCATCGTCGGCGCGCTGATGATGGTCTATGTGCTGTTCGGCGGCATGACCGCCACGACCTGGGTGCAGATCATCAAGGCCGTGCTGCTGCTCTCGGGTGTGACCTTCATGGCCATCATGGTCATGGCCCAGTTCAACTTCTCGCCCGAGGCGCTGTTTGCCAAGGGCGTCGAGGTCAAGGCCGCCATTGCTGCAGCCAACGGCAAGTCGCCAGAGGAGGCGGCCAAGGTCGGCGCGGCGATCATGAACCCGGGTGGCTTCGTGAAAGACCCGATCTCGGCCATCAGCTTCGGCATGGCGCTGATGTTCGGCACCGCCGGCCTGCCGCACATCCTGATGCGCTTCTTCACCGTGCCCGATGCCAAGCAGGCGCGCAAGAGCGTGTTCTGGGCCACGACCTGGATCGGCTACTTCTACATCCTGATCTTCATCATCGGCTTCGGCGCCATCACCCTGGTGCTGACGAATCCCGAGTTCGCCGACACCGCCAAGGGCATCATCAAGGGCGGTGCGGGCACGGCCAACATGGCTGCGGTGCTGGTGGCCAAGTCGGTCGGCGGCGACGTGTTCTACGGCTTTATCTCGGCCGTGGCCTTCGCCACCATCCTGGCCGTGGTGGCCGGTCTGACGCTGTCGGGCGCCTCGGCGGTGTCGCATGACCTGTATGCCACGCTGATGAAGGACGGCAAGGCCGACAGTGCGTCTGAACTGAAGGTCTCGCGCATCACCACGCTGGCACTGGGTGTGGTCGCGGTCACGCTGGGCATCGTTTTCGAGAAGCAGAACATCGCCTTCATGGTCTCGCTGGCCTTCGCCATCGCCGCCTCGGCCAACTTCCCCGTGTTGTTCATGAGCGTGCTGTGGAAAGACTGCACGACCAAGGGCGCGGTGATCGGCGGCTTCCTGGGCCTGGTCTCGTCGGTGGGCCTGACCGTCGTCTCGCCGTCGGTCTGGGAAGCCACGCTGGGTCACCCCAAGGGCTCGGCCTGGTTCCCCTACACCTCGCCGGCGCTGTTCTCGATGAGCATCGCGTTCTTCAGCATCTGGCTGTTCTCGGTGCTCGACCGCAGCCCGCAGGCGGCCAAGGAGCGCAAGGACTTCGAGGCCCAGCAAGTGCGGTCCGAGACCGGCCTGGGCGCGTCAGGCGCGTCCGGCCACTGAGTGCGTGCAAGGCCGGCTTCGCCCGGCCCGAGCGGACCTTCCGAGGTCCCCTGCTGCCCTCCGCCTGCCTTCGGCAACCGGGGGCAGCTTTCTTTTGGCCAACCGGCATGACCTGACGCAAGACCTGTCGCTTCGCGCGGCAGGTTGAAACGTAAATGCGAGATAATCGCATTTGCAATACGCCATGACCATGAGCCTTCTCCTTTCCGACCTGCCCAACGGCGCACCGGCCACGGTGGTGGCGCTGCAAGCCGGCGCCATGGACATCGGCGAGCAGGCGTTGCGCCGCCTGGCCGAACTGGGCTTTTTTCCCGGTGAGCCGGTGCAGGTGCTGCGGCGCGGCCCGGGCGGGCGCGAACCGCTGGCGGTGCGGGTAGGCGACGCGGTGTTCGCACTTCGCCTGGCGGAAGCGCTTTGCGTGTCGGTTCTGCCGGACGGCGGGCCGCCACAGCCATGACCGGTGCCGGCAGCCTGAGCCACGCCCTGCCCCGTTGCGTGGCCCTCGTGGGCAACCCGAACTGTGGCAAGACGGCGCTGTTCAACCTGCTCACCGGCGCGCGGCAGAAGGTGGCCAACTATGCCGGCGTCACCGTCGAGCGCAAGATCGGCTGGACCCGGTTGGCCGACGGCGGGCGCCTGCAGGTGGTCGACCTGCCCGGTACCTACAGCCTGCAGCCCGCCACGCCTGACGAACGGGTGACGCTGGAAGTGCTGCTCGGCCAGCGCCCTGGCGAGCAGATGCCCGACGCCCTGGTGGCGGTGGTGGACGCCACCAACCTGCGCATGAACCTGCGCCTGGTGCTCGAACTCAAGCGCCTGGGCCGGCCCCTGCTGGTGGCGCTGAACATGGTGGACATGGCCCGCGCCCGTGGCCTGGTCATCGACGCCGCCGCGCTGGCGGCCGAACTGGGCTGCCCGGTGGTGGAAACCGTGGCCGTGCGCCACAACGGCCATGCCGAACTGCTGGATCAACTGGCCCGCTGGACCCCGGTCCAAACGATGCCTGATCAGGCCTGGCAGGCCGAACCGTCCGACCCCGCCGCACTGCAGCGCGAGGTGCGTCGCGTGCTGGCCAGCGCCGCGCCATCGGCTCTGCAGCAATCCCGCCAGGGCCAGCGCGTCGGCGCCGCGCTGGACCACTGGACTCTGCACCCGGTGCTGGGCCTGTTGATCCTGGCGGCGCTGCTGTTCGTGGTCTTCCAGGCCGTGTTTGCCGGCGCCGAGTGGCCGATGGAGCTCATCCGCTCGGCCATGGCCGGCCTGGGTGACTGGACCGGCGCGCACATGGCCCCCGGGCCGCTGCGCAGCCTGCTGGTGGACGGCGTGATCGCCGGCGCCGGTGGCGTGCTGGTGTTCCTGCCGCAGATCCTGATCCTGTTCTTCTTCATCCTGTTGCTCGAAGATTCAGGCTATCTGCCGCGCGCGGCCTTTCTGCTCGACACCGTGATGGGCAAGGCCGGGCTGTCGGGCCGGGCCTTCATTCCGCTGCTGTCGAGCTTTGCCTGCGCCGTGCCGGGGGTGATGGCCACCCGCAGCATCAGCCACTGGCGCGACCGGCTGACGACGATCATGATCGCCCCGCTGATGACCTGCTCGGCCCGGCTGCCGGTGTATGCGCTGCTGATTGGCGCCTTTGTGCCTCAGCGCGCCTTGGGGCCGTTCAACCTGCGCGGCCTGGTGCTGTTTGCGCTGTATGCGGCAGGCGTGCTCAGCGCCATGGGCGTGGCCTGGCTGTTCAAGCGCCTGTGGCGCCAGAGCAGCTACCAGCCCTTGATGCTGGAACTGCCCAGTTGGCGCTGGCCCGCGCCGCGCAGTGTGTGGCTGGGGCTGTGGGAGCGCGCGCACATCTTCGTGCGCAGGGTTGGCGGCATCATTTTTTCCTTGATGGTGCTGCTGTGGTTTTTGTCCACCTACCCCGCGCCGCCGGTGGGCGCCACCGGACCGGCCATCGCCTACAGCCTGGCCGGACAGTTGGGACAGGCGCTGGAACATGTCTTCGCGCCCATAGGCTTCAACTGGCAGATCTCGATTGCGCTGGTGCCCGGCATGGCCGCGCGTGAAGTGGTCGTCGGCGCGCTCGGCACGGTGTATTCGCTGTCGGCCGCAGGCGATGCGGTGGCCGGCAGCCTGACGCCCCTGATCGCCCGCGACTGGTCATTGGCCACTGCGTTCTCGCTGTTGGCCTGGTTCGTGTTTGCGCCGCAATGCCTGTCCACGCTGGCCGCCGTGAAGCGTGAGACCAATGCCTGGCGCTACCCGCTGATGATGGCCGGCTACCAGTTTGCGCTGGCCTATGCGGCCGCGTTCCTGACCTACCGCGCCACGCTGTGGCTGGGCGGCTGAGGCAATGTCTGCCCAGGCCCTGATCGCAGATGCGCTGGTGCTGGCCGCCGCGGTTTACGCGGTGTGGGCGCTGATGCCGTCCATCTGGCGCCGGCCACTGGCACAACACCTGGCGCAGCGACTGGGTTTGCCCGAGCCGGCGGATCGCGCGGGCGCTTGCGCTTCGGGCTGCGGTGGCTGTGGCACCGGCCCGTCAGCCAGGCGGCCTGAGCCGGCGCAGCAGGCGGTGATCACCGTGCACCGACGCGGTCCGCCACGGCGCTGATCAAACGATGCAGGTGCGGTTCTTGCCGGTGCGCTTGGCCTCGTACAGGCCTTCGTCGGCCCGGGCCAGCGCCGGCTCCAGCGCCTCACCAGGCCGGTAGGCGGTGACCCCGGCAGAAAAGGTGACGAACACCTCTTTGCCTTCATGCATGAAAAGGCTGGCCGTGAGTTGACGCTGCAGCCGGGTCAGGATCTGCTGCGCCTCGGCCACCGGTGTGCGCGGCAGCAGCACGACGAATTCTTCGCCGCCGAAGCGCGCCACATGGTCCACCGGCCGCAGCCATTGCTTGACCTTGTCGGCCAGCGACCTCAGCGCCACATCGCCCACGGCATGGCCCAGGCTGTCGTTGAGCTTCTTGAAGTTGTCGATGTCCAGCAGGCCCACGGCCAGCGGCGCGGTGTCGGCCGGAGCCTGGGACTGGGACTGGGACAGTCGTGCCTGCTCCCGCGCAAACACCTTGTCCAGCCCGCGTCGATTGGCCACCTGGGTCAGGGCATCGGTGCCGACCTCGTCGGCCAGACGGCGCAGTTCGGCCTCCAGCGCACGCACCTTGGTTTCCAGTTCGACGGCGCGCGCATGGTCGGCCGCCAGGCGCTCACGCGCGCCGGCCACCACCTCATGCACGGCCTGGCTGTCGCCCAGCAGCTCACGCACCACCTGGGCCAGGCTGGGCAGTGAGTCGGCGCTGTTGATGGCCAGGGCATAGCCCGCCACCTTGTCGCTGAACTGACCGGTGGCCTGGTCGAGTGTGACCAGTTCACTGAGCATCTGCGCGAACACCTGCTTGAAGGCGTCGCGTGCCATCTCGCGTTCGCTGTGCAGGCTGCGTTGCTGTTCACGCGTCTGATCGAGCAGGGCACGGGCAGCGCGCACCGCGCGGGCGCTGGCCGCGCCGTCCAGGCGCTGGCGCAGGCCCTGGCCTGGGCCCTGGGCCCAGCTCGGATCCTCGGCCATGTCGACCAGGCCATCGGTCAGGGACCGGCACAGCGCCAGCAATTCGTCGACCAACTGGTGGCGCAGGCCCAGCAGGCGGTCAACCCGGGCGCAGGTATCGGTCAGTTCGTCGGCCAGAGCCGGCGTGCTGCCTTCGGTGGCCAGACGTTCGGCCAGACCGGCCAGGGTCTGGGCCAGTTCGACCGCGCGCGGCTCGTCTACCGGCAGCGCGGCCTGCACAGTGCCGCTCAGGCGCCGGAGAACGCGGCCGGTTTCCAGCGCTGGCGTGGTCAGGCTGGCGCTGCCGCGGTCAACAGACGAGCCGGAGTCACCCGCCGGGCCGGGCCTGGGATGGGCGTCGGGCTGCTCGGCCAGCAAGCCCTCGGCTTCATGGTCCGGCGTGTCACTGTCCCAGGCGCCCAGCAACTGGCCAAGGCGTTGCTGCAACCTGGCCCCGTCGCTGCGGCTGCCGTCCAGCACGCGCTGCAGACTTTCCTTCTTGCGGCCATGGGTCCAGTGTCGGCCACCGCGCTCCAGCCCGCGGGCCAGGCGTTCGATCAGGCCTGCCCAGGCCTGGGCCGACTGGGTGGACTGGGCCTTGGCCTTGTCCAGGCTGCGCTGCACTTCGTCCCAGCGGCCCGCCATCAGCGCGACCAGCAGTTCATGGCGCAGGCCGGCGTCGTCGACGACTCTGGCGACCAGCCGCTCCAGCACCGGCCGGGCGCGCGCGGGCGGCGCGCCTTCGCCAGGGGCCGGCTCGCCGGCCTCATCGGCGTAGGCGCGGGCATAGTTGGCCGGTGTGGGTTCCTGTTTGGCCAGGGCCAGGCGCCGCAACGCGCCCTTGGCCAGCTGCGCCGGCGCGGTGGCTGGCGTGCCGGCCGGCGACGACGGCGCAATTTCCATCGGGGGTAGAGCCTTCAACGCTTCAACAGGCCGGTGCCAAAGGGTGAACCTGGCGGGTTCGGCGCTTCGAACATGATTCTGGCCGAGGCATCGGCAATCCAGGGCGCCTTGCGTGGCAGCACGGTATTGGCCAGCCAATCTTCCAGGATATCGGCAGGAACCGGCCTGCTGAACAGGAATCCTTGCATCAGACTGCAGCCCAGACGGTGCAAGACCTCCATCTGACGCAGGTTTTCAACGCCCTCGGCAATCACCCGCAAACCCAGTGACCGGGCCAGCGCAATGATCGCGGTGATCACCGCCGAGCTCTGGCTGGTGATGCCCAGTTCACGCACGAAGCTGCGGTCGATCTTCAGCTCAGAAATGGGCAGCGTGGTCAGGTAGGCCAGCGACGAGTAACCGGTGCCGAAGTCGTCGATCGAGATCTCGACACCGATCTCGGTCAGCCTGTGCAGCGCCGGAATCACGTTCTGCAGATCCTTCATCAGGCCGGTCTCGGTGATCTCGAGCTGGATCGCGCCGGGGCGGATGCCGTACTGCACCGCCGATTGGCAGATCGATTCGATCAGGTCGCTGCGCTCGAACACCCGGCTCGGCAGGTTCACCGCAATGCAGTCGCTGAAACCAAAGTTCTGGCTCCAGACCTTGCACTGGCGGGCTGCCTCGCGCAAGGCCCATTCGGACAGCGGCACGATCAGCCCGGTCTCTTCGGCCAGCGGAATGAAATCGCCCGGGGCGACCAGGTTCTTGCCACGCTGCCAGCGCATCAGCGCCTCGGCACCGACCATGCTGGCCGAGTGAACGTCGATCTTGGGCTGGTAGTGCAGGACCAGTTCATGGCGCTCGATGGCCTTGTGCAGAGCGCTCTCGAGCTCCAGCTTCTCCCGCCCGCGTCCGGCCAGCATCGGGCTGTAGACCGCGCTGTTGTTGCGCCCCGCGTCCTTGACCGAGTACATCGCGACATCTGAATTTCGCATCAGATCGGCCACCGTGCTGCCATCACGCGGAAACACGGCAATGCCTACGCTGCAGGTGACGAAGCATTCCTGGCCGGCGACAAAGATGGGCTCGCGCATGGCTTCGAGAATGCGCGACGAGACCCGCTCGGCGTCGGCATCGTCGATGACCTCAGGCAGCAGGGCCACGAACTCGTCGCCTCCCAGGCGTCCCACGGCCTCGAGCGAGCGGTGCGTGCGTGTGCCCACGGCCTCCAGCGGGCCTTCCATGACCTGGTCGCTGTGGCGCACGCAGCCACGCAGTCGACGCGCCACCTCGACCAGCAGGTCGTCGCCGGCGGCATGGCCGAGCGTGTCGTTGATGACCTTGTAGCGGTCCAGGTCGATCAACAGCAAGGCCACCTGGTGGCCCAAACGGCGCGCATGGTCGAGCGCGCGCTCGGTCCGCCAGATCAGCTGGCGGCGGTTGGGCAGGCCGGTGAGCGTGTCGAAGTTGGCCAGGTGGCGGATGCGGTCCTCGGCCACCCGGCGGTCGGTCACGTCCTGCACGATGCCGGTGTAGCCGATGGTCTGGCCCTGGTCATTGAACTCGGGTTCGGCCTCGACATGCACGATGCGGCCTCGGCCGTCGACCAGGTTCACGGGCACATCGATGGCCAGCACCGTGCTTTGCCGCACCACGTCGGCCAGGACCCGGGTCAGTCCGCGCCGTTCGGGCAAGGGCACCATTCGCACCAGGCGGCGCAGCGTGACCACGTCGCCGGCAGCGAAGCCGAAGACCCGCAGCCCTTCCAGCGCCAGCGCCAGTTCCCCGCCATGCTGGCCATGGGGTTTGCGCCAATCAAAGCTGCCCATCCGGGCAAGATCTTGCGCCCGGGCCAGCTTGCTTTTGCTGCGCTCAAGTTCAATGCGGGTGCGGGCCGAACGCAACAGGTAGCGCAAGCGGCCGGCGAGCAGGCTCCATTGCGTGCTCTTGACGAAAAAGTCCGTGGCGCCGGCCTGGTAGGCGCGGGTGATCGAGACCTCGTCGTCCAGGCCGGTGAGCATCAGCACGGGCATGTTCTCGAAACCCGGTGCGCTGCGCAGCGTGCTGCAGGTGTCGAAGCCGTCTCGGCCGGGCATCATCGCGTCCAGCACGATGATGTCGGGTGACCAGACGAGCAGCAGGTCAAGCGCCTCATCACCGCCCGAGCATTCGGTGATGTCGAAGCCGCGCTCCTTCAGGGCCACGGCGGTGAGCATCAGCGTCACCGCATCGTCGTCAACCAGCAATACCTTCGGGCGCTCGGGCGAGTCGTGGGCGTCGAAGGCATGCGCTAGCGTCATTTCATCCTGATACTACTTTGTCTGTGCCAGAAGCTGTTGTACCGCCGCATCGACCTGCAGCGCCTCGGCCTGCAACTGCGTCAGCAGCGGTGGCAAGGCATCGAAGCGCTGGTCGCGCAGGGCGCTCTCGGCGTCGGCGCACAAGGCCGACAAGGCCAGCGCACCCACACTCGAAGAAGAGGATTTCAGGGTGTGAACCGCCATGTGCACTGCAGCCATGTCGCCCGCATCGTGCGCCACTTGCAACTGCGCCAGCAGCTTGGCCAACGACGCCATATAGGTGCCCAGCACGCGCGGCAGCAGGTGGTTTCGGCCCTCAGGGTCGAGCTGGCGCAGACGGTCCAGCGCTGCTTCGTCCAGCACCCGCTCGCCGGGGGGCGGCTCGGGCAACGAAGGGGGGCTTGAAGCGGTCATTGAAGAGGTACCCGATCTGGTCAGTATGGCAAGCCTGGCGCGAACGCATGGTCAGGCAAGGTCCACCGCCGCAGGCAACAGTCGGTTACAGCGCGTCGCCCTGGGGCAGCGGGCCGGCCCCGACGGGCAGGCCGGTCACCGTATGCCTTGTGCCGCATTCAACAAGCCATCGGCGTCGCGCCGGCCGTCTGCAGTCAGCCCGGCCGGGACCGGTGCTGGCATCCGTACAATCCGTCACATGTCGCGCGATCGCGAAGCTGGCGCCCCACCCCCCACCTCCGCCGCCGCTCATGTGTCGCGGCATGCAGCGCATGGGCGGTCGTGGCTGGTCACAGCAAGGCGCTGGCCGCTGAGCCTGCTGTCGCTGGTGCTGCTGGTCGCGGCGGGGCTGGCCGCTTTGTTGGTCTGGCAGTGGTCACTGCCGGCCTGGATCGCGGGTCTGGCCATGCTGCTGAGCAGCGCCGGCGCACTGACCACCGGTGTGTGCTGGGGCTGGCAGCGCAGTCAGGTGCGGCTGCACGACAGCGCACAGCACAGCCGGCTGCTCGGTCAGTTGATCGGCCAATGGACCTGGCAGACCGACGCCCAGCATCGGCTGTCGCGGTGGCAGCCACCGCAGGCGGCGGCAGCATCGAGCTGGATCGAAGGCGCGTTCGCGGCGCAGGCGCTGTGGCAGCGCCTGGACGATGAGGCCCACAGCCTGCAGGCCCGGCTGGAAGCGGGTGTGGCCCTGCCCGAGCTGCTGGTCTGGCAGGGCCAGGGCGCCTCGCGACAAGGCTGGCACCTGCAGGGGCTGCCACGCTTTGACCACCAGGGTCACTTTGCCGGCTACCTGGGCCTGGCCCGGCCGCAGGCTCAGGCCCTGCCAGCGCAGGTGGGCAGCGAATTTTCAGCGCCGAGCCAGGCCGCCGCCAACCTGGCGTTGGCCGAAGAGCATGCGGCCTTCACCTACACCGTCTCGCATGATCTGCGCGCACCGATCCGGGTCGTCGAAGGCTTTGGCCGGATCCTGAAGGAAGACCATGGGCCGTCCCTTGACCGGGTGGGCAACGACCACCTGGACCGGGTGATCGCCGCGGCCGCGCGCATGAACCACATGATCGACGCGCTGTTGTCGCTGTCGCAGCTGTCGACGCAACCACTGGCGCGCCGCTCCGTAAATCTGTCAGCCATGGCCGAACATGTGCTGGAAGACCTGCGCCAGCAATCACCCGGGCGCCAGGCCCAGGTGACGATAGCCGCCGACCTGCGCGCCACCGGCGACCCCACCTTGCTGCGCATGGCGCTGGACAACCTGCTGGGCAATGCCTGGAAGTACAGCGCCAGGCGGGAACTGGCACAGATCCACTTCGAGTCTGTGCTGCAGGATGGGCGGGCGGTGTTCGTGGTGCGCGACAACGGCGCGGGCTTCGACATGCGCTTTGCCGAGCGGCTGTTCGGCGTCTTCCAGCGCCTGCATGGCAGCACCGAATTTGCCGGCACCGGCATCGGGCTGGCGTCGGTGCGGCGCATCGTGCGCCGCCACGGCGGCGACATCTGGGCCGAAGCGGCGGTGGGCCAGGGCGCCAGCTTCTACTTCACGCTGGGCGCCTGATTCGATGCTGAGCCGGGCCGGGTCGGGCCGGCCCGGTGCTAGCGGCTCAGTCCTGGCCGCCGGCCAGCAGCTCGACCGCGTCGACCACCCGGCGAGCCTGTTCAATCAGCCCATGCTGCTCCTGCAGCGCCAGGCGCTGCAGCCGGGCCAGGGCCTGGGCCCGAGGCAGCGAGTAGCGGTGCATCAGCACGCCCACGGCCAGCGAGACTGCTTCCAGTGACGGTAACTGGGTCGATGAACCGGCCTGCGCCGGGGCAGCCATGCCGGCGGTCTCGACCGGTGCCACCGATTCGTCGCGTGCGGCCAACTGGCCCATCGCCGCCGCCACCGTGGGCAGAATCTGACCGATGTCCAGCGGTTTGACCAGATAGGCCACCGCGCCCAAGGCCTGGACCTGGGCCACCGTGTCGTCGTCGACAAAGGCCGACAGGAACATGAACGGCACGCGCAGGTACTCGCGCAGGTAGGCCGCCACGTCCAGGCCGCTCATGCCGTCCATGCGGATGTCCAGCAGGGCCAGGTCGGGCCGGTGCTCGCGGGCCAGCAGGATGGCGTCGTCGCCGTTGTCGGCATCGATCACTTCGTAGCCGGCCTGGGCCAGCCCATGGCTGACGGTGGCCAGCACCAGCCGGTCATCGTCGACGACCAGGATCTTGCCCTTGCTTGTGCGTTTGGGGTCCATGCTCATGCCTCCGGGCGGCCCGATCAGGCCGTGGCCCGGATTGTGGCAAAGCCCGGCGCGGACATCACAATGGTTCCAGCAGCGTGATGCCAGGCGGCACCAGCACGATCTTGGCCTCGACCTCGTTGCCAACCTGGCTCAGGCTGAGCTCGGCGCAACGGCGCGGCAACAAGGCTCGCACCAGGCCCAGACCGGAGACCCCGGGCGCGACCTGGGCCAGACTGAAACCGGCGGGCAATTGGCCAGGGTTGCACACCGCCACCGACAGCCGCGCCTCGTCGCAATGCAGCACGCAATGGATGGGCCCGGGCGTGCTGTGCTTGATGGCGTTGGTGAGCAATTCATTGATGGTCAGGGCGACCGGAATCGACTCGCCCTCGGGCAGGGCGAAGCGGTGCGGCGGCGTGCCCTGCACTGACACCGTGACCGCCCGGCCGAAGGTGCGTTGCACCGAAGCGGTGATGGCCTCGATCAGCGGCAGCACGCGCAGTGGGCCGCTCAGGCCCACCTGCAGACCATGGACCTGGGCGATGGCGTGCACCTGGCCCACCACCTCGCTGATCAGGCCAGCCACCTCGGGTCGGCGCGCTGCGGTCTGCTGCAGCAGACCGGCAACGCCCTGCAGATTGTTCTTGATGCGGTGGTGCACTTCCCTGACCAGCATCTCGCGCTGCGATACCGCCGCGTCGAAGCGCGCCTGCTCGGCCGCCCGCTGCTCGGTCACGTCGCTGGCCACCAGCAGCATCTGCGGCTGGCTGCGCGCCGCGTCCAGCGATATCAGCCGCATGTCCCAGGTCTGCGGTGCGGGTTCGGGCTCGCCGGGCAAGGCCGGCGCGGCGGGTCGGCTTACCTCCAGCCGCAGGCCCTCGGGTACCTGCGCCGCACGCTGCATCTGCTCACCCAGCTCGGCGGCCTCGGCCGCGCCGAACCACTGCTCGGCCGGCCGACCCAGCACCGCGGCCATGGGCCGGCCGAAGAAATGTGCGGCCATCTGGTTCAGCCGCAGCACCTGGCCATTGGCGTTGTCGAACAGCGCGATGGCCAGCGGCGCGGTGTCGATGATGCGCTGCAGCGAGGCCTGGGCCTGCTTGATGCTGACCTCGGCCTGGCGACGGCGCTCGATGTCCAGCAGCGCAAAGGTGATCTGCTGCCCTGCCCCTCCCGGCGCGGCATGGCCAGCCGTGTCGCGGCCGGTCACCACCGCATTGCCGACGACCCAGAACTCGCGCCCGTCACGGCCGCGCAGCCGGCATTCAAAGGTCTCGGCCTGGCCGTCGGCCAGCGCCTGGCGGTAATGGGTGGCGCGCAGCGGATGGTCGGCATCGGCGGTGGCCACGGTGGCAATGGGTTCACCGACGAAGTCGGCCAACTCGCCACCGAACATGCGCCTGGCCGAGCGGTTCATCCATTCGATGCCGTTGTCGCCCACGGTGACGATGCCCACCAGCACCGAATCAAGGATGGCCCGGGTCCGCTCGGCCTGCAACTGCACGGCCTGGCGGGCACGGCTGCGTTCGTCGATGTCGACATAAGAGCCGATCAGGCCGGCATCGGGGTCGTCACCATCGACCTGACGCTTGCTGACCTGGACCCAGATCATCTGGCCGTCGCGGCGACGCAGCAGGCGTTCGCCGCGCCACAGCCCTTCGGCCTTGAGCGCTGCACTCTGCAGCGGCCACAGTGCCTCGTGGCCGGCAGCGTCGCGGTACAGCGCGGCCAGCGGCATGCCGGTCAACTCGCCCAGCGCATAGCCACTGAGCTGGGCCATGGCCTGGTTGGCGCGCACGATGCGGTCGTTGCGCAAATAAGTCATGCCCACCTCGGCCAGGCCGAACATCAGCTCGCGCTCACGGGCCAGGGTGGTCAGCTCATCCTGCTGCGCCTTCAGCCGCGTGATGTCGGTCAGTACCAGCATCAGCTCGATCTGGCCGCTGCCTGATTCACGGCTGGCCGACAGCGCGTACCAGCGTGGCGGCGCGTCGGCCGGCTTGTGCACAATCTCAAGCTCATGCCGCCCTTCTTCCTGCAGGGCCTTGCGCAGCAGGGCCCGGGCGGCGGGCTGTTCGGCCAGCAGTTCATCCAGCAGCGCACCGGCGGCCGCGCCCGGTGCCAGGCCCAGCATGGCTTCGAAGCGACGGTTGCAGCGCAGCAGCCGCTCGCCGCGCAGGTAGGCAATGCCGGCCGGCATGCCGTCCAGAATGGTCGACAGCTCGCGCAGCAGCTGCTCGCTGCGCCGGTGCGCCGCCTCCTGCTCGGTCACGTCCAGTGTCACCACCGACAGCGCGCTGCGTCCGCCGGTCAGCTCGCCGGGCTCAACCCGGGTCAGCAGCCAGCGGGTGCCGCCCTGAGGCACGTTGACGGCATAGCGAACCTGGGCCCGCTGGCCTTCGCGCAGTGCACACTGCAGGCGCTCGAACTCGGCCAGCGAGCCCGGTTCGACCTGTTCGCGACCGATGGCTTCCAGCCCACCGGGCAGGCCCGAGGCCACCGCCGGTGCACCCGGCCGCGCCGGCCGGCTGTTGCTCCAGCCGCGCGAGGCCTCGTAGGTGGCCACGCCCAAACCGGCCGTGTGCATCAGCGCGCCGATCTCCAGCTGCGCCAGGTCGTGCTCGTCCTCCAGGCTGCGGTCTTCGACCACCGCCATCACCCGCAGTGCGGACTGCGCGCTGGCAAAGGCACGCAACCGGGCGCGCAGGCGCTGGCGGCGGCCGTCGGGCAGCACCAGGTTGGACAACACCTCCAGCGGCCGTGCGTCGACCGTCAGATCGGGGTGTGGCACATCGCCCTCCCAGGCCAGCAGCCGGGCCAGGTCTTCGGGCGCGTCGCGCAACATCACCGGGGCATAGCCGACCAGGGACTCGAAGGCTGCGTTGCAGCGCACCACCAGTCCGGCAGCGTCGTAGACCAGCATGCCGATCGGGCTGAGGTCGAACCACCGGTCCAGCTCATGGTCGCTGTGCTCTGCCTGGCCCCGTGCGCGGTGCTCCATCGTCACGTCCTGCAGCACCGACAGCAGCAATGGCGAGCCGTCGTCGGCACTGACCCAGCGCGGGCAATAGCGGAACCAGCGCTGCGTACCATGGCGGTCGATCAGCCGGCGTTCGATCTGCAACTCGGGTTGTCGCTGTTCCTGCAGCGCGGCCAGCATTTCGGTGCGCGACCGCAGCACGCCGTCATGGTCCTGGGCGTCCATGAAATGCAAGGGGTCGCTGCCGATCAGCGTGTCCACGGGCTGATCAAAGGCGTCGATGAAGGCCCGGTTGGCCGCGATGATGGCAAAGCCCGTGTCCTGCACCAGCAGGGGTTGAGGCGTGTCCCACATCAGGCGCACCAACTCGCTGGTGGCGCCCGTGCCCAGCGGCGGCAGGGGCGGCAGCGCGGGCCGTGACGGGCCACGCAGCATCCAGCCGCCGGCACCGCTGCGTGAAAGCTGGAAGGGCAATCGCGGCCCATCATCCAGGCGCAGTTCCAACGCGCCGCCTGAGCGGCCAGCCTGCAGCAATTCCATCAACCTGGCGCATGAATCGCTGTCGACCCTGACCAGCGCAGCCTGCGCCGGCTGTCCCGGCTCACAGCCCAGCAAGCGGGCGGCGGTGCGGTTGCAATAGCTCAGGCGCTGGCGCGCATCCAACAGCAGCAGCACCTCGTCGACATCGTCGAGCAAGGCCATGAGCTGGGCATTGGAAGGTGGGTTGGCATGGCGCGTGAGCAGCGGCATGCCGGCAGTTTAGCGGTCAGCACCGACAGCGCCGGTGCAAGCGCCGCCGGCCAGGACCGGTCAGTCGAGCTGACCGGCGCCGGCCAATGCCCGCAGGGTGACGGCGCTGACTTCGGCCTGACCCATCATCAGCGCCTCGGCGCAGGCGCGGATGTCGTGCAGGATGCCGGATTCAATCGCCTGCACCAGGGCCAGATAGGGCTGATGCGGGCCGGCGCCATCGATCAAGGCGGCGCGCACGGCTTCGCTGGCGGGCACCTCGGACAGCAGTTCGCTGAAGCTGCGCTGCAGCAGCCGGTCGAGCAGCGAAAACACGCCGCAGATGAACAACTCGCCCCGACGGTCGTCGTCGCAGCCGCTGTTGCGGCCCAGTTCTTCCATCAGCAGGCCGCGGCGAACGGCGGCATAGACCACCGGCTTCTGATTCGGGTCACGGCCGGCATTGGCCAGCAGCAAGACCAGCCAGCGCTTCAGGCGTTGGTAGCCCAGCATCATGATGGCGTGGCGGAATGAACTGATCTCGACCCGCAGGCCGAACACCGGCGAATTGATGTAGCGAATCAGCTTGAAGGCCATGGTCGGATCGGCCTTCATCACCGCTTCGAGCCGGTCGATGTCTTCGCCTCGGTCGACCCGGTTGATCAACTCCAGAATGGCCTGCGCCTCGGGCTGCGCCGGCTTCTTTTGCGCGTTGGTGGGGCCGGCCTGCACCGGCTCGTCGATCGGCCAGCCCAGCACCGCCAGCGCACCTCTGGCGAAGGCGTCGTTCATCTCGGCCAGCGACTGCACGCCGTCCTGCACATGCGGGATGTGGCGCGACACCCCGCCCGGCGGCGGCAGGCCGTCACGGCGCTCGTCGGCCAGGTCGATGATCGAATAGGCAAAGCAGGGCAACAGCTCGCGCGGCAGCGGCGCCAGCGGGCGGCCCTTGATGAGCAAGGTGTTGCCGGCACGGAAGCGGTCCAGCAGGTCCTGGGCCTGTGCCGGCGCGGCGGCGATGAAAGCTGGAACTTCCAGCATCATGTGCGGCGGCAGGTCGGCCTGCAGCAACTGTTCGAGCAGGGCTTCGCTGGCGATGTTCAGCGACAAGCGGCCCGCGCCTGCCGGCCAGGCCTGCGCCAGCAGTGCCAGCAGCGCGTCGGCCTGGATGGGCTCGTCCGGGCGAACCGGGAACACCGTCAGCCGCAGCGCGGTGATGGCCCGATGGCGGTCGATCATCGGGCAATAGCCCAGGGCGATCTGGCCCAGCACGGGGTGGTCGTTCATGGTGGCAGTGTGCCCTGGCTTGGCGCGCCGGCAGCGCTCACTTCAGAAAATCGAGCAAGGACATGCGTTGCACCATCGAGTAGCTTTGCAGCGCCGCCTGGTAGCCGGTCTGCTTGTTCTGGAAGGTCGACACGGCGGCCACCATGTCGGCGTCCTCGGCGTCGGCCTGCACGGTCTGGGCCCACAGCATGCTGTCCTGGTTGCGTCCGTCGATGGCGTCAAGCCGCGTCAGGGCGACGCCGGCATCCGACCGCGCAGCCTGCACATGGCCCAGCACCGCGTCCATGTCGCGCAGACCGCTGGCCACGGCCTGGGCCACCTGGCCGGCGCCGGCCGACGGGTTGGCCAGCGCCGTGATGGCCTGGTCCAGTGCAGCAAACGGGTTCAGCGTGGCGCTGGACGGGGCCAGCTCGAAGCGGTCGCCGGTGGCCGGGCTGCCACGCATGGTCATGCTCATGCCGTCAATGCTGATGGCGCTGCCGGCCTGGTACAACAGGTCCACCGCGACCGGGCTGCCGTTGCGCAACACGGTGTAGCGGGTGGCGTCGGCGTCGACCCGAAAATCCAGGGCGTAGCTGTCGCCGGTGAGTGCGGCGGGGTCGCTCACGCTGCCGGGGTTGATCCAGGCCTGGCCGGTGTTGGCCGGGTTCGCGCTGGTCACGAACACGCCATTGCCATTGCGCGCGCGCAGCCAGATCTCGGCGCCGTCCAGCGTGCTGGGCATCTGCTCCCGGCTGGACAGTTCGCTGCGGCCACCGGCCGCGGCGGTGGTCACGCCGCCGGGCGTGTCCTGGAACGGCACGCTGGCGGCGGTCTGGCCGCCGAAGACATGGCCACCATTGCCGTCCTCGCGGTTGGCCAGGCCCAGCAACTGGCTGCGCAGGTTGCGCAGGTCGGCCACCAGTGCCGCGCGCTCGTGGCTGCTGTAGCTGCCATTGCCGGCCGCGACCAGGCCCTCTCGCGCGCGCTGCAGCAGGTCTACCGACTGACCCAGCGTGGACTCGGCCAGTGACATCGCGCTGCGGCTGGCGGCCACTGAACGCTGCTCGGAGCCGATGCGCTGCTGCGCGATGAAGGCGCGCTCGGCACGGGCCGCGCCGGTGGGGTCGTCGCTGGCCCGGCTGATGCGCTTGCCGGTGGTCAGCGTGGCCTGCGCCTGGGTCAACTCGTTCTGGCGACGCTGCAGGCTGGCCACGGTTTCGTCATGCCGGTTGGCGGTGGAGATTCTCATGTCAGTGCATGCCTTGTTCTGACTCAGCGGCCCACGGCGGCCAGCAGCGTGTCGATCATCGATTGGGCGGTGGTCAACAGCTTGGCCGACGCCTGGTAGCTCTGCTGGTACTGGATCAGGCGAGCCGCTTCTTCGTCGATGTTCACACCAACCTCGTTGGCCAGAGCCGAAGTGGCGCGCTCATGGGCCAGCGCGGTGTTGTTGGCGGCGGTGACCGCACCCTGGGTGCGCACACCGATGTTGGAGAACAGCGCAGCGTAGGCGTCGGTGACGGTCTGGCCGTCGACCAGCCTGGTCGATGCCAGCGCATCAAAGGCCAGCGCATTGCCGTTGTTGCCCTGAGGGTGGGTGGTGCGCACCAGGCTGAGCTGGTCGCCGCTGCGCGACACGCCATTCAGGCTCAGCGCACTGCCGTTCCAGACGATGGGCTCGCCCGAGACGAAGCTGCCAGACCCACGCAGCGTGCCGCCCGGGCCAAGGACCTCGTAGTTGCCGTTGTCGTCGGTGAAACGGATGGTGACCGGGTCTTGCGCCAGCGTTGGGTCGGCCACCATGCGCAGCCCGGTCACCGCCAGCGTGCCGGTGTTGGCCGCGCTGCTGGTGGCGGTCATCGGGTTGGACGCGGCCAGGCCACGCGGATCACGCAGCATCACTTGCAGTGTGGACGCGGCCTGGCTGACGCTGCGCAGCAGGAACTGCTCACCCGAGGCCGGCACGACGGGCCCGTTGCTGATGCGCAGGCCGTCCACCACATCGCCCGAAACCAGGCCGCTGCGCACCAGTCCGTCGGACTGGCGGGTCAGGATGTACTGACCGGCATTGGCCGGATCGGCCTTCAGCCGGTAGTCGCTGGCCTTGAGCGCGGTCACCTCCACCACCTCAAGCTGAATCGACGACAGCGGGGCGCCGGCGCTGTCGCGTGCATTGCCCCTGGCTGCCTCGGCGCGGGGCGGTGCGGCGCTGAACACGGCCGCGCCGGCGGCGCCGTTGAGGTCGATACCGCGCGCCTGCTGCGAATTGAGCGCCGAGGCCATGCCGGCGACAAACTGACCCAGGCGGGCCCGCGCATCGGCCAGGTCTGTGCTCTGAAAATTCAGCAGCCCGCCGATGCGGCCACCCCCAATGGACTGCTCGGCCTCTTGCACCAGCTTGCCGCCGCTGACGATGCCCACGGTCAGGCGCGACGCGTCCAGCGGATCGGTGCGCACGACCAGCTTGCTGGCATGGCTGCCCAGCACCAGCGTCTGGCCGTTGGCGACGAACACCGAGACCGAGCCATCGGGCGCGAGCACGGTGGACAAATCCATGTGCTCGGCGATGTGGCCCACCAGCAGGTCGCGCTGGTCGAGCAGTTCGTTCGGCGAATGGCCGGTGGCCGAGGCCTCGTTGATCTTGGCGTTGAGCAGCGCCAGCTGCTGCGCCAGCCCGTTGACCTCGGCCACGCTGCCGCTGAGATCGCTGCTGACATTGGCCTGCAGGCTGTCGAGCTGCGCGCTGGCGCTGCGCACCAGCGAGGCCAAGGTGTCGAGCCGGCCCAGCACGGCCTGGCGGGCGGACAGGTCAGCCGGCGCGGCGGCCAGGTCGGAGAAGGCATTGAAGATCTGCGTCGCGGCCTGGCCCAGCCCGTTCTGGCCGGACGGAAAGACCTGTTCGAGCTGCTTGAGCAGAACGGCCTTCTGCTGGTCGCCAGCCGAGACCGACTTCAGCGCACTGGCCTGCTCGGTCAGGAACTGGTTGGACGCGCGCAGCACCGTGGTCACCGACACGCCCATGCCCAGGTAGCCCGAGCTGGTGCTCATGCTGGGCCGGTTGGCCAGCTGCGCGGTCTGGCGCGAGTAACCCGCCGTGTTGGCGTTGGCGATGTTGTTGCTGGTGGTGTGCAGCTGGCTGTAGGCCGCGCTCAGCGCCTGCGTGCCCAGCGACATCAACGAGGTGGCGGTCATGGCGATCCAGAATTTCGCGCAAGTCGCCGGAACAGCCCTTGGCCCTTCAAGCGGGAAGTCCGATCGAGGCCATGCCGGCTCATGCGCCGCCCTGCTGCAAGCGCTGGGTGGTGGCAATCATGCGGCTGAGCTTGCCGGCATAGGCCGGGTCGGTGGCGTAGCCGGCGTCCTGCAGGCCCTGGGCAAAGGCCTGGGCGTCCTGGCCGGCCGCGCGCACGGCGGCGTAACGCGGGCTCTGGCTGATCAGCCTGGCATAGTCGGAAAAGGATTCGGCATGGCTGGCATAGGCGCGAAAGCGCTGCAGCAGCTGCCGGGGCTGGCCGCCCTGGTACTCGGTGGTCATGACCTCCACCGACGGCCCGGTCCAGCCCGCACCGGCCTTGATGCCGAACAGGTTGTTTGACGCGCTGCCGTCGCGGCCCGTGATTTCCTTCTTGCCCCAGCCGGTTTCATGGGCGGCCTGGGCGACCATGAAGCTGGCCGGAATGCCGGTCTGGGCCTGGACCTGCCTGGCCGCGGCCATGTGCTGCTGGACAAAGCCGGCGGCGCTCTTTTCAGGCAGGCGCGGCGTGGCGGCGAGGTCGCTGACGAGGGGCAGGCTGGCATTGGCCGGCGTGGTCGACGGAATCGGCCCGGGCGCCAGGCCCATCTGGCGCTCGAGCTGGCGGGCGATGAGCTCGGCCAGGCCGCCGGGCCGGCCGGCCGTGGCGGTGGCGAGCTGACCGTCGAGCAGGTCGGTGCCGAGTTTGGAGCCGGCGTTGTCGAGCATGCCGCTGGCCTCGGTCGACGCGCGCATGGTCTTGAGCAGCTCTTGCATGAACATGGCCTCGAACTGCTTGGCCGCTTCCTTGACCGCCGCACGCGGGTCCTGCCCTGCGCTCTGGCGCAGCGCCGCCAGGCCACGACCGTCCGCCGCCAGACCGGCGCTGACACGGCCGGTGCTGCTGGCAGCGGTGCTGGTGATCGCGGTTGGCAAGCTCATGCTCAGATCACCTCGAGCTCGGCCTTCAGCGCGCCGGCACTCTTCATCGCCTGCAGGATGGCCAGCAGGTCTTGCGGTGTGGCGCCCAGGGTGTTCAGTGCCCGCACCACGTCGGCCAGGCGGGCCCCGGACGGCAGCTGCACCAGCGCCCCGCCCTGCTGGGTGATGGCGATGTCGACCTTCTCGGCCTGCACCGTGGTGCCCGACGAAAAGGCCCCCGGCTGACTGACCACCGGCGTCGAATTGACGGTCACGGTCAGCGCGCCATGGGCCACGGCGCAGCTGCTCAGCGACACCGCTTCATTCATCACCACCGAGCCGGTGCGGGCATTGAGCACGACCCGGGCCGCCGGCTTGGCCAGCGTGATGTCCAGGTTCTCCAGGTCGGCGACAAAGGCCACATGGTCGTTGGCATCGGCCGGCATGCGCACCCGCACCACCCGGCCGTCCACCGCCTGCGCGGTGCCTGCGCCCTTGGCCTGGTTGATCGCGCCGGCCACGGCGCGCGCGGTGTTGAAGTCGTTGGCGCGCAAGTCGAACTGCATGTGGCCGTTCTGCGCCAGGCTGGTGGGCACGCCGCGTTCCACCGTCGCGCCATCGGGCACCCGGCCGGCGGCCAGGTGGTTGATCTGCACCTTGGCGCCACCGGCCGACGCCCCCGCACCACCGACCAGCATGTTGCCCTGGGCAATGGCGTAGACCTGGCCATCGGCACCGCGCAGCGCGGTGGCCAGCAGCGTGCCGCCACGCAGGCTTTTGGCGTTGCCGGCCGACGAGACATTGACATCGATGCGCTGGCCGGGCTGGGCAAACGGCGGCAGTTCGGCGGTGACCACCACTGCGGCCAGGTTCTTCGGCTGCATGGTCACGCCCGGCGGCAGGGTGATGCCGTTCTGCTGCAGGAAGGCAGTCAGCGCCTGCGGCGTGAACGGGGCTTGCGTTGACTGATCGCCCGTGCCGTCCAGGCCGAAGACCAGGCCAAAGCCGGTCAGCTGGTTGGGCCGCACGCCCTGCACGCTGGCCACCTCCTTCAGGCGCATGGCATGGGCCGGCCACCACACCGCCGCGCTGGCCACCGTCAAGGCCACCAGCACCACCGCGCGCAACACGCGGTCGGCGTCCGGTCCGGCCGGCTTGCCGCGTCGAAAGATGCTCAGATTGGGCATGGGTGCGCTGGCCTCAGATCGGCATCACGTTGAGAAAAAAGCGCGCCGCCCAGCCCATCGACTGGGCTTCGGCCTGCTGGCCTCGGCCACGCTGCTCGATGCGCACGTTGGCGATCTGGGTGCTCTGCACCTGGTTGCCCGGGGCAATGGCGCGGGGATCGATCTGGCCAGAGAAGCGCAGCACGTCGACATGGGCGTTCACGCCGATCTGCTTTTCGGCCGCCACCACCAGGTGGCCGTTGGGCAGCACCTGCACCACGGTGGCGGTGATGGTGCCGGAGAAGTCGTTGCTGCTCTCGGTCGTGCCCTTGCCCTCGTAGCTGTTGGCACCCGTGCCGGCGGCGCTGGCGCGGGTCAGCGCCGTGCTCTTCAGGAACGGCAGTGCGGACAGCCCGGCGCTGGTGCTGCCGCTGCGGTCGACCGCGCTGGTCGAACGCTGCACCGCGCTGACCTTCTCGATGATGTTCACGGTGACCGTGTCGCCAACGATGCGGGCGCGGTGGCTCTCGAACAGCGGGCGGTACTGGTCGGCGCGGTAGATCGCGCCATTGGCCGCTGGCGTTGCTGCAGCCACGGTGGCGCCTGGCGGCAGGCCGAGCATGGACTCGGGCAGGCCGAGCGCGGCGGTGGTCGGCACCACGTCGACCTCGGGCAATCGGGCCAAGGTCTGGCAGCCGGCCAGCAGCATGGCCGGCGGCACGGCCATGACCACGGCCATGACCACGGCCGAAAGGCGCAGTGCCCGCTGCCGTACAACAGGCGTGGCTTGGCAGCTCATCACAGCTGGGCCAGCCGCTGCAGCATCTCGTCCGAGGCCTTCACGGCCTTGGAGTTGATTTCATAGGCACGCTGGGTCTGGATCATGCCCACCAGCTCTTCGACCATGTTGACGTTGCTGGTCTCGACATGGCTTTGCATCACCAGGCCCAGCCCGTTGGCGCTGGGTGAGCCGGCGGCCGGCGAACCCGAGGCCACCGTCTCGGCATACAGGTTCTCGCCCCGCGGGTCCAGCCCGGCCGGGTTGATGAACGAGGCCAGCTGGATCTGCCCCAGCTGCTGCGGCAGCGTCTGCCCGGGCAGCGTGGCCGAGACGATGCCGTCCTTGGAGATGGTCACCGACTGCGCCTGCTGCGGCACGGTGATGCCGGGCTGCAACAGGTAGCCGCTGTTGGTCACCATCTGGCCCTGTGCATTGACCTGGAAGCTGCCGTCGCGGGTGTAGCCGGTGCTGCCGTCGGGCAGCTGGATCTGGAAGAAACCCTGGCCGTTGATGGCCATGTCCATCGGGTTGCCGGTCTGCTGCAGGTTGCCCTGGCTGAAATTGCGCGCCATGGCCACCGTGCGCACGCCCAGGCCCATCTGCAGGCCGGTGGGCAACTGGGTCTGGTCGGAACTGGCTGCTCCGGCCTGGCGCAGGTTCTGGTACATCAGGTCCTCGAACACCGCATGGCCACGCTTGAAGCCGTTGGTGGCCGAGTTGGCCAGGTTGTGCGAGATGGCGTCCAGCTGGCTCTGCTGGGCTTCCATGCCGGTCTTCGCAATCCAAAGCGATCGAATCATCGTCGCACTCCTGGGGTCGGGGGTGTGAATGCATGATCGGCGCAACTTGAGCCGCTTCAAACGGCAAAAAGCGCCGTTCTGGCGGCGCTGTTCCTGCTCTGGTTTCAGCCCCGACGCGCTGGCCGCGCTGGCTGCCGGCGCACGGCCGGCGTTGCGGTCAGTTGCCGGTGCCCAGCAGCCGGGTGGCCGACTGCTCACGGTCCTGCGAGGTCTGCAGCATCTTCATCTGTTGCTCGAACTGGCGCGCGGCCGAAATCATGGCCACCATCGATTCCACCGGGCTGACGTTGCTGCCCTCCAGCGCACCGTCCTGCAGGCGAGCGCTGGCGTCGGCGGGCAGGTCGCCGTCGGCGCCACGGAACAAGCCGTCCTCACCGCGCAGCAACGGCGCCTCGGGCGTGACCAGCTTGAGTCGGCCGATGTTCTGCGGCGCAGCGTTGCCCACCCGTGCGCTGATGCTGCCGTCCGCAGCGATCAGCAACTGGGCGTTGGCCGGCGCGGTGATCGGGCCACCATCGCCCTGCACGGTCAGGCCGTTGCGTGTGACCAGCAGGCCCTCTGGGTTGACCTCCAGTGACCCTGCGCGGGTATAGGCCTCGGTGCCGTCCAGCCCCTGCACCGACAGCCAGGCGTTGCCCTGCATGGCCACGTCCAGGTTGCGGCCGGTGGCGCTGACCGGCCCGGGTTGCTGGTTGGTGCCTGGGGTGGACTCCAGCGCGTAGACACGGGTGCTGGCGCCGTCGCCGCGCACCGGTACGGCACGAAAGGCCATCATCTCGGCGCGAAAGCCATTGGTCGAGGCATTGGCCAGGTTGTGCGCCAGCACGTCCTGGCGCTGCATGGTGGCCTTGGCGCCGGCCATGGCGAGGTAGATGACGCGGTCCATGGGCGGGCTTCCTTGGTGGCAATGTCTTGATCAGGCGCCGAGTGCGCCCCGGGCCGAGCTCATTACTTCAGGTTGACCAGGGTCTGCAAGACCGAGTCCTGCGTCTTGATGGTCTGCGCATTGGCCTGGTAGATGCGCTGCGCGACCATCATCGCCACCAGCTCATTGGTCAGGTCGACATTGCTCTCTTCCAGCGACTGCGATTGCAGCAGGCCCAGGTTGCCGCCCCCAGGCGTGCCCAGCACCGGATCACCGGATTCAAAGCTGCTGCTCCAGGTGTTGCCACCCATGGGCTTGAGGCCCTGCTCATTGCGGAAGTTGGCCAGTTCCAGCTTGGCGATGGCCGATGACTGGCCGCTTGAGTAGCTGCCCATCACCACGCCATCAGAGCTCACGCTCACGCCGGTCAGGCGGCCCGGCGGAAAACCGTCCTGGCCCAGTGCCGTGGGGCCAAAGGGCGAGCCGAACTGGGTCAGGTTGCCGAAGTCGATCTTCAGCCCGGTGATGGGCACGGTGACGATGGCGCCGCCAAAGCCGGTCACCGGCACGTCGATGAGCACCGGTTCGGTCGGCGTCAGCGGCGCGGCACCGTCGGGCTGGAACAGCGCCTGGCTGATCGGCTGGGCCTTGCCGTCGGCGTCGGCGTTGATCGGTTCTCCGTTGGCCGCGGCAAAGATGTTCCAGCTGTCGGCGGTGGTCTTCTGGAAGAAGTAGGTCATCACCACCGTCTGACCCTTGGCGTCGTAGACATTGATCGAGGTCGTGCTGTTGTAGGTGCCGGCGTCGGCGAAATCGATCGCGGCGGTCGCCGCCGAGGACGTGATCACGTTGCGCGAGTCGAGGTTGATCTCCAGCTTGACCGTGGTGGTTTGCTTGGGTGCGATGCCCTGGGTGGGCAGCTGCAGCGGCTGCGCCTTGCCGGCGATCTGGCCCTCGCCATAGGCCGACGGAATGCCGACCAGTTTCAAGCCCGAGGCATTGGTGACGAAACCATCGCGGTCAACCCGGAACTGGCCGTTGCGGCCATACAGCATCGAGCCATTGGCATCCTGCAGCTGGAAGAAGCCCGCGCCATTGATCGCCACATCCAGCGGGTTGTTGGTCGAGCTCATGCTGCCCTGGCTGAACTGCTGCGCCACCGAGCCCACGCTCACGCCCAGGCCGATGCTGCCCGCACCGCCGGCGGCGGCACGCGCATAGACGTCCGAGAACTCCGCTCGCGACCCTTTGGCGCCGATGGTGCTGGCATTGGCCACGTTGTTGCCGATCACATCGAGGTTGCGACCGGCAGCGTTCAGACCTGAGACGCCTTGCTGAAAACTCATGGATTCACTCCTGCTGCTCAAGAAAAGTGGGACGCGGCGGGCGCCGTCCCGTTCACACCTGCTGCCGGCCCGGCCCAGGCCGTGGCCGGGCGCGTCAGTTCACGGACTTGACCGTGTCGTAGGCCACCGTGCCACCGCGCAGCAGCTCAAGCTTCAAGGCACCGCCGCTGGTGCTCACCGCCAGCACCCGGTCCTGCATCAGGCTGGTGACTGGCAGGTCGGTGTTGCCGCTCTTGGCGGTGACGCGGAAGGTGTAGCCCTGGCCCTCGGCCAGGCCGATGGACGGCAGCACGAAGCCGCCCGTCCCCGCTGCCTTGGGGCCAAGCTCGGCGCTCTGCACCACACTGCCGGCCGCATTGAGCAGCTCGACCTTGACCTGGGTGGCCGGCGAACTGAGCTCGAAGCCACCGCTGGACTTGCCGTCGTCGCCCACGGCCAGCTGCTTGCCCGGCAACACCACGCCCCGGCCCACCAGCGACGCGCCTTGCAGCGCCTGCAGCTGCAGGAACTGGCCGCTCAGCCCGCTGACCGTGTGGTTGAGTTGCTCCAGGCCGGTGACAGTGCTGATCTGGGCGATCTGCGAGGTCATCTGCGCGTTGTCCATCGGGTTCAGCGGGTCCTGGTTGGTCAGCTGCGTGGTCAGCAGCTTGAGGAAGCGCTTGTTCTGCTCGGACGCATTGGCCGCGCTGCCGGTGGTGCCGGTGGCGCTGCCGCTGTTCAGGTACAGGTTGTCGGCCAGGAGCGGGCTGGTGCTGGAGACGGCGGTGGTCATGGGCGGCCTTGGCTGGAATCAGGGTCGGTCGCTCAGGACTGGCCCAGCTGAATGGTCTTGAGCAACAGGCTCTTGGCCGTGTTCATGACCTCGATGTTGTTCTGGTAGGAACGTGAGGCCGAGATCATGTTGACCATCTCCTCCACCGGGTTGACATTGCTGAAGGTGACATAGCCCTGGGCGTCTGCGGCCGGGTGCTTGGGGTCATGCACCTTGCGGCCGGCGCTGTTGTCCTCGATCACCTCGCTCACCCGCACCCCGGCCGCGCCCACCTCGCCCATCAGCGTGGTCGCAAACACCACCTGGCGCGCCTTGTAGGCGCTGCCGTCGGGGCCGGCCACGGTATCGGCGTTGGCCAGGTTGCTGGCCACCACGTTCAGGCGCTGGGTCTGCGCACTGACCGCGCTGCCCGAGACGTCGAAAATCTTGAACATGCTCATGGTCTGGCTCCCTTGGGTTCATGGGCGTGAACGGATCCGGTGCGTCCGCTGGCGGATGTCTTATGAGAGGCGGTGTGCACGCACATCAGCTCTGATTCGGGTTCTTCATCGCGTCCAGCATGGTGCGCACGCTGCCGTTGATGAAGCGCAGCGTGGCCTCGTAGCGCACGCTGTTGTCGGCGAAGCTGGCGCGCTCGCGGTCCAGGTCCACGGTGTTTCGGTCAACGGCGTCCTGGCTGTTGCGGGCATAGAGCAGGCCGGGCTCGTCGCGGGCGCTGTCGCTGCCGTCCAGGTGCCCGGCATGGCTGGTGGCCAGGCTGCGCTCAGCGCTGCCCGTGGCCTCGCGCAGGGCGCGGGCAAAGTCCATCTCGCGGGCCACATAGCCCGGCGTGTCGGCATTGGCGATGTTGCTGGCCAGCAGGCGTTGTCGCTCTGAGCGCAGCACCAGGGCCTGGGACTGAAAGTCCAGCGCCTGAGTCAATCTTTGCATGCTTGCCCCCGAAGTTTGGTGCCAGTCCAGCCGCGCCGCCGGGCCGGATGGCGGCAGGGAACAGGGCTTCTGTGCCCGGCCATTGTGGGCAGCGTCCCGGCCGAACATGAGCCCGAAAAGCCGTGCCAAGCCCGGCCAATTCGCGCCGCCGCTTCGGCTCGGCCGGTGCCACCATCGGGTGGTGATGACGCCGCACAGACCCCGTTCGTCCGCGCCCGCCCTGCTGGCGTGGGCCACGACCCGCCCCTGGGCACTGGCCGCAGCCCTGGCGCTGTGCCCGCCGCTGCGCGCCGAGCCTGCGGCTGCGGCGGCCCCCGATGCCCTGGGTGCCCAGGTGCGCCAGTTGGTGGAGCAGGCCGCCACGCTGGCCTGGCCCAGCGGCCAGTCTGCGCCGCGCATCGAGATCGAGGTCGGCCAGCTCGACCCCAGGCTGCGCCTGGCAGCCTGCCAGAAGATCGAGCCCTACCTGCCCCAGAACAGCCGCCCGCTGGGCAAGACCCGCATCGGGCTGCGCTGTGTGCAAGGTGCCAAGGCCTGGAACGTCTACCTGCCGATCACCGTGAAGCTGCTGGCGCCGTCGCTGGTGGCCACCGGCGCCCTGCCTGCAGGCACCGTGCTCGAGGCGCGCCACCTGCGCCGCGCCGAGATCGACCTGGCCGAACACCCCAGCCCGGCCATCGGCCTGAGCGAAGCTGCGCTGGGCCGCACCCTGGGCCATGGACTGGCCGCAGGCGACGCGCTGCGGCAGGCTGATCTGCGCCAGCGGCAGTGGTTTCGCGCCGGCGACATGGTGCGGGTGGTGGCCGCCGGCCCGGGCTTTGCCATCAGCAGCCAGGCCCAGGCCATCGACGCCGGCGTGGAAGGCCAGCCGGTTCGGGCGCGCACCGAAAGTGGCCGCATCATCACCGGCCAGGCCACCGACACGCTGCGGCTGGACCTGCGGCTGTGATGGCGGCTGTGATTGCGGCTGTGATGGCGGCTGTGATGGCGGCTGTGTTGATGTTTGCGCTGGATCGCAGCACAGCGCGATCACCCCGCGCCCTGGTCGTGCAGAAAAGTTCTCAAGCTGGCGCCAGGTCGCGCCGACAACAGGGTGGGCCGTTGGTCGACCACAGGGTCACTTCATCATCCGGCGCAAAAAGAGCCTCAAGTGCCGGATCGAGGGGCCGATATCCAGTACATCCCTGCGGGTCGTCCGCTTAGACCCTCACTGAAGGAGCTCCCCATGAAGATCGGCCAGTTCGACAACAAGCTCATTACCCCCGCCACCGGCGAGCGCCGCAGCAGTGGCAGCGCCGGCGCCAGCGGCTCGGAGCCCAGCGCCAAGGTCGCCTTGTCGTCGGCGGCCAACCAGCTGGCAGCACGAGGCGCCGGCGGTGACTTCGACACGCAGAAGGTCAAGCGCATTTCTGAGGCCATTCGAGATGGCAAGTTCGAGGTCAACGCCGACGCCATTGCCGACAAGCTGATTCACAACGCCCGTGAACTGCTGGGCGGCAGCAGCAAGGCCTGAAGCTCCGCCACGAGCGCTCACCCCGCCGGCCTGACGCCGGCCCTGGGCTCCGGCCTGGCCGGCTTGCCGGCATCCGCTTCATGATCGATCACCATGCTGCATTCGCCCGCTGAACAATCCGCGATCACGGCCGTCGAGTTGCCCGACATCGTGCTCGACAGCTCGCTCGAGTCCACCATTGCCCGGGTGGAGCAGCGCCTGAGCAGCTTGTCCGAATCCTTGCGCCTGCGCGATGTCCAGTCCGTGGAAAGCCAGGCCCAGGCCCTGCATGCCGCGCTGACCCATGCCGTTGCCGCGTTGGTGCATGCCGCCCGACACGGCGGCGTCCCGTCGTCCCTGCGCGTGCGCCTGGGCGGTGCCAGCGCCGAACTGGCGCGGCAGCGCGAGGCCCTGGCCCGCGCCACGGCCTCACTGGACCGCGCCATCGACGTGCTGATGCCCGACGCCCACCCCGCCCAGCGTGGTCTGTACACCGCCACCGGTCGCAGCGTGGGCCGAGGCAAGCGCGGCGGCACGTTCACGGCCTGAGATTGGGGCCCCGCCGGCCCTCGCCGGGACGCCCTGGGCGGCCCGGCCTCACTGCATGCGATCGGACGAAGGCGGCGCTTCACGCTCCGGCGTGAACAACTCGGCCATGTCCACCCCATCGAAGCGGTAGGCCTTGCCACAGAAGTCGCAGGCCACGTCGGCCGCGCCGCGCTCTTCGACCAGCGCGCTCATGTCCTGCTCACCCAAGCCGCGCAACATGCCGGCCACGCGGTCGCGTGAGCAACTGCAGGCAAAGCGTGGCGTCTGCGGTTCAAACACCCGCAGCGTTTCTTGCCAGAACAAGCGGTGCAGCACCTTCTCGGGCGTCAGGCTGAGCAGTTCTTCGGCCGTCAACGTGGCCGCGAGCAGGGCGATGCGCTGGAAGTGCTCGTTGCGGCCGATCTGGTCTTCGTCATCGCGCACCAACAGCCCAGCGGCCAGATTGGCGCTGCCACTGACCGGCAGGCGCTGGATCAGCAGGCCGGCGGCGACCTCGTCGTTGGCGGCCAGCACCAGCCTGGTGTCGAGCTGCTCGGACTGCAGCATGTAGTGCTCCAGCACCTCGGACAGTTTGTGCAGCGGCTCACGCTGGTCACCATGCAGCGGCACCACGCCCTGGTAGGGCTGCTGACCGGGCAATCGGTCTTGCGGGTCCAGCGTGATCGCGCAGCGGCCCGTGCCCTGCGGGTTGAGCATGGCCTCCAGCCCGGCCCGCGCCGGCACCTCGCCCACGACCTTGGCGGTGACCCGAAAGCTCAGGTCGGCGCGGGTCTCGGCCACCGCCAGTCGGACCGGGCCATCGCCATGCAGTTGCAGCACCAGCGCGCCATTGAACTTCAGGTTGCCCTGCATCAGCACGCCGGCTGCGGCCATCTCGCCCAGCAGTGCCCGCACCTCGGGCGCAAAGGCATGGCCACCGTCACCCGGCGTGGCTCGGCGGCTGAGCAGGTCGCGCCAGGACGCGTCCAGGCGCACCAGCATGCCGCGCACGGGCAGGCCCTCAAACAGAAACTTGTGCAATTGGTCCATGGCCGGGCTCGATCAGGTCGCAGCTGGCAAGTCGCAGAAATCGGGTCGCTGGGTCAGCGGTCGATGCGCACCAGGGTGTCGCGGTGGCGCTGCAACTGCTGCACATAGTGGCCGGCCACGTCCTGCAGGCCGGCAATCTGCTCGGGCGTGAGTTCACGCACCACCTTGGCCGGGCTGCCCATGAGCATCACGCCGTCAGGAAACACCTTGCCCTCGGTGACCAGCGCGCCGGCGCCGACGATGCAGTTGCGGCCGATCTGCGCGCCGTTGAGCACCACGCTGCCGATGCCGATCAGGCTGCCGTCGCCAATGCGGCAGCCATGCAGCATCACCAGGTGGCCCACGGTCACCCGCTCGCCCAGCGTCAGCGGCATGCCATGGTCGGTGTGCAGCACGCTGCCGTCCTGCACATTGCTGTCGCGGCCGATGCTGATCAGGTCGTTGTCACCGCGCAGAACCGCGCCATACCAGACGCTGGCCTGCGCGGCCAGTTGCACCCGGCCGATGACCTGGGCGTTGTCGGCCACCCAGGCGCTGGGGTCGATCTGGGGCCGGTGCTCGCCGATCTGGTAGATGGCCATGGGCTTGTCCTTGGAAGGCTGGAAGGGGGCGGCGCAGACTGCGCCAAGCCTATGATTCTAGGAGCCCGACAGGCTCTTAGAGCGTGACCAGCTTGGGCGCCATCAGCCGCACCGTGTGGCCGTGGGCCTGAAACTGCCGTGCCCAGTAATGCGCGCCGAGCACGCCTCCATCCCAATCACGCCAGGCGGCAAACCGGCCACCAGCGCGTTCAGCCTGGCGCGGGCGCGCCTTGGGCTGGCGCAGCTGCACCGTGCCTGTCTCACTCACGCCGTGCAGCGCAAATACGTTCTTGGTCAGATCGAACCCAGTGACCATAATGGTCATGGGTACCCCCATCCTGGTGAGTCGATGAGCGTTCGCTCTTCGCATCATGGCGCCTTTTCAAGGCACTCCGCATCGCGGCTTACTCGGGGCGGGGAAGGCCTTTCCATTCGTTAGATTGCAAATGCTGACAGACATCACTACCGACGAAGCGAAGACTCGTTCACTAACGGGAAACGACGTCTACAGGACAACGCACTTGGTCTACTTGGACGAGCGGCAACGCGACTTCGCCGTCGTCAGGCTCAATCTCGAGGCTTTGAAAGCTTTCGTTGACACCATCACCGTCGGGCACCGTCATCAACTGGCGTTCGAACGGGTGGCCGACCATCAATTTCTCGACACCGGAGGCATGGCTGCCGGTTTAGAGCTTCCGCCGGCAACGGCGACCTGGGCGACGCTCGAGT
>JANOWE010000066.1:0-9072 GCA_031417735.1 Betaproteobacteria bacterium
CCTGGACAGCGGGCCAGACCCGTTCACCGAGCACAGCAAGGACTTGAACCCGAAGCTGGGCGGCCAGGACATCCGCACCGCGTTCAAGGGTGGCGACTACCAGCTGCTGCTTGTGGCCAACAAGTTCCAGACCGGCTTCGACGAGCCGCTGCTGTGCGCGATGTACGTGGACAAGCGGCTGGGCGGCATCCAGGCCGTGCAGACGCTCTCGCGCCTGAACCGCTGCTACCCCGGCAAGGACCAGACCTACGTGGTCGACTTCGTCAACGACCCGGCGGACGTCCTGGCCGCGTTCAAGCCCTATTTCGAGACGGCTGAACTCTCGGGCGTGACCGACCCGTACATCGTCAACGAACTCAAGGCCAAGCTCGATGGCCAGGCGCTGTACGACAGCTTCGAGGTGGACCGGGTGGTGAACGTGGCGCTCAAGGGCAGAAAAGCCAAGCCGTCCGAGCTGAACGCCGCGACCACGCCCGTGGCCAGCCGGCTGCTGACGGCGTATGCCGAAGCGAAGAAGGCCTTCGAGACGGCCGGCGACGACGCCAGGAAGAAAACGGCAGCCAAGGACACGATGGACTCGCTCATCCTGTTCAAGAGCGACATCGCGGCCTATGTGCGCGTGTACGGCTTCCTGTCGCAAATCTTCGACTATGGCAACACCGACATCGAGAAGCGGTCAATCTTCTTCCGATTGCTGCACCCACTCCTGACCTACGGGCGACAGCGCGAAGGCGTGGATCTGTCGGCCCTGAAGCTGACGGCCTACACGGTCAAGAGCCTGGGCGACAAAGCGCTGAACATGGCAGCGGGCGAGCCGGTGAAGCTCTACGTGGTCGACGACGTCGGTTCCGGCCAGGTGCAGGACAAGGCCCAGGTGGCACTGGCCGAATTGATTGCCAGGGTCAACGATTTGTTCGAGGGCGACCTGACACCGGGCGACAAGCTGGTCTACGTCAACGACGTGATCAAGGGCAAGCTGATGGAGTCGGAAAGGCTCGCGGAGCAGGCGGCGAACAACACCAAGGAGCAGTTCGCCAACTCGCCCGACCTGGCCAAAGAGATCATGGGCGCGGTGATGGACGCGCTGACGGCGCATGCGGCCATGAGCAAGCAGGCGCTGGAATCGGAGCAACTGCGCGCGGACATGAAAGATGTTCTGCTGGGTGCCGGCAAGCTGTGGGAGGGCTTGCGCGAGAAGGCGGCGTCGGCGGGGGCCGGTCAGTAACCAGGCCGCTTGGGCGCGGGTATGCAAGCCAATCCACCGAACTTGACGATCAAGCCTTCTATGCGCACGAAGGATGAGGTTTGACGTGACGAGCGGGACGAGGCTGAGAGCGACCCTGCACGAAGCGCTGCGAACTGGTCGCCAGCATGTGAGAGGCATTGGTGATGGCCGTGCCCACCTCACCGATCAACAGCACCCGTCGAGGCAGCAGGCGCTGCATGAGGCTGGCAGCGTAGGCACGCCTGCACTTGCGCGATCGAGCGGAAAGGTCGGCCTGTTGGGCTGCGGCGGCGCAGATCAGCGATGTGATGTTGTCGGCCAGGGCTTTGGCGGCGACGTCGATGATCAGGGCCTGCTGGCTCAGGCCCGAGACGGCTTCGAGGTGCAGTCGGTGTTTGAGCCGCTGAGTTGTTGAGCCGCTGAGCCGTTTGAATGCTTCTTCGATGCGCCAGCGCTGGTGGTAGAGGTCGCCGAACAACGCCGCGTCGAAGCGCTCAGCGTCCAGGTTGGTGGCGAGCGCCCGGACACGGCCATTGGGCGCCGCTTGTCGCACCAGGCGCAGGCCTGGTCGCCCAGCCGGGCACCCCCAATCGCGCACATCGTCGGCACTGGGCGCGTTCACGCAAGCCGCAGAGCGCGTCATGTCGGCCATTCGTTCCGGCGGCCAGGCGCAATGGCTTGTGGGTTTCTACCTGACATTTCCACCCTTGAGAGGGTGCTCGCGGGTCATCATTGCGCACAGGGTGCGGCTGTTCTTGTTGGCCAGCCGGCGCTGGCGAGCCTATCGCCGAAGCCCAGCCCACCACGCCCCGGCGCCACCAGCCGAAGCCCTGCCGCAATGCTTGCAAGCCCTGCAGCCCCGCGCCCAGAAGGCCGGTATCTCCCCCGATCGTTTTCGTGAGCTCACCGCTGCGGTGCAGCCCGACATGGCCGTGGTGGCGCTGCTGGACAACCAGCCCGAGTTCAAGACGCCGGTCTGGGACTACCTGGCCGCGCTGGTGGACGACGAGCGGGTCGCCGATGGACAGGCCATGCTGGCGAAATGGCGTGACACCTTGACGGCCGTGGCCCAGCGCTTCGGCGTGGACGCCGAAACCGTGGTTGCGGTGTGGGGCGTCGAAAGCAACTACGGCCAGAGTTTTGGCAAGCGGCCGCTGGTCACCTCGCTCGCCACGCTGTCGTGTTTTGGCCGGCGGCAAGACTACTTTCGGGGTGAGTTCATCAGCCTGTTGAGCCTGCTGGACCGAGGTGACATCCAGCCCGAGCAGGCGCTGGGCTCATGGGCCGGGGCCTTTGGCCACACCCAGTTTATGCCCAGCACCTACCAGCGGCTGGCGGTTGACTTCGATGGCGACGGCCGGCGTGACCTGGTGGGCAGCGTGCCTGACGCGCTGGCCAGCACGGCTCATTTTTTGCAGCGTGGTGGCTGGAAGACCGGCCAGCCCTGGGGCCTGCAGGTCAGCCTGCCGCCGGGCTTTGACCCGGCAGTTTCAGGCCGGCGCGCCAAGCGGCCTGGCCGCGCCTGGGCGGCGATGGGTGTCAAGCGCATGGACGGCCAGCCGCTGGACGGTGACTCGCCGGCCGGCCTGCTGCTGATGGCTGGCGTGGTCGGCCCCGCGTTCCTGGTGCGCAGCAATTTCGACGCGCTTTACGGCTACAACGCGGCCGAGAGTTATGCGCTGGCCATCGCGCTGCTCAGCGACCGGCTGCGTGGCCAGCCTGCGCTGGCCATGCCCTGGCCCACCGACGACCCCGGCTTGTCACGCGCCCAGCGGCGAGAAGTGCAGACCCTGCTGCTGGCGCGAGGCCATGCCAGCGGCGAAGTGGACGGCATGCTGGGCAGCGCCAGCCGCGCCGCCATCCAGGCCGAGCAGAAGCGCCTGGGCTGGACGGCAGATGGCCGGGCCGGGCAGAAGCTGCTGCAGGCGCTGCGCAAGCCTTGAGCAGGGCCCACGCCGCGCTGCGTCCTGACGGCTGAGCAAGGCCAGGGGGACGTCGGCTCGCCTGACGCGCCCTTGCGTGGGTGGCGCCGCCAGGGCGGTGACGCCCGAACCCCCGGGTGCGCGTCGGCCCAAAGTTCGGGATGGCCGCAGGGCGCCAGCCCACCTATGCTGAGGGTGCACTGGATCCCGCCATCGGCGGCGGGCCAGCCTTCCGGCGCGGGACCACGCGCCAACCCACCAGGAGCACAGCACCATGCCCGCATCCGCCAGCCCCTTCGTCTGGTATGAACTGATGACCACCGACCCCGCTGCGGCAGCGGCCTTCTACACCAAGGTGATTGGCTGGCAGGCCGCCGACTCGGGCATGCCGGGCATGGACTACACCTTGCTGTCGGCCGGCCCACACCAGGTGGCTGGCCTGATGGCGCTGCCGCCCGAGTCGGGGGCCGGGGGCGCGCGGCCGGCTTGGCTGGGCTATGTGTCGGTGGACGACGTGGACGCCAAGGCGGCCGAGCTGACCAAAGCCGGCGGTGTGCTGCACCACCCGCCTGCCGACATCCCTGGTATCGGCCGGTTTGCTGCGGTGTCTGACCCGCATGGCGCCGCTTTCTGCTTGTTCAAGGACAATGGCATGGGTGAGTACAAGCCGCCAGCGCCCGACACGCTGGGCACCGTGGGCTGGCATGAACTGATGGCCGGCGAGTTGGACGCCGCCTGGGATTTCTACAGCCGGATGTTCGGCTGGACCAGGACCGAGGCGATGGACATGGGACCGATGGGCACCTACCAGATGTTTGCCGTGGGCGGCCCCCACACCGGCCCCAACACTGGCCCGACCATCGGCCCGACCATCGGCGCCATGATGACCAAGCCGCCCGAGGTGCCCAAGGCGTCCTGGCTGTACTACTGGCATGTAGCCGCCATCGACGCTGCAGCCGGGCGGGTGAAGGCCGGCGGTGGTCAGGTCATGAACGGCCCGATGGAGGTGCCCGGTGGCCAATGGATCGTGCAGTGCAGTGACCAGCAGGGCGCGATGTTCGCGCTGGTGGCACCCAAACGCTGAGCCTGCGCACCCACGGTGGGCTGCGGCGCGCGGCAAAGTACCCGATGGCACAGGCACAACTGCTTGGGCGGACAAGGCAGGCGCTGCCTGCGCGGTCGCTGCCACTCGGGCACTTGGCTGCACCCACAATGACCACATCCAAGCCCGCAGCAGGAGCCCCGCCATGACCACCCGCCGCACCGTCTCGTCCGCCCTGGCCTCGGCCATCGCCCTGGGCCTGGTCGGCCTGTCCGGCTGCGCCGCGCCTCGGCCCAGGCACAAGGAGGCCTGCTACGGCATCGCCAAACGCGGCCAGAACGACTGCGCCAACCTGGCCGGCACGCACACCTGCGCCGGGCAGTCCAGGCTGGACATGGACCCGGGCGAGTGGCGCTACGTGCCCAAGGGCAGCTGCAAGGCCATGGACGGCAAGACGGCCGACGAGGTCCGGTCTGCGGCCGCTGCGCCGAGGTACTGACCAGGCAGCGGGCTTGACGGCCATGGCGACGCGGCAGGCCTGGCCGGGCGGCCCGGGCGGGCCGGGCGGGAAGGGGACAGCGCCGCTGCCGCCCACCCGCGCGGGCATAGGCCTGCGCCAGCAGCACTACGCGGCCTTGCTGCAGGGCCCGCCGCCCGAGCTGCCCTTTGTCGAGGTGCATGCCGAGAACTTCTTCGCCGCAGGCGGCGCTGCAGCCCGGTTGCTGCGCGACGCGCGCCAGCGCTGGCCGGTCAGCCTGCATGGCGTGGGGCTGGCGTTGGGGTCGGCGGCGGGGCTGTGTCCCTGGCACCTCGACCAGCTGGCGGCGCTGGTCGAGCGCATCGAGCCGGTGCTGGTCAGCGACCATGCCTGCTTCGCCCGCGCCGCGGTTCCTGGCTTGCAGGGCGAAGGCGAGCCGGTCGTGGTGCATGCGGCCGACCTGCTGCCGCTGGCGTTCAATGACGCCTCGCTGGCAATCATGGTGCGCCATGTCGACGCGGTGCAGCAGCGGCTGCGGCGGCCCATCCTGGTCGAGAACATCGCGGCCTACCTGCGCTTCACCGACGACACGCTGGCTGAGCCCGAGTTCTTCAATCTGCTGGCGCGGCGCAGCGGCTGCGGTGTGCTGCTGGACGTGAACAACCTGGTGGTGAATGCGCTGAATGCGCTGTATGCACCGTATTCACCGGAAGGGCCAACCGCCAGCCATGGCGGTGGCGACGATGTCCGCGCCGCTGCCACCGTTCGTGAAGCCCACGCGGTGGCCGCGGCCTGCCGCTGGATCGATGCGCTGGACCGCAAATCGGTCGGTGAAATCCATCTGGCCGGCTACCACGATGCCGGCGAGCTGGTCTTCGACGACCATGGCAGCCGGGTTCGAGCGACGGTGTGGCAGGTCTTCGACCATGCGCTGGCGCATGTCGGGCCGGTGCCCACACTGATCGAATGGGACAACGACCTGCCGCCGCTGGCCGTGCTGCTGGCCCAGGCTCAGACCGCAGGCGACCGGCTGTCGGCCTGCAGCAGGGCGGGCTCTTGAGCGCGGCTCCAGAACAGGTCGACGCTGGGGCCGCTGACGGGGCCAACGGGGCCGCTGGGGCCGCCGCGGCCGCCGCGGCCGACAACCACGGCTGCGCCGTTGAGGCCGAACGCCAATCTCGCCTGCTGGCGCTGTTGCGGCGCGACCCTGCCGCCACCGCCACCGCCACCGCCACCGCCACCGCCACCGCCACCGCCACCGGCGTCGGACTGGCCGGCAGCCAGGCCCAGCGCGCGCGGGGACTGGCGGCCTACCGCGCCAACGCTGCGGCAACAGCGCCGCGCGCGCTGGCCGCGGCCTACCCGACGCTGGCGCAATGGCTTGGCACCGAGGCCTTTGCGGCCATGGCTCGTGGTCATTGGCTGACCCATCCGCCCGAGCGTGGCGACCTGGCGTGCTGGGGCGATCAACTGCCCGAGGCCATGGCACAAGACCCGCCGCTGGCCGGCGAACCCGGCCTGGTCGACATGGCCCGGCTCGACTGGGCCGTGCACCGCGCGGGTGTGGCGGCCGATGATGACCAGCCGCCCCAGGGCCTGATGCTGCTGGGCCAGGCCGATCCCGAATACCTTGTTCTAAGGCTGCGCGCAGGCGCGGCCGTGATCAGCTCACCGTACCCCATCGTGGAGATCTGGCGCGCTCATCACGACCTGGCGCCACCTGGCCATGCACAGGGTGACGATGGCGAGCGGTCTGGCTCGGCCCGGCTGGCGCTGCGTGAAGACCACGCGCAGTCAGCCTGGGTCACCCTTGGTGGCACCAGTGACGTGCAGGTGCTGGCACTGGACCATGGCGGCGCCATCTTCACCCAGGCCGTGCTGGATGGGCTGAGCCTGGAAGGCGCGCTGCAACAGGCAGGCACCGGTTTCAACTTCGAGACCTGGCTGATCCTGGCGCTGCGCCACGACGCGCTGGCTGAGGTGCGGAAAGTGGTGCGGGTCGAGCCGGGTGGACGGGGCGCGCCCGGCCCGGCGGCTGCCTAGTTCAGGTTCACGCTCTGCGTCAGAGCAGCGACTCCGGCACGAACATCCGCAGCAGCCCCAGCTTGAAGCGCAGCCAGGGTGTCGAGTCGGGCTCTTCACTCAGCACCATGTCCTTGCCGTCCTCACTGCCCACCCACTCGCAGTACTGGCCTTGGGCCGACAGCCGCAGCCGGTAGGCGCTTTGCAGGCGGTCGATGTCGATGATTTGCAACATCTCACGGGCCAGCTGCGGGCTGTCGATCACTGCGCCCAGCTCGGTGTTGATGGTGGCCGAGCGCGGGTCCAGGTTCATCGAGCCGACGAACAGCCAGCGCCGGTCGATCACTGCCAGCTTGGCGTGCAGCCGGCCCAGTGACGCGCCGAACAGGTTCTCGCGCCGGTTGCGCTTGACGCGCGAGCCGCTGATCTCGTACAGGTTCACCCCCAGCGCCAGCATGCGGTCACGGTAGGCGGTGTAGCCGATGTGCACCAGCGGCTCGTCGGTCGAGCCCAGTGAGTTGGTCATCGCCGTGACCTGCACGCCGCGCTCGCGCAGGCCGCGCAGCAGGTCCATGCCGGTCTCGCCGGGCACCAGGTAGGGCGACGAGATGACCACCTCCGACTGCGCCTTGCGCACCACCTCGAACAGGTTGAAGGCGACGCTGGTCTGCGCCAGCTCGCCGCCGGCCTCGCCGTCGAAGGGCTTGTCGGGGTGGTCGGCAAAGGCGAAGGCATTGGCCCATATCAGTCCCAGCCGGCCCTGGTCCAGGTCGTCGGCGATCGGGCCGTAGCCAAGGATGTCACTGCTGGGCAGCGGGCCGGGCGGTGGCGTGGCGTCCGGTCCGGTCCATTGCTCGAACTTGCGCCACAACTCGGCGGCCGGCGTGCGGGTGCTGGTCACCGCCTGCAGCGGGTAGACCGCGTCGGCATTCCAGTAGCGGTCGAACAGGCCCTGCAGCGGCTCGATCACCCAGCCCACCGCAAAGGCGTCGACGTCGATGAAGTTCAGCCCCATGTCGTTGCGCAGGAAATACTCGTTGGCCACGTTGCGCCCGCCGATCACGGCCATTGCGCCGTCGGCCAGGAACAGCTTGTTGTGCATGCGGTGGTTGACGCGTTTGATGTCGGGCAGCGAGACGATGAAGCGCGTCAGCTGGCCGCTGTCGCGCGCGCAGCAGAACGGGTTGAACAGCCGCACCTCGACGTTGGGGTGCGCGGCCAGCGCCAGGAACAGCTCGTCTTCGCCGTGGGTGTAGAAGTCGTCGATCAGCAGACGCACCCGCACCCCGCGCGCGGCAGCGTCGCGCAGCGCACGCAGCAGCCAGCGTCCGCTCTCGTCGTTTTCCAGGTGGTAGTACTGCACGTCCAGCGAGACCTGGGCCCGCTTGGCCAGTTCCACCCGCGTGTTCAGCGAGAACTTGCCCAGCGGCATCAGCCGGAAGCCCGATTGGTCGGGTGCGGGCCGGTAGCCGGTGGCGATTCGGCCCAAGGTGGAGCTGGCCGACAGTGGAATTGCCTGGCTGGGAACAGGCGGCCGCTCAAGCGCGGGCAGCATGCTGCAGGCACCCAGCGCAGCCAACATCAGCAAGCTGCCAGCCCAGCTCACGCCGCAGCGCCACAGGTGCGAGGACATCGTTTGGTGGATAGCCATTCGGTTCGACTCCCTTGCTGCCACCCGGCTTCACCGGCCGGCCGCACAGCTTGAACGGGCGGCTTGACCAAGCAGGCCAGCACTGCATCATGGCCCAATCACCACCGGGAGCCCAGCCGCGTGAGCGAGCACCTTGGCGGCCGCGCTGCCTGCGCCAGGTGCGACAGCTTGGCCATCGACCCATTTCACCCCGAGAATGCCTGTCGCAAACACCAGGGCAGCTTGGGTTGAAGTGGCAAGCAATGACATGGTCAGTGCTCGTTCGTGCTGAACGCGGCCAATGCGCAGGCCATCTTTCGCAGCCAGCGGTACGAAACCAAGGCGTCGGCGCTGACAGGCCTGGCCTCGGTTCAGACCCGTTCGCTGCGGGACCAATGCATTGAGCTGAAGGTGGCCAGTGACGGCCGGCCGATCTTCAACCAGAAGGCGGGCAACGGCCAGATCGTGGGCGCCAGCCAGAGCTAGGAGCGTGGGCGGCGGAAATCCGTACCGCGCCAAGGCGAGTCACGGTGTCTGGCAAGGCGCATGCGAGGCGCATGGCTGGCCCCCTGCAACGAGCATGCACGCCGCCAGACGCCGCGAATCGCCTTGGCCCTTCGGGTTGGGTCCGGTTTGAGGCCCATGCGTCGTTGCATCGCTTGCCCGGGCGTCAAGCCCGGGCTGCACGCTGCGCCTAGCCTGGGCCCCAAACCGGGCCCAACGCGGGTGCGGATTTCTGCCGCCCACGCTCCT
>JANOWE010000067.1:0-6337 GCA_031417735.1 Betaproteobacteria bacterium
GCTTTGATGTTTGGCGCTGGCCCTGGCCACCGCCAAGGACGACACTCTGCCGTCGATGCTCGCCCGCCGCACAGTCATTGCCAAGGGCATTGCAAGGCTGCAGGGCCAGCGTGGTGGCCACAGCGCGAAGCTCTTTGCGGCGGACGCCGCCAAGGCGCCTGAGGACCTGGGCTGGGCCTGCTCCCCGTTCGCGCTGCCGCCCGAGCTGCTGTCTGCCTGGCGCGCTGCCGGTACCCGTGGCCGCGCCAGTCGCGAGGCCTGGGCCGCACGCGTTTCGGCGCTGCCCGCGAACGATCGCGCCGAGTTCGAGCGCGTGCTCGCCGGCGTTCTGCCCGAGGGCTGGCGCGAGGTGCTGATGGACTGCAAGCGGCGCGCGCTCGTCGCCGAACCGCTGCCCAGCGGCATCTTCATCTCGGCCGAGATCAATGACGCGCTGGCCGACCTGATGGCCGAACGCATGGTCGCGCTGATGGAGCTGCCGGTGAAATTCGTCTTCAGCCACGACTCGATCGGCATCGGCCGCAATGGCCCGACGCACCAGCCCGTCGGGATCCTGGCTTCGCTGCGCGCGATGCCCAACATGCCAGTGCTGCGCCCGGCCGATGCCGTGGAAGCCACAGAATGCTGGGAGATCGCCTTCGAGCACCGCAGCACGGTCCCTTCGATGCTGGTCTTCGTGCGCCAGGCGCTGCCGCACGTACGCCGGATGCATACGTCGGCCAACCTGTCGCGCCGTGGCGCTTATGTGCTGGCCGAGGCCGAAGGCGGTGAACGGCAGGTGACGCTGCTGGCCACCGGCTCAGAGGTGGCCTTGGCCGTGCAGGTGCGCCAGGCCCTGCAGGAAGCCGGCACGCCCACGGCGGTGGTGTCGATGCCGAGCTGGGAGCTGTTCGAGCTGCAGTAAACCGCCTATCGGGCGAGCGTGCTCGGCGCCTTGGGCGGCGTGCGCATGGCCTGCGAGGCCGCACTGCGCGTCGGTTGGGACCGATGGCTCGGCGAGCGCGGCGGCTTCGTCGCCATGCGCGGCTTCGGCGCATCGGGGCCGGCCGAAACCCTGTACCGGCACTTCGGCATCACCCCGAGGCCATCGTCACCGAGGCGCGCCGTCTGTTGGCCCACTGACTTGCCACCCACGCGCACGAGCGAGCGCCACAACGCAGCGCATCGACTTCCGCGATCGATTGACGTTCGCGCCGTCGATCCAGCCGCGCTCGACCAGGCCGACACCACGGCGCCAAAAGTGGTCGACTGGCTGACCGGTGCCGGCGTGAGCATCAGCCACAGGCAACCGATCTCCGCCCAGGCGCTGGCGCTGCTGCCAGCACTGAGGCTGGTCAGCGACACCCGCCAGGGGTTGGTTCCGGACATCTCAGATTTCACCGATTTCGGCGCCCTGGGTCACCGCAGGTGGCCGGATGCCGCTCAAATCGGCATCTGGTGCAAAGCCCGACAGACCTTGTTCCCACTGAACCATTCGACCGGCGACTGCCGAATTCAATGCACAACACCACCGGGATGACCATGACCCAGCCACAGAACTCCTTGCCTGCTGTAGCGCACCTGCTGGCCTGGCCTGTTGCTGCCGCTGTCAAGAGGCGATGTGTGCTGCGCGCCACCACGCTGCTGTGCCTGGCCTTGCTCTGCCCCACGGTGCGGGGCCATGGCGACGATCCGCTGACGGCGGCTGTGCATGTCGACGACGCCCAGCGATTTGCCCGCCTCTTTTCCGCCGGCACGACCTCGACGGCTGAACTGCAGAACGGCTATCTTGATGGTGCCGGAAGGGGCGTGCAGGTGTTCACCCCGCACCGGATCGAAAACGCCGCCAACCTGGCTGCGGCGGTGGCCGACCGCCAGGCCGACTACGCCCATGCCATCGCCACCTGCCTGCCGCTGGCGCAGGCGCTCAATGCCGAGTTGCGCGCGGTCTACCTGGCTTATCGGGGCATGCTGCCCGAAAAGCCCTTGCCTGCCGTGCACCTGGTGTTCGGCGCTGCCAACAGCGGCGGCACGGCCAGCCCCGATGCCCAGGTGATCGGTCTGGAGGTGATGTGCGGCCGAGGCACCTCGCCCGAGGCCTTTCGCGCCGGCATGCGGCGCATCTTTGCGCATGAGACGGTCCACAGCTGGCAAACCCAGCCGGGGAGCGAACCGGCCGATCTGCTGATCTATGCCGCGCTGGCCGAAGGCGTGCCCGACCTGCTGGCCGAACTCGTCACCGGCCTGGCGCCCAGCCCGGAGCGTGCTGCCTTCGGTGGTGCCCGTGAGGCACTGATCTGGCGGCAGTTCGAAGCCGACCGTGTGGCCGTGCTGGCCGGCGACAAGACCGTGCTGCGCCGCTGGTTCGGCAACGCCGGCGCCACGCTCGATGGGGTTGCGCAGGGCTGGCCCAGCGAGTTGGGCTACTGGGTAGGCCAGCAAATTGCCCGAGCCTACTTCGAGCGAGCCAGCGACAAGCGCACCGCCCTGCGCGAGTTGATCGACAACCGCGACCCCGGCGCCGTGCTTCAGGCCAGCGGCTACGCGCCGCGCCAGGGCCGTTTCAGGTGTAAATCCGGGCAGGTCGCTCAGGCTGCGGCCAAGCCCACCTGCACCTGGTTGCGCCCGCCATGTTTGGCACGGTAGAGCGCGTCGTCGGCGCGGGCCAGGGCAGCTTCGAGTGATTCGTCCCTGGCCAGCAGCGTGACCCCCAGACTTGCGGTCACCTTGTGCATCGCGGGCACCACATCCGGCCAGACCGCCTGCTCAATGGCCTGACGCAGGCGCTCACCCACGCGTCGGGCTGCCGGCAGGTTCGTCACCGGTGACAGCACGACGAACTCCTCACCGCCATAGCGGGCGAGCAGCGCTTCGCCGCGCAGCTGCGCCTGCAGCAGGGTCACTGCGTGGCGCAATACAGCGTCACCGCCCGCGTGGCCGTGCTGATCGTTGATCTGCTTGAAGTGGTCGAAGTCCAGCATGATCACGGCCAGACCCCTGTCGGCTTGGCGGGCGTGCGCGATCAATGTCGAAGCGCCCTCGGCCAGGGCATGCCGGCTCAGAGCGCCCGTCAGCTGATCCGTCATGGCGCGCTGGTGCAGCCGTGCCTGCAGCCGCGCGTTGATCACCTGGTGCAGCAGCATCACGAAGACTATCGGCAGAACGCCATACGCCAGAGTGAAAGGCGTGACCATGGTCGGCGGCATGTACATCAGATGCGCCTCGAAGGGCCCGCTCCAGGTCAGCAGGTAGCTGGCCCGCAGTACGCAGCTGAGCATCATCAGGACGATGGTCACGCCGATCAAGCGCTCATGCCTGTCGCGCGGGCGCCAGACCAGGCGACGACCCAGCCAGGTGGTCAGCAAGGAGCCAGCAGCCAGCCCCACGGTGCAGACCACGTTCATGCCTTGGGTGCCCGCAGGAATGGCAGCGAGCACGGCCGCAATCACCGCAGCCAGCGTGAGCCACATCGCATGGCGCGACGTCCGTTCGCCCGCCAGCGCCGCCAGCGCCCAGCCGACCAGGACCACACCGCCGACCGCGCCGAAAGCCATGCCTGCCTGGCTCCAAATGGGCAGGGGAAGCTCCAGTGCCAACGGCTGCAGCAGGCCCAGGCCAGTCACCGCGTAGCCGCCGCGGCAGATGCGCAGCGCCTCGGCACTGGCCTCGTCTTGGGCCAGCGACGGCCGCAGCATCGCCGCGCCCACCAGCGCGCCCGCGCCGCAGATGGCGAAGGCGCTCAGGACGTCGAGTTGCAGCATGGGCAGGTGGCTGGCATGCCAATGCCTATCGACCTGCGCATGCAGAACTGGACGCCGATGGGCTGCATGGCGAACCAGGTGTGCGATTTGCCACGCCGCGCGGCAATTTGCTGCCTGCGCTGTCCGGCCGGCAGACGCGGCTGGAGGTGGTGCCGGCTTCACCCGGTCCGGCGGCCGACTGCCTGCCGGGTGGGGATCAAGCCAGCCGGCGGCTGACTGTGCGGCGCGCCGCCCGACAGGCCCTGACTGGCGATCAGGTCGCCGACCGTGATCGCCACGATCTTGGCGTTGCGCGGCACAGGGTTGCCCAATGCACGCCGGAAGGCCTCGCTCTCCCTGCCACCAAATCAGCGCAGGGCAATCCGGTCACGCTGGTTGACCGGACGGACCCATCCCTGGTGATGTGGTCCGAGCATGTCTTGTTGGCGTGCCGCTCACAAGTCTTGCAAGGCCGCCTGCGAGGTAGCCGCTGGTATCCCGTTCAGCGAGGGCTGCTGCCTCGCAGCCACAGGCGCGTTCAGCCCGCTGTCGGTCAACGATCTGGCGCAGTGGGCCTACCTGAACAAGGACCAGGCCAGCCGTGCCGCGCAGTCGCTGCTTGCTCGTGCGCAAGGTGGCCAGTGCCACCGATGGCCGGGGCGTGGTGCTCACGTTGACGACCAAGGTCGATCGCAGTCGGCAGCGCCTGATGCGGGTCATCGAACGCCGCAATGCCCAGATCGTGGCCTGCCTCGACGCCACCGAGCTCCGCCAGTTCAGCGAGCTTCTCGATCGCCTTGCCGAACGGGCCCGAAGCACCGCCGGTAGCGACGCAGAGCCGAGTGAGCCGACGTAGCCCTCATCGGCTGTTTGGCGACAGCGGCTTACCCAGGCCATGCTGCTTGCGTACGCACGATGTGTCTCGAACTGCTGGGTCAGATCAAATGCCGCTGGCCTGCTCACGGTCCTGAGGAAGCCCGCAGATCGACCCGAACCATTCTGGAGCGGGCCCTGTTCGCCAATCCATTGCGCAGCGCCAAGCTGCTCGGCAACGCTGAGCCAGACGTCGCACCCTTCTGACTGTTGGCGTGCGTGCCGATGATCCTGGCCGTGAATGCCGGCGTGCCGGTCCGGACCTTGGCGGAGTTTCTGGCCTGGACCAAGCCGCGAAACGCTGGCGTCAACGACACAAGGCCGGGCGCTGGCAAGCCGCAGGATCTGGCCACCGACTTGTTCCGTCAGAGCAGCAGGCTGGCGCTGGGTCACATTCCCTACCGCAGCCCACAGTCGGCTGAGCCGGACATGGTCGGCGGCCAGGTGCCGTTCAGGTTGGTGAGCATGGTCAGTGGCTACCCGCACATCCTGGCAGGCACGCTGCGGCCGATCGGGGTCGCGAGTCCCAGGCGGGCGCTGGGCTACAACACGACCCCGACCCTTGCCGAGCAGGGAACAAGGGCTTCGAGGCCGATGCATGCCAAGGACTTGTCGTGCCCGTCGCGACGCCAGTCAAGGCACGATTCCAGATCCTTGGTCTTGAGCGGACTTCGCGCATGCCGGCCCAGATGGCTGCCGATTTGAAGGCGCACATGGACCTGTGCAACACCGATGATCTGCGTGGCACGTCGAGCCGCAGGCATTTCACGCACGCCGGATTCAATGTCGGTAGTCGGAATGGTCGAGCAAGCCCATGCGCTGACCGATTTGAAGGGCGACCCCAAGACAGGCGAAGCACGACTCGCCCGGCTCGATCAGCACAGCGCAGGCATCGCAGGCCTCGGCCAGCCGGATTCAGTCCGGGCCTGCCGGCCGGCGCATCCAGGCGCCTGCACCTCGGACAGGCTGCAAAGCGGGATCAGGCGGTGCCGGATCTGGCACCAAGCCAAATCAAATTTAGCCCTGACGACGCTCGGGGTCCGGGCATGGCATTCGACCCAGCCCAGTGAAACCGCCGTGCAGGAACCGCCATGATCATCGAATACCTCAAGCGAGCCACGCCGCCCAACGAGACCATCGACTCGGCCACCGGCCAGACGGTGCAACGCATGATCGCCGACATCAAGCCACACGGCCGCGAAGCTGTTGAGCGCCATGCCCGGGATCTTGACGGCTACAGCGGCAAGATCGTGCTCGACGAGCCTGACTTCGTGGCCGCCGCCAAGGCCGTGCCGGCCGGCGTGCGCGACGCGCATTGCCTTCTCCCACCAGCGGCTGCGCGACCTTGCGCAACGCCAGCGCGACTCACTGGCCGAGGTCGAAGTCGAACTGATCAACGGTCTGACCGCCGGCCAGAAGCTGATTCCAGCCAACAGCGCTGGCCGGTGCTGTCTGTGCCAGGCGGTCGCAGGCGCGGTGGGCCCGGGCCGCGCGCTTGACCTCGACCAGGCGCTGCACATGGGTCTCATCCTCAATCTGGGCATGGCTGTCCCAGCAGCGCCGGTGGCGTGCCAGTTCGGTACTGCCGTCCAGCACACGCACCCACTGCTCATCGGCCAGCACCGTCAGCGTGCGCCGCACATGGGTATGCGGCACCGAGTAGTCGTTGGTGTCGAAGCGAACATAGGGCGTCTTGCCCACCTTGGCTGCCACGCGCTCGCCCAGGGCGAAGGCCGCCTCGGGCA
>JANOWE010000068.1:0-8799 GCA_031417735.1 Betaproteobacteria bacterium
GGCCGGGCCGGCGCCCAGGATGACATGTTTCATGGTCGTGCCTTGGTGGGAGTCAGAAACGACAAGGCGGTCCGAAAACCGCCTTGTGCTGCAGCGTTGGACACCTGCCGCAGTGGCCAGGTGTCATGGGCTGGGCGTCACAGGCCGAGGCGGGCGCGTGTATCGTCCGTCAGCCGGCCGCCGGTGTCGTAGCCGCGCAGCTGGTAGTACTCGGGCAGCATTTCGGGCAGCTTGCTGACCAGGCCCTTGGCCGGGCCGGTCTTGACCGGCTCGGTCAGCAGGCGCTTGGGCAGGGTGTCGTCCTTCTCGGTGAAGCCGGCGCGGTTGTTGAAGTCGCGCTCCATGCCCCAGATGCGCTCACCAATCAGCTCCAGGTTCTCGAGTGTGAACTCGTCGCCGCAGGCGGCGGCAACCTGCGGCTGCACGTCGGCCAGGCCCCAGGCAAAGCTGGTGAAGATGCAGATGCCAGCCGAGTCGAAGGCAGCGGTGGCGTCCTGGAAGGCCTTGACCAGGCCGGGCTTGCCTTCGGCCACCAACGGGTCGGTCTTGATCGGGATGCCCAACACCTCGCTGGCCACGGTGTAGCCGCGCAGGTGGCAGGCGCCCCGGTTGCTCGTGGCATAGGCCAGGCCCATGCCCTGGATGCCGCGGCCGTCGTAGGCCGGGAACTCCTGACCCTTGACGCTCATGCTCAGGTCGGGGTGGCCGTACTTGGCGGTCAGGCGCTTGCTGCCTTGCCCGATCTCCTTGCCAAAGCCGATGCCCGTGGCGGTCATGTCGGCCAGCTCACACAAGGCCTTGGCCGAGCCGAACGGGGCCTCGATGCCCAGCATCTCCGTGGTGATCACGCCCATCTCGTAAAGCTCCATCACCGCGCCGATGGTGGCACCGAAGGTGATCGGGTCCATGCCATGTTCGTTGCAGATGGTGTTGGCGTACTGCAGTGCCTCGAGGTCGTTGACGCCGTTGGCCGCGCCCAGGGCCCAAGCCGCCTCGTATTCCAGGCCACCGGTGGCGCCCCAGTACTGCGGCTTGTTGACCACGCTGAAGTGGGTGGGGTCGATCTTGGAGATTCGGCCGCAGGCAATCGTGCAACCAAAACAGGCCTGGTTGGTGACCAGTTGCGCCTTGCCGTCGCTCTCTCGCGGGGTGGCCATGGCCTCGGCGCCGATGTCCTTTGCGCCCTCGAACTGGCTGTCGTGGTGGTTGCGGGTGGGCAGCGCACCGATCTCGTTGATCACGCTCATCAGCACTTGCGTACCGTAGGTGGGCAGGCCCTGGCCGGTGACCGCGTTGTCGGCCAGGATCTTCTTCTTCTCGTAGGTGACCCGCATGAACTCCTTGGGGTTGGCAATGTTGCCCACGCCCTTGGTGCCGCGCACCGCAATCGCCTTCAGGTTCTTGCTGCCCATCACTGCGCCCACACCCGAGCGGCCGGCGGCGCGGTGCAGGTCGTTGACCACCGCGGCGTACAACACCAGGTTCTCGCCGGCAATGCCGATGGAGCACACGCGCACCTGCGGGTCTTGCGCCTGTTTCTTCAGGATTTCTTCGGTCTGCCAGACGCTCTTGCCCCAGAGGTGGGCGGCGTCCTTCAGCTCGGCATGGTCATCGCTGATGTCCAGGTACACCGGCTTGTCGCTCTTGCCTTCGAAGATGACCATGTCCCAGCCGGCCATCTTCAGTTCGGCACCCCAGTAGCCGCCCGAGTTGCTGCAGGCGATGGCGCCGGTCAGCGGGCCCTTGGTGACGACCGTGTAGCGGCCGCCGGTGGAGGCCATGGTGCCGGTGAGCGGGCCGGTGGCCCAGATGATCTTGTTGTCGGCCGACAGCGGGTCGACCTTGGCGTCGACCTCTTCGACCAGGTACTTGCTGGCCAGGCCGCGTGAACCCAGATAGGCGCGGGCCCAGTCCATGTTCAGCGGTTCGGAGGTGGCGGTGCCCGCCGTGAGGTTGACGCGCAGTATTTTTCCAGCCCAGGACATGTTGATTTCTCCTTGTGCTTGTTCAGTGACGCGGGCGGGTCAGACGCCAGGCTGGTTGCCCAGCTTGTCGGCCCAGGCGGCCATCTTGTTCAGGCCGGTCCAGTTCGCGTCGATGTAGGTGATGGCGCCGGTGGGGCAGGCCTCGGCGCAGGCGGGTTCGCCGCCGCAGAGGTCGCATTTCTGCACCTTGCCGGTTTCCTGCACGTAGTTGATGGTGCCGAAGGGGCAACTGATGGTGCAGACCTTGCAGCCCACGCAGGTGCTGTCGTTGACGACCTTGGCGCCGGTGGCCTTGTCGACCGTGATCGCCTCGACCGGGCAGGCATGCAGGCACCAGGCTTCGTCGCATTGGGTGCAGGTGTAGGGCACCTTGCGGCCGGTGTGGTGAAAGTCGAAGACCTTGATGCGCGACTTGGCAGGCGCGTAGGTGGCGTAGTTCTCGAAGGAACAGGCCATTTCACATTGCAGGCACCCGGTGCATTTTTCCGGGTTGATGTGCAGGCTTTTCTGCATGGCTTTGTTCTCCGCAGGATCGTGAAGGTTGCTGACAACTCACCCCGGCCTGCAACGGCGCGCCATGGGGCGCGCAGACACAAAAGCCGGGTTTGGGCTAGGCAATGATCTTCATATCACTCCCGCCAGAGAACCTGGGCCTTACCCTAGGAACCAGCAAAAAGCACGACCCGCTGTGCCAGGCTGTGACGCCTGCGGGATGTGCTTGCGAATGACTCTTGTTTCGCAGTCCCGCCATGCCCGAGGCCAGCGTTGTGGGTGCAAGGTTGAGCGGCACTCAGTCACGCAGGCGCTGTCGCCGAATGGCGGCAGCAGCGGCCATCCCGAGCAGTGCCAGTGCGAGTGCGGTGGGCTCTGGAACCGAGGCGGGCATGTCGATGCCGAGCACATCGACGGCCCAGGCGCTGCTGCGCCCGCCGAAGCCCGGGCTGCCAGCGCCGAGAAAACCGTCGGCCAGGGTCGGACCGTTGGCAAAGTTGGCGACCTGGGTCAGCGCCAGCGTGTAGGTCCCCGCCAGCAGGGTCGACAAGTCGAGCAGAGAATCGAGGGCCAGTCCGGTGGTCGGGTCGGCCGCCACGCCAATGCCATCGTCGTTGCCACCGATCAGCACGGCTGATGCACCCGAGCCCGAAAACAGCGCCAGGACAGGATCGAATCCGCCGGCAGCGATCACGCTGCCGGCCGCATTCGTGCCGCCGGCATACGACCAGCTGCGCAAACTGACACTGGCATCGGCAGCGAGGGTGAAGCTGAAAAACTGCGTGGCGTTATCGCCTGCCAGGTTGCCGGTTAGAGAGACCAGGGCAGCTCTTGCCGGCACGCTCCCCATCGCCAGCACCACAGCCACCAGCGAGGCGTTCAGGACTTGCTTCATGGATGCTCCTTGAGTCGGCGTGGCCGGCCAGATGTGTGGATGAACGCGCCCAGCTTCAAACTGGCGCTGGCTGCGCGATACGCCGAGGGCTGCCCCGCAAAGCAGCATAGGGACGCAGGCTCGCCGACCGACCCCCCAGATGTTGGGGGATGAGGCTTCATCTCCCTAATTTGAGGGGTAGTGCCGGCGGCCCATCCATGTTTCGTCGGGCCCTCAAAGCGCGTACAAGGTCTCAGGGCCTGTCCGGGTCGAGCAGTCCCTCCCGCGTCTCACGTCAGGCCCGGGGCCCGGTGGCTGCGGCCTCACCCAACCAAGGACCATGCCATGACTGCGATGCGCAAAAAACTGCAATTTTGCTTGCCCCGGGTCGTTGCGATTGCAACGCTTGTGACCGCTGTCGCCGCACAGGCGTCGAGCCACCGCGAGGCGCTGGCCGTGCTCAATGAGCCCTGTGCCGACAACACCGACACCTACGCCTGGGTCAAGCCCGGCACGCACGACAAGCTGTACCTGATCATGAACTTCAACCCGCTGCACGAGCCGGGCCAGGGCAACCAGGGCCTGCGCGCCTGCAACGGCTACCGCTATCAGTTCCACATCGGCATGGGCACCAGCCTGGCCGACAAGTTCGTCTACCGAGTCGAGTTCAAGAACACCCTGACCCCGGAAGCCGCGCCCAGCGCGAGCGATCCGCTGGGCGGTGGCAATGAGCTGCTCTGGCAGCTGACCGGTGGCACGGAGACGATGAAGGTCACCCGCATCGTGCGTTCGAACCGCCCGATCCAGCTTGACGAGATCGACCCCGCACGCACGACCGTGCTGGGCGACGTGATCCCGGTCCTGCCCAACAACCACGGCCCGCAGACCGACCGTCTGGTCTATGGGCTGGGCCCGTTCGCAGGCTACGACTCGGGCAACCCCGCGAGCCGCGAAGTGGGGCTGTACAACCAGGCCTTCGTCGACACCTATATCCGCAACCTGAGCAACGGCGGCCGCGTCATCGCCGGTCAGTTCGACGACCCCTACCAGCTCGACGAAAAGGGCATCTTCGACCTGGTCAACCTGAACACCGATGACCTGGGCGGCATTCCGGGCGCACGCCGCGCACCGGGCAAGGACGTGTTCACCGGGTTCAACATCTTCTCGATCGCGATCGAGATACCCATGACCGACATCTTTCCGGGCGGCATTCCTCACAACGGCTCAACGGATGCCAGCGTCACCGACAGCCTGCTGCGCGTGTTCACGACCATCAACCGCCAGCGTGTGCAATCGGTCGACGTGACCAACATCATCACCGGCTACAAGGGCTCGGGCGACTGGGTCCAGGTCGGCCGCAACGCGCTGCCGCTGTTCAACGCCGGGCTCGTGGGCACCCAGCGCCAGACGCTGTACCTGCGCTCCAGCCCGGAGCGCGACGTGAGCAACTTCGGCGCCGACATCCTGTACCCCGTTCTGGTCCGCGACGCCGAGGCGCTGGGCATCTACCGCGCCCTGGGTGTGCCGCAGGCCACGGTTGATGGGCTGCTGAAAGGCCCGCGCTTCGACATCATCAACGCGATCAACCTCGGCCGGCCCATTCCGGTGGCCGACGGCTCGACCGGCGACGTGATCACGCTCGACGCGGCGATCGATTCGAGCTTCCCGAACGGGCGCCGCCTGGGCGGCGGCACGGCGTCCAACCGCAACCAGGTCAATGTCAACAGCGTGCTGATCAGCCTGATCGTTGCGGGCAACCCCGGGGCCGGCCTGGCCAAGGGCGTGGAGGTCAACGACAAGAACTACCTCGACCGATTCCCGTTCCTGGCGCCAGCACATCAAGGCCTGCTGCAAGGCCATGGCGGCATCAACCTGCCGACCGTGCCCGACATTCCCACGCCCTGAGGCCCCCCGCCCGGAGGCAGAAGTGCGGCAGGCCCCAGGACTGCTGCATGGTTGCGAGGCCTTGCCGGTGCGCTCGCTGTATGCAGGCCGGCCACTGGCCGGCGCGCTGGTCGTCGCTTTGTCGCGTGACGATCCTGGCCGACGCTTGGCGCTGCGCAGCGACGCCGAAGGTCGCGTTTTCTTGCCACTGATCCGCGCCGGCCAGTGGCTGGTCAAGGCGGTACACCTGCGGCCCGCCCCGGCCGACAGCGGGGCGGACTGGGAGAGCCTCTGGGCCTCGCTCAGCTTCTTGAGCGGCCAAGTTCACTGACGCCTGCGCACCTGCCCGCCAGTGCTTGCCGTGGCGTCCGCCGCCTGCGCCGAGGTCAACGGTTGCGCCCGGCGCTCAGTTCGCCGCGTTCGGGAAGAACAGCTGCTCGCCGCCGATCTTGTAGCTGGCAATGGCAGCCTGGCCCGCAGGCGAGACCACCCAGTCGACAAAGCCCTGCGCCAAGGCCTGCTTGACATGCGGGTGCCGGGCCGGGTTGACGACCATCACCCCATATTGGTTGAACAGCCGCGCGTCACCCTCGACCAGCACCTTCAGCTCGCCCCGGTTCTTGAAGTTCAGCCAGGTGCCTCGGTCGGTCAGCACATAGGCGTTGCTGCTGGAGGCGATGTTCAGCGCCGGCCCCATGCCGCAGCCGCAGGACTTGTAGCCGGCCGGTGGCTTGGTGGCCACGTCCAGGCCGGCGGCCTGCCAATAGCGCAGCTCTGCGGCATGGGTGCCGCTCTTGTCGCCACGTGAGATGAAGGCCGCGTCGGCCATGGCCAGCTTTTTCAGCCCGACAGTGATGTCCTTGCCGCGCACGCCGGCGGGGTCGCCGCCGGGGCCGACGAGGACAAAGTCGTTGAACATCACTGCCCGGCGCTGCAGGCCAAAACCGTCGGCAACAAACTTGGCCTCGGCCACCGCGTCATGCACGAACAGCACATCGGCGTCCCCTCGCCTGGCCATGTCCAGCGCCTGGCCGGTGCCCAGGGCCACCAGCCGCACGTCGGTGCCGCTGGCGGCCTTGAACAGGGGCAGCAGGTGGCCAAACAGACCCGATTGCTCGGTCGAGGTGGTCGACGCCATGACGATGAAGGGGCCGGGCGCCTGGGCCTGCGCGGCGGTTCCGACCAGGGCCAGGGCCAGGCTGGCCAGGTGGCCGAATCGAAGCATCAAGGCCAGCGATCGGCGGACAGGGGTCGGCTCCAAGGCAGTTCTCCTTTGAGGAATTGCGCCGCTTCGGGCGGCAGGGTGTGGCCTTCAAAGAACCGGTCGACCGTTTGGTCGACCAGCAATCGGCCGCTGTCCAGATAGAGCACCCGGTCGGCCAGGCGGCGAACCTGGCCCAGGTTGTGGCTGCTCATGACCAGGGTCATGCCAGCGCGGCTGAAGTCATGGATCAAGGCCTCGACCTCGCGCTTGGCCGACGGGTCCAGGCTGGCCGTGGGCTCGTCCAGAAACAGGATGTCGGGCCTGACGCCCCAGGCCCGGGCCAATGCCAGGCGCTGCTGCTGGCCACCGGACAAGGCCCGCGCCGGTCGGCCAGCCATCGAGGCCAGACCGACCCGGGCCAGGGCGTCGTCGCAGCGGCCCTGCCGCTGCGCTGCCGGCACGCCGGCCAACCACAGCGCCAGCAGCAGGTTGCGGCGCACACTGAAGTGCAGCAGAAAGGGGCGCTGGAAGAGCATGGCCGAGACCAGCGGCTGGTCGGGCGCACCGCCCAGCGGCTGGTCGGGCGCGCCGCCCAGGTGCCGCCGGCCGGCGCTGGGCGGCACCAGACCGTTGAGCAGGCGCAGCAGGCTGGTCTTGCCCGAGCCATTGGCCCCGACCAGGGCCACCCGCTCACCTCGGCGAATGCTCAGCGTGACCTGGTTCAGCGCGCAGACCGGGCCGTAGTGCACGCAGGCGTCGACCAAGCTGATCAGCGGCCGTGGGTCGGCGGCATGGACGTCGCCGACCAGCATCAGCGGCGCCATGGCAGGCGGGTTCATGCCCATCACGCCGCCCAGCCCGGCTGCGCGCCGGCCCCGGCCGCCTGGCGTTGCGCCAGCGCCATGACCGCGTTGATCAAGGCCACCACGCCCAGCAGCACTGCGCCCAGCGCCAGCGCCAGCGGCAGGTCACCCTTGCTGGTTTCCAGCGCGATGGCGGTGGTCATGACGCGGGTCACGCCGTCGATGTTGCCGCCCACGATCATCACCGCGCCGACCTCGGCCACGGCGCGTCCGAAGGCGGTCAGCAGCACGGTGGCCACCGCCCGGCGCTCATGCAGCAGCAGCAGGCCGGCCGACAACAAGCGGCTGGCGCCCATGGCCTGCAGCTCGTCGCCCCCCTCGCGCAGCGCCTCCAACACCAGGCGGCGGGTCAGCGCGGCGATCAGCGGCACGACCAGGATGCTCTGGGCGATGACCATGGCCGTGGGCGTGAACAGGATGCCCCAGCTGCCCAGCGGCCCTGACCGCGAGAGCAGCAGGTAGACCACCAGGCCGACCACCACCGACGGCAGGGCCAGCAGGGTGTTGAGCAGGCCCACCACCAGGCCCTGGCCGGCGAAGCGCGCCGCCGCCAGCCAGGCGCCCAGCAGCAGGCCGGCACCGGCACCCAGCACACAGGCCGTGGCGCTGACGCGCAGCGACAGCGCGACGATCTGCCACAGCGCGGCGTCGCCGCTGCTGATCAGCGACAGGGCCAGCGGCAGGCTCTGAGCAAACATGTCCATCGTGGTGTCCGGGCCTGGCCAGGGCCGGCGGCCGTGAAGGGCTGGGTGAAGTGCCTGCGATTGTTGCCGCCACGGCGCAAGGGTGCGATATGTACGGCCATGCATAGGGCTTGTGCCAGCCATGAGCTTGGCCAGGCACCCGCACTGGCGGTCCGGCCAGCCCGGCCCGGCCCGGCCGACCGGCCGGCCGCTGCGGCATGATCCGGGCCGCCCGCTGCCCGCCACCATGGCCATGACCGTCGAGCTGCATTACTTTCCCGGCAATGCCAGCATGGCGCCCCATGCGGTGCTCCATGAACTGGGCCTGGCCTTCCGCCTTCAGCTGGTAGACCGTGACGCCGATCACCTGCTCGCGACGGCCACGGCCAGGTCAGCGGCTACCTCGGCATCAGCGTGGACATCACCGAACGCCAGCTGCTCGCCGATCAACTGGCCCGGCTGGCCTACCACCACGGTCTGACCGGCCTGGCCAGGCGCATCCTGTTGGAAGACCGCCTGCGCCAGGCCATCGCCCACACCCAGACCCACGACCTGCCGCTGGCCCTGCGGTTCATCGACCTCGACCGCTTCAAGCAGATCAACGATGAGCATGGCCACGCCGTGGGCGATCAGCTGCTGTGCGAGGTGGCGCGCCGCCTGCAGGCCACGCTGCGCCAGCATGACCTGGTGGCCCGGCTGGGCGGCGACGAATTCATGGTGCTGCTGAACACGATGGCCAGCGACCAGGACGCGGCGCTGGTGGCCGACAAGCTGATCGGCGTGCTCTGCGCGCCCATGGCCATCGGCGGCCGGC
>JANOWE010000069.1:0-12463 GCA_031417735.1 Betaproteobacteria bacterium
GAGCGGCGATCCCACGCTCCAATGGTGTCCAGGGTTCTAGGGGGTGGCTGGCTGTAAAGCAGGATTACCAGGCGTTAACCCTTACTCTTGGCTCGCAGATTCCGTTGCATTTCGATCGCACTCATGAGATCGTGCTGGCAGTCGCCCGTTTGGTCAATTTGCTTTCTGACCCGACGGCAGCAGCGTCGAACAGTCAATTTCTAACGACGTGCGGCAGGCTTGCGGGTGGATAGATCCCTCGTGATCTGAATGCCAACCCGTCTGGGTCTGAATATTGTGGAGAACGCCATGCGTGACCTCATTAGACCATTGGCTCTTCTTGTTATCGCCATCACATCATCGATGCCGACCGCGTCACTTGCGACGCCGGTGCTGCTCTTCCAAAGCGATGGCACCGACGCGTCCGCATTCAACAATCTTTCGACGATCGGCTCGGTATTTTTCAATACGCCACTCGCCAAGGTCTTTGGCCGCGACACATCACTGGCACCACTTGCGGCGGCACAGCGATTCGACAACGACTTCCTTGGAACGGCTGCAGACGCGGCTTTTCTTGGCGCTACGGCAGGCGCCCATACTGCTAGCGGGCTACTGTTTGCCTCGGGCGAATTCGCGAACCCAAGCAGTTCGACGCAGGCCAATGTGTTCGCCGGATTGAACTGGCAATTGAACGTCGGCGCGGGATCCACCAACCGACGAATCCACGTGCAGTTTGGACAAGGTTTGCTCGCCGGCGGGCCTGCGGCGATCGGCGGCGGCAATCCTGCCGCCAAGCCCGGTCGACATGCCGCCATCAGGGTTCCGACCAATGTTCCTGGCGCCAAGGTGTGGGGCCAGTGGATCAACAACGAGCGTTTTCGTGTGGACCTGAACAACCCTCGCCCCGGCATCGACAAGGCGATTGAGCGGACCCTACGCGAAGCAGCAAATCGCAATCATGTTACCAATTTGGCCGATCCACGCCTGGGTTTGTACCGGGGGCTCTTCGATAATACCCAATTCGTCGATCCCATCGAGTCGTTCTATATCGACCTTGAAAACGACACCGGCAATTCTTTCGCGCTGGAACTTGAGATTCTATTCACCAACAATCTCTTCACCAGCATGGCTCAGTTCCTGAACGCCATCACCGTTGAAATCGGAGATCCGGGCGATTTTCCGATGGTCTACGACGATATTGTCAACAATGCTTACCTCGGTACTACGCCGTTCCGATTGAATCTGAACGCGCCAGGCGGTGGCGCAGGCGGGATTCCATTCATTCAGATTAACGGGAGCGATGTGGTCTTCATACCCGAGCCTGATTCTTTGACGTTGGCACTGAGCGCTTTACTCGGGCTTTTGGCTTGCAATGGTTTCTGGAAAAGCCGATCGCGAGAACAAGAATATCAGGCCAAGGCCTGACGTCAGACCGGCCACCAGTCAAACTGCTTGCCAGTTCCTGCGTTTTCATGCGGCATTCAGCCGCGGCCTCGTGGCGAGACGCCCGAACAGGCAAGCCGACGCAGTCCGAGTCGCGGTTGCAGAACCCGTCGCCCGGGTCATCACGGCATTGGTTGAGGTCCGCATGCGCCCGACGCGCCCGTCCGACCGCCCCCGCACGCTGATCATGCAAACCCAGGCCCGACTGCCGCATCGGTTTGACTGCTGGTGGCCGCAGGCCAAGCGTGCCACCACCTTTGGCCGCTGCGACCGGCAGGCGCGGTCAACCATTGCGACACGGCGGACGGCCCACAGCAGCGCCGAGCGCCCGGCGGAGCGGCACCGCCTGTGTGCGCGCGGCCGGACTGCCGACAAAACCCTGGCCGGCGTCACCGCCACGGCCTGATGAGCGCCCCCTGATATGGGGGGACGGCCGGTCACATTTCCCACCCTGGTCCGGGTCGGCCGGAATTGTGCTGACTGGTTTTTGCCTTATGGTCCAAGGCAAGATTTTGTCGTGTTGAACTGATTCACAGACCCGAACCTGCAGGAGATGGCCATGGGCTTGAAGACCGGAATCGTGGGCGCTGCGTTGGCGCCGTGCGGCATGCAGGCCCCGGCGCGGGCAGATTCGTCATTGACGCCGACCGCGCCTTGAACCCTTGCGCGACGCAACATATCAGGGGCCGGCCCCACCTGCGGTACAAGACCGCATGAGTGATGACTACCAGATCCTGATTCCGCCCAGCTTTGATGCTGTGCATGCCGATGCACGTGGCCGTCGCCGGTTGGCGCTGGTTCAATTTCGCCAGCGCTACGAGTTGTGCGAGGACATGGCGCAGATGCTGGTCGAGCACAGCCAGGCCATGCACCATGACCAGGGCGTCGACCCCGAACAGGTGCTGCAGCGCACCCAGGCCGGCCTGGTCAGTGAGGGTTCTGGGCTGGATGGGCTTGAGGCGGCCTGGGTCGTGAACCGATTGGCCGAACTGCTGGCCTGGCCTTGGCAAGGCCTGGTCGTTGCGCTGGCGCCGCGCCCGGCCCGAGGCCGCTGACCGACCATGATCGTCACCACCACCCGCCTGGCCCTGGGCTACACCGCGATGCTGGTGCATGGCACGGTGCACCTGGGTCGGCTGGGCGACGCGCAGGTGCGGGGCTCCCTGCTGCGCCAACTGCAGATCAGCGGCGTGCAGGCGCTGCCGGTGGTGGCACTGATGGCCTTGTTGCTGGGCGCCACGGTGCCGACCCAGGCCCTGGCCCTGCTGGGGGTGGACAACGAGGTGGTGCTCAAGACCGTGGTCTGGGGCGGCATCCGCGAATTGGGCCCGCTGGTGGCGGCCCTGGTGCTGATTGCGCGCAGCGCGGTGGCCATGGCCGCCGAGATTGCGCTGATGCACCTGCGCCACGGCGTGGCCGCTGAGCATTGGGCCGACGCGGCGCATGAAGAAGAGGTGGTGATTCCGCGCGTGCTGGGCCTGTGCCTGGCCGGCGCGCTGCTGGTGTCGTACTTTCAGGCCTTTGCCATTGCCGCCGCGCTGCTGGCCTCGACCTGGCTGCTGGACACGCCACTGGACACCGAGCTGAACTTCTTTCTCGACACCGGCGTCTGGTGGCAGATCCCTGCGGCCATGGGCAAAGGCGCGCTGTTCGGCCTGGGCATAGGCGCGGTGGCCTGCTACCACGGCCTGCAGGCGCGGGCCGAGGTCGCCGCCGTGCCCAAGGCCGCGGTGGCGGCCTGCGTGGCCAGCCTGGTCTATGTGGCGCTGATCGACCTGCTGGCCGCGGCGCTGCGCTTTGTCTGAGCTGCGATGAGCCACCCCGATTCCCGACCCCCGACCGAACCGCCCCGGCCTGGCACGATGCGCCCGGCCACCGGCAACCGCCTGCTGCTGGCCCTGGTGCTGCTGGGTGGGGTGCTGGTGGCCGCCGCACTGACCGCCGGCATCGCCTGGCGACGCGGTGCGTTTGCACCGAGCGTGATGCTCTACACCTATGTCGACAACGCCGCCGGTCTGGCGCCGGGCACCGCCGTGCGCCTGAGCGGCGTGCGCGTGGGCGAGGTGCGTGAGGTCGAACTGCTGCCTGATTTGCGTGTTCGCATGACCCTGCGGGTGGACCAGTTGCTGCTGGCCGGGTTGCGCGCCGACGCCCGCGCCGTGCTGGTGCGCGAGCAGCTGCGTGTGCCGGTGGTCGAGTTGGAGCCCGGCCATTCGGCGCAGCTGCTCGACCCGCAGGACCCGCGCATCGGTTTTCTCGGCAAGGCCACGCTGACCGAGTTGGCCGCCGACCTGCGAGGCCGGCTGGCGCCGATCCTGGACGACATGAAACAGCTCACCGGCACCTTGCGCCAACACCAGGGCGACATGGCCCAGGTGCTCGAGCATGCTGCCAAGGCCTCGGGTGATCTGGCCGGCGCCGCCGCCGAAATGCGCCTGCTGGCCAGCGGCGCGCGCCAACGGCTGGACGCGGTGGGTGCACAAACCCAGACCCTGCTCGTCCAGGGCATTGCCTCGGTGGCCAAGGTGGGTGGGCTGATCGAGCAGGTTGACCGCAGCCTGAACCTGGTCAACGGCGCCCTGCCTGGCCTGCTGAGCAAGGCCGACGGCACGCTGGAACAACTGGGCCAGGTGGCGCGCGACACGCGCAGCATCAGCCAGACCGCAGCGCAGACCCTGCCCACCCTGTTGCACCGGGCGCCGGCCGTGGTCGACGAGGCGCAAGACCTGCTGCAGGGCGTGCAGCAAAGCTGGCCCGTTCGGGCGCTGCTGCCCGCAGCCGCACCGGCCCTGCTTCCGATCGACAGCACCGATGCCAAGGCCCTGCGTGAGCCACCCCCAAAATCAGCCGCCGCCGCCTCGCGCTGACCGTCACCGGGCCAGGCACCGGCCGGCGGCGCCGCGCGGTTGGTGCCTGGCGGCCCTGCTGGCGGCGTCTTTGTGGGGCTGCGGCAGCGCACCGACCCACCCACCCAGCGCCCAGCAGGCCCTGGCCAAAGCCAGCAGTGAACGCGGCGCCCGCGCGCTGCGACGCGGTGACCTGCCGCAGGCTCAGGCCCAGTACCAGGCCGCGCTGAACGCAGCGGTGGCGCTGCAAGACCCGGCGCTGGCTGGCGCCGCGCGTCTGAACCTCACCCTGGTGGCCAGCCGCCTGGGCGATGTGCAGGGCGCCCACGCCCAGGTCGACCAGATCCTGCAGGCACCGCAGTTCTACCCGCCGGCCTGGCAGGCGCAGGCCGCTGCGCGCAAGGCCTTGCTGCTGCTGGACAGCGCCACGCCGGCATCGGCTCGACCCTGGATCGACGCCGCCCAGGCCGGTTGCGCCGCGCCTTGCGCGATGACCGCGATGCTGACCAACCTGCGTGCCCATCTGCTGCTCGAACAGGGTGAGCCTGCGCTGGCCATGGCCCAGGCCCAGGCTGCCGTGGCCCTGGCCAGCCAGCAGGTCAGCGAGCAGGCCACGGCCCTGCGCCTGCAGGCCCGGGCCGGTGCCCGGCTGGGTCAGACCGAAGCCGCGTTGTCGGCCCTGTCACGGGCGCTGGTGATCGACCGTCAACTCGGCCAGCCCGAACCGCTGGCACTGACCCTGGTGCTGCTGGCCGACCTGTACGCCCAGCGCGGCCAGGCCGATCTGGCCACCGATCATTACCAGCGCGCGATCGATGTCTACACCGCGATCGGTGACCTTCGACAAGCCGCCCTGCTGCGCCAGCGGCTGAACCCGGTGCCGCGCTGATGGCGCCAGGCCGCTCAGTGTCCGCTGTCGGCCTGGTCCAGAGCCAGCGGCCCGTCTGCTGCGGCCTGGCTGTGGCTTTGCGACAGCTTGGACTCGGCCCGCTCGACGTCTTCGGACAGCCGTGCGGCCACCAGGCCGATCAGATGAAAGCCGAACGAGGGGTTCTGGTAGTACAGCTGCTTGACCGTGCCCTCGTCGATCAGCAGCACCGTGCAGGCGCTGACGCAGCGCACCGTGTTGGTCCGCCGCCGCGCGGGCGAGAACAGTGCGATCTCGCCAAAGACCCGGCCGGGCGGAATCTCGCGCCCCAGCTCCACCAGCTCAAGCCGGCCCTCGGCCAGCAGGTAGAGGTGGTTGGCGCGGTCGCCCTTGCGGCACAGCACCTGGCCCGCGCGCAGCTTGCGCGGCTTCATGTAGGGCTTGAGCCAGACACCCGACAGGTTGCCCGAGGCCTCGGCGTCACCGACCCGTCGCGTCAGTCGCGTCATTTCGCGCACCCGGTACAGGTTGATCGGCAGCAATGTCACGGCCACCAGCAAGGTGGTGGGCGACGGGTGCAGCAGGCCGAAGAGCAAAAAGCCCAGGTTGCCGCCCACGGCCAGCCAGCGCAGCGGGATCATGGTCTTGACGAAGGCGCCGGCCACGACCAGCGCCGCACCGGCCGCAGCCGCCAGGTAGGCGGTGATCTGCAGCGGCGAAGACAACACCTCGTCCAGCGTGGCTCCCAGCACCTGCAGCAGTTGCGGCAGCAGTTGGGGGCCAAGTTGCTGGCCAATCCCTGACAGCGGCATGACGTGTTCCCGTCGTTCGTCTCGTGCTGGAACGCACCAACGGCGAAGGCATGGGCCAGCGGTCCGATTCTGCCGCAGGCATTTGCCGGGCCCCTGTACCGATGCCAAGGCTGGCTTGGAATGCGGTTCGGAAGCCGGCTACAGTGCGCCATCACCCTGGGCTTGCCTGGCCGGGACGCGCGCCAACCGATGACCCTTCCCGCTCAGCTGGACAAGCACCCCATGACGCCGACCCAGCCCGATTGGGTGGTCTGCGACCACTGTGGCCTGGCCCACCAGTGGTTGCGGCTTTCGCCCCGGTCGCTGTCGCATTGCAGCCGCTGCAACGCGGTGATGGGTCGCGGCCACAGGCTCGGTCCCGAGAGCCTGCTGGCGCTGACCACCGCCGCGCTGCTGGTGTTCTTGATCGCCCATGGCAGCGAACTGCTCAGCATCCGTCTTGCCGGCGCAGAGCAAAGCACCACCTTCTGGCGCGCGGTGAGCATCACCTGGGAGCATGGCGACCAGGCCGTGGCCCTGCTGGCAGCCACCACGGCCTTGCTGGCGCCGGCGCTGTTCATCGGGCTGCGGCTGTACATCCTGCTGCCCATGGTCTGGGGCCGCGAGGCGGCCGGCCATGCCGCCTGCCTGCGGCTGGCCCACTATGTTTCGCGCTGGAACACGGTGGAAGTGCTGACCGTGGGCGCCTTGCTGGCGCTGGTGCGCATTGCGCAGCTGGCACAGGCCACGCCCGGGCCGGGCCTGGTGGCGCTGGCGGTGCTGGCGCTGCTGCTGGCGGCGGTTGAATCGGCCGGCCTGCGCCATTTGTACTGGCAAGCCAAACGCCAGGCGCCGGGCAATGCTGCGCAGGCCGCCGGGAGCGGACTTGGCTGAGCTCATGCCGCAAGACAGCTCAGCAATGGCCACCTCGGCAGCGTCCGCGGCGGTCTGGCTGGGCTGCGAATGCTGCGGCCTGGTCAGTGCCGGGGTGGCTGACCAGCCCACCACGTGCACACGCTGCGGCCATCGGCTGTACTGGCGCAAGCCCTTCAGCCTGCAGCGCACCTGGGCCTGCCTGGTCGCCGCTGCGGTGCTTTATGTGCCGGCCAATGTGCTGCCGGTGATGCACAGCACCCAGGCCTTCCGCAGCAGCGAGCACACGCTGCTGGGCGGCATTGCCGAGCTCTGGCATGAAGGCGCCTACTTCCTGTCGCTGATCGTGTTCATCGCCAGCATCGTGGTGCCGCTGCTCAAGATCGGCGCCATGGGCCTGCTGGCCTGGAGCGTGCAATATGCGCCGCAGTGGCGGCAGGCCGACCGGGCACGCATGTACGCCATGATCGAGGCCGTTGGCCATTGGTCGATGCTGGATGTGTACGTGGTGGTGCTGGTCGGTGGCATGGTGCGTTTCTCGGCCCTGGCCAGCGCCGAACCCGGACCCGGCCTGCTGGCCTTTGCCGCCGTGGTGGTGCTGACCATGCTGGCCGCGCAAGTCTTCGATCCCCGTTTGATCTGGCAGGTCCCCGAGCGCCATGGCTGACCTCGACTCTCCACCGCCGCCGTCCTCAGCCGAGGCCGACGCCATGGCCGACGCCGCCACACCGGTGACCGACGCGCCGCCCGTCCAGCCCGCGCCGCCGCTGCCCCGGGTGGTGCGCACGCGCCGCGCCCGGCTGTCGATGGTCTGGCTGGTGCCGCTGCTGGCGCTGGCCATCGGCGCGGTGCTGGTGGTGCGCAATGTGCTGCAGACCGGGCCGCGCATCCAGATCAATTTCCACACCGCCGAGGGCCTGGAGCCAGGCAAGACCGAGGTGCGCTACAAGGAAGTGGTGATCGGCCGAGTGCAGGCAGTCAAGCTCGCCCCGGACCGCCAGGCGGTGGTGGCCACCGTGCAGCTCGACCGGGCGGCCGCCACGCTGGCGGCGGAAGACACCCGCTTCTGGGTCGTGCGGCCGCGCATCGGCAGCAGCGGCATCAGCGGGCTGAACACCTTGCTGTCGGGGGCGTATATCGGTGTCGATGCCGGCGAGTCCAGCGAAGAGCGTCTGACTTTTATCGGCCTGGAGGCCGCGCCCTATGTGCTGCGCGGTGAGCCCGGTGCAGGCTTTGTGTTGCGCGCCACCGACCTGGGCTCGCTGGACATCGGCTCGCCGGTGTACTACCGGCGCACCCGCGTCGGTCGGGTGGTGGGCTTCACGCTCGATGCGGCCGCCGACGAGCTGCAGGTCAAGATCTTCATCGATTCGCCCTACGAGCGCCTGGTCACGAGCCAGACCCGGTTCTGGAACGCCAGCGGCGTGGACCTGACCATCGATGCCAACGGCTTGACGGTGAACACCCAGACCGTGGCCTCGGTGCTGGCCGGTGGCGTGGCCTTCGAGCACGCGCCCAACGACAGCGCCGCCGCAGCTGTGGCCGGCAGCATGTTCACCCTGTTCGACGACCGCAAGACGGCCATCGCACCAGCACGGGGACCGGCGCTGCCGGTGCGCATGGTCTTCGATGGCTCGCTGCGCGGCTTGAACGTGGGCGCGCCGATCGATTTTCTGGGCGTCGAGATCGGCACGGTACGCAGCGTCTCGCTGCAGTACGACGCGCAGCGCAACCGTTTTCCGGTGCAGGTACTGGCCGACATCCACCCGCTTCGCCTGGGTGCCGCGCGCAGCGCCGTGGCAGCGGTCAGCGCTGCCGGCCAGCCCCCGCCCGACAGCACGGCCGCCCACCTGGCCCTGCTGCAGCGCCTGGTCGACACCGGCCTGCGCGCGCAGGTACGCAATGGCAACCTGCTCACCGGCCAGCTCTACATCGCGATGGATTTCTACCCGCGCGCCACGCCCGTGGTGCTTGAGAAGCGCGGCAGCGTGCTGACCCTGCCCACCGTGCCGGGCGGCCTGAACGAGCTGCAGAGCCAGGTCACCGACATCGTGCAGCGCCTGGGCAAGCTGCCGCTGGAGAAAATCGCCGACGGCCTGGCCGGCACGGTGCAACAGGCCCACAGCAGTCTGCGCGAGATCACGCCCGAGATGCGCGCCCTGCTGATCGAAGGCCGCAGCACGCTGAAGACGGCACAAGCCCTGGTCGACAAACTGGGCCCCGAGGCCCAGCAGTCGCTGGCGGCCCTCAGGCAAGCCGCCGCCAGCGCGCAAACCAGCCTGGAGCGGGTCGAGCAGAACCTCACCGCGCCGGGCGCGCCCCTGCAGCGCAGCCTGGAGGCCACGCTGCAGGAAGTGCAGCATGCGGCCCAGGCCATGCGGCTGCTGGCCGACACCTTGCAGCGCCACCCCGAATCACTGCTGCGCGGCACCCCGGCCGATGCGCCGGTGCCTGCGCTGGGAAATCCGCCATGAACCGCTTGCGCCTTCGTTGGTCCGCCCGCCCCTCACGCCCGACCTTGTGCGGGGCGCTGGCCGCTGCCGCGCTGCTGGCTGTGCTGTCGGGCTGCAGCACTGCGCCGCCGACCCGCTTGCACAGCCTGCTGGCCAGCCCGGCCCAGGCGCCCGCCCTGGGCGCCGTGCCGACGCCGCTGATGCCTCCGCTGGTGGCTCAGGTGGTGGCCCAGGTGGTGGCCGTGCGGGTGCCCCTGGCGGTGGACCAGGCGCCCTGGCTGGTGCGCCTGCCCGACCAGTCGCTGCGCGTGCTGGCGCAGGAACGTTGGACCAGCCCGCTGCGCGACGAGCTGCGTGCTGCCTTGCGTGAACAGCTGGTGCGCCACTGGGGACTGCAGGAACCGGCCCCGGGTCATGCCGGCGCGGCGGCCTGGCGCATCGAGCTCGAGGTACAGCGCTTCGAATCACTGCCCGGTCAATCGGCCTGGCTGGGTGGTCAGTTCAGCCTCTGGGCTGCGGCCGCGCCGGGCCAGGCTCAGCGAACGGGGCTGGCCTGCAACTTCAGCCTGCAGCAGCCGGTGGCCGACGGCCCGCTGGCCTTGGCCGAGGGCCACCGCCAGGCGCTGGCCCGGCTGGCCGCCTTGATCGGCCAGGGCCTGCAAGAACTGGCCGCCGGCCGGCCGGCGCGCTGCGCAGCCTGAGACTCAACCGCCGCCGCGCAGCATGAACAGGTCGAAGTAGCGCATGAAGGACTGGCGCTGGTCCTCAGGCACGGCTTCGAAGTGGTAGGTCGCGACCAAACGCGGCATGCGCATCAGCGCAATCTGGCGGTCGGGCAGGGCCAGCCAGCGCAACAGCAGCTGGCCGCCGCCGATCTGGATCCTGGCCTGCCCTGGTGCGGGCAGATCCAGCCGGTGCTCGCGCACAGCGCCGGGCAGGCAGCGCAGCCAGTCGGCCTCGGTGCTGCCCTGTTCGCGCTCGAAACGCTCGGCGTAGTGGGTCTGCATCTCAGCGCCCCAATTTGCCTCTGTGCCACGCACGACGCATGCACCGATCGAACCACGCGGCCGATGCGGAACCGGCTCTGCCGGGCCGCTGGTGGCGCTCCCTTGACGGGGAGGCGCCACAGCCGCTCTGGGGGTGGCTCATGTCAGCCGCCGGCGATAGGTGGCCAGATCGCCAGCACATCACCGTCGACCAGGACATGGCTGGTGCGCTGCTCGGGCTGGATGTAGACGCCGTTGACCAGCACCAGGTGCACCAGCTTGGGCGGCAGAGCGTAAGGCTCGATGAGCTGGAGGATGGAGGTGCCCTCGGGCACCTCCAGCTCGACCCGGTTGCCCCGGCGGGCCTCGGCGGGCAGGTGCTCGGTCAAGCTGGCGTAGAGCTTTAAGCTGACTTTCATGGCCGGCGTACTGTGCCTGAAAAAGCGCAGACCGCCCGGCCAGGCCGGCGATGCCCGCCACGCTCACCGGACATGGGCCATCTGCTCCTGGGCCTGCGCGTTGGCCAGGTAGGCCGCCATCAGCTGGGTCGGGTCGTCCAGCAAACGTTGTTTCCAGTCGGCGCTGAGCTTGACCTGGCCTTCGACCAGACCCCGCATCACGCCCACATGCTCGGTCCAACCCACCGAATTGCAGCCGATGAGCTGGTTGCCGCTGAACTGCAGGCTCAGGTGCCGGCCACCGCTGCGGGCGTCGGTGCGGAAGACAGCGGGCTCGGTCAGCTCCACATGCTCACCGCCTGGCACGCCCTCCCAGTTGCCGAAGCTGGTCGAGATCAGGCCCAGGGTGTCCAGCACGTTGATCTGGGTCACGCCGCTGAGCTCGGCACGGTTGGGCGCCGGGCCGACCATGTTCAGTGCCGCCACCCGCGCCTGTTCGGCCGCATTGGGCTGGATGGCGCTGACGATGGTCTTGCCGCTGACTTTGTCGAAGGCCTCGGCGCAGTCGCCCGCCGCATAGATGCCGCGCACATTGGTCTGCAGATGCTCGTCGGTGAGCACGCCGACCAGGCAGGTGATGCCCGAATTCTCCAGAAAGCCGATGTTGGGTTTGACGCCGGTGGCGCTGATGACCAGGTCGGCCTCCAGCGTCTGGCCATTGGACAGGCGCACGCGCATCGGGGCCGAACCGGCGGCGGGTGCCGCAGCGGCAGTGGCAGCAGCGGTTACGGCCGGAGCCGGAGCCGGAGCCAGCCCGACCGCCTGGGCCAGGCGGGTCAACAGACCAGGTGCCGGTGCCGGTGCGGCGGCACTTGCCGGAGCCGGCGCCGCGGCGCCCGCGCCGGCCCGCTCAATGGCCTCGACCCTGGCGCCGGTATGCACCGTCACGCCCTTGTGCTCGCACCAGTGCTTGATCATGCCGCCGGCGGTGGGGCCCATCATGCGCGGCACCATGCGGTCGCCCATTTCGACCACGCTGAGCTTGACGCCGCGCGCGGCCAGCGCCTCCATGATGATGCAGCCGATGAAGCCCGCACCCATCTGCAACACGCGTGCGCCAGGCTTGGCCAGGGCCATGATGGCGCGCGCGTCGGCCAGGGTCCAGCAGGGGTGAACGCCCGGGCCATGGATGCCGGGAATCGGCGGCGAGGCCGGCGATGAACCGGTGGCGATCAGCAGCTTGTCGAAGGACTCGGTGCTGCCGTCTTCCAGCGTGACGGTGCGGGCGCCGGTGTCCACCGCCTTGGCCCGACCCTGGCGCAGCGTGATGTTCAGCGCGCGGTAATGGTCGGGCTTGTGGCGCAGTTCGGTGCCGTCCTCGCCGATGTTGCCGCTCAGCAGGTAGGGGATGGCCATGCGCGAATAAGGACGCTCAGGCTCGTCGCCGATGATCAGGATCTCGTCGGTGGCCGAATGCTTGCGGATGGTTTCGGCGGCGATCACACCGGCCGGGCCGGCGCCCAGGATGACATGTTTCATGGTCGTGCCTTGGTGAGAGTCAGAAACGACAAGGCGGTCCGAAAACCGCCTTGTGCTGCAGCGTTGGACACCTGCCGCAGTGGCCAGGTGTCAAGGGCTGGGCGTCACAGGCCGAGGCGGGCGCGTGTATCGTCCGTCAGCCGGCCCCCGGTGTCGTAGCCGCGCAGTTGGTAGTACTCGGGCAGCATTTCGGGCAGCTTGCTGACCAGGCCCTTGGCCGGGCCGGTCTTGACCGGCTCGGTCAGCAGGCGCTTGGGCAGGGTGTCGTCCTTCTCGGTGAAGCCGGC
>JANOWE010000070.1:0-30648 GCA_031417735.1 Betaproteobacteria bacterium
AGCGTGATCTGGATGTTGGCGATGCTTTCACGGCGCCACAGCGGCTCGAACAGCGCGTTGCCGAAGCGCAGCGCCATCAGGTTCTGCACCGCCGGCTTGCCCAGGTAATGGTCGATGCGGAAGGCCTGTGTCTCGGTGAACACCGAACTGACCACGCGGTTGATCTCCTGCGCGCTGGCCAGGTCGTGGCCGAGCGGCTTTTCCAGCACCACGCGCACACGCTGACCGTTCAGGCCGGCCACGCCCAGTTGCTCGCAGATCACCGGGAACAGGTTGGGTGCGGTGGCCAGAAACATCACCACGGTGTCCGCGCCGCGTTCGTCGACCCATTGCTTCAGACCGGCATAGTCCTGCGGCTTGGACAGGTCCATGCGCCGGTAGTGCAGCAGTTGCGCAAAACGGGTGAACTCTTCGTCGCTGGGCCGCTTGTCGGCCTCAACATCGCAGAAGCGCTCGCGGATGAATTGGCGGTATTGATCGTCGCTGCGCTCGTCGCGCGCGACCGCCAGAATGCGCCCGCCCGGGGGCAGGTTGCCGTGGCGAAAGGCCTGGAACAGCGCAGGCATCAGCTTGCGCCAGGTGAGGTCGCCGGTGCCACCGAACAGGACAAGATCAAAGGACATGGGGCTTGCTTTCAGACAGTGCGGATGTAACTTGGTTACAGACTGGATGTTGCCCGAGTTTCTTCCCCTGGTCAAACCCGGGCCCTGTTCATGGCCTTGGGCGCGGTGCACAGGGCGTAGCATGGGCTGGCCGCCAGACACCCGGACAAGCATGAGCCTACGAGCCTCGACCCTGATCAGCAGCTGGCATGCCCATGTGTATTTCGACGCCGCCAGCCGTGACGCGGCCTGGGCACTGCGCCAGACCATGGCCGCTGCGCTGGACGGCCAGATGCAACTGGGCCGCTTCCACGAGCAGTGCGTGGGCCCGCACCCGATGTGGAGCTACCAGCTCGCCATCACGCCGGCGTGTTTCGCGCAGGTGCTGGGCTGGCTGACGCTGAACCACGGCGCGCTCGACGTGTTCGTCCACCCCAACACCGGTGACGATCTGGGCGACCACCGCGATTGCGCGCTGTGGCTGGGCCGATCGCACACGCTGAATCTGACGGCGCTGCGGGACTGACAGGGCGCTGCAGCCGTCGCGCCCGGCTCGCCTCAACGGCGCGCAGGCGCGGCCGCCGGCAAGGCGCCCCTGCGGTCGCCGGACGCATTCACCGTCGAGCCCCATTGCAACCCACCCCCGCCCAACCAACGGTTGCCGCGACTGGTCACCGTGGCCGCCGCCGGCAGGCGCGCAGACCACACGCGAACGAACACGCCCCGGGGCCCGCGCCGGTTGATGAAGCTGTTGTCACGCAGCGTCAACGCGCTGTGTGGCCAGGGCTTGCCTTCGGCACCGAAGGACAGCATCACCTCGTTCTGTGTCTGCGCGCTCTGGCCGATGGTGTTGCGTTCGACCAGTGCCTGGCCACCGTTGGGCAGGTCGATTTCGTATGAGGCCTGGCCCTCGGGACCGTCGTCGATCAGGTTGTCGGTGATGGTCGAGACGGCGGCCCGGCTCTTCAGCAAATGGCCTTCGCGGCCATGGTGCAGGTGGCTGTGGCGCAGGCTGAACTCGGCCATCCGACCCACGTACAACAGGTGCGCCAGCGTGCCTGGGTTCTCCGGCGCATGGCTGAACTCGCTGCGCTCGATGTGCAGAACCGAGTCGGCCTCGTCGGCGGTGAGCAGGCCCATCTGGTTGTCGATGAAGCGGCAGTCGCTGATGTGCAGCCGGCCGCGCTGGAAGCGAATGCCCGCGCCATTGCCGTCGGGCACGCGGGCGCCGCGGAACTCGATGTTCCGGATGCGGATGTCGCCGTCACGCACGACCCAGATCGCCTTGCCCTCTGCACTTTGTCCGTCGGCGCTGAACACCGGCCGCGCGCCACTGCCCACGATGCTGAGCTGGCGTTGGTGGATCACCGCCACCTGGCCGGGGTAGTGGCCCGGTGCGATCAGGATCTCGTCGCCGTCCTGGGCCTGGCGCAGCGCTGCGGCAAAGTCCATGTCTTCTGGCCCCGGGCCAACCTGCCAGACCGCTGCCATGGCCGGTGAACAGGCCCACCAGGCCAGCCAGACCAGGGCCGGCAGCCAGCGACGGTGTAGGCATGCTGCGAAGTGGTGGGCGGGTGGTCTGGCCATGCCTGATTGTCGGTCGGCGTTGCCGCACGCTGCTCAGCCGCCCCTGGGAAAGCACGTAGGGCGGCAGCCCTGTGCCCGTGAAGGCGCCGACTACGATGCTGGCCTGCCCCGCCGGGGCCCACCAGATGCCCCGCTCCAAGGCCCGACCATGAACCCATATCTCCCCCGCGCGGCCCTGGCCGCTGCCGCATGGCTGCTGGCCAGCGCGCCTGGCCCGGCGGTGGCGCAAGACGCCGGCCAGCTCAACGTCATCTGCTCGGTGCAGGCCGAGTGGTGCAACATGATCCAGACCGTGTTTGCCAAGACCACCGGCATCAAGGTCAACATGTCGCTCAAGGGCTCGGGCGAGGCATTGGCGCAACTCATCGCCGAACGCGCCAACCCGAAGACCGACCTCTGGTTCGGCGGCACCGGTGACCCGCATCTGCAGGCGGCCGAGAACGGCCTGTCGCTGGACTACAAGTCGGCCAGCCTGCCGCAACTCCATGCCTGGGCCCAGCAGCAGGCCCAGCAATCGGGCTACAGGACCGTGGGCATCTACTCCGGCCCGCTGGGCTTTGGCTACAACCCCGAGCTGCTGGCGAAGAAAAAGCTGCCGGTGCCCAAGAGCTGGGCCGATCTGCTGAACCCGGCCTACAAGGGCGAGATCCAGGTCGCCAACCCGGCGTCCAGCGGCACCGCCTACACCATGGTCGCCACGCTGGTGCAGTTGATGGGCGAGGACAAGGCCTTCGACTACATGAAGGCGCTGCACAAGAACATCAGCCAGTACACCCGCTCGGGCACCGGGCCGATCAAGGCCGTGGCGCGCGGTGAGACCACGCTGTCGATCAGCTTCGTGCACGACGGCCCGGGCGAGAAGATGCAGGGCTTCCCGGTCGAGACCATCACCCCGGCCGAGGGCACGGGGGCCGAGATCGGCTCGATGAGCATCATCAAGGGCGCACGCAACCTGGCGCAGGCCAAGCAGTTCTATGAATGGGCGCTGTCGCCACAGGCCCAGCAGTTCGGCGCCGCGGCGCGGCAGTTCCAGCTGCCCAGCAACAAGGCCACGCCGGTGGACCCCCGCGTGCCCGACTTCAAGAAGATCAAATTCATCCACTACGACTACGCCAGGTACGGCGCGTCGGCCGAGCGCAAGCGGCTGATCGGCAAGTGGGAGAAAGACGTCAACTCGCTGCCCAGGTGAGTTCGACGCACGCAGGCCACGCCGCGTTGCCAGGCCTCAGGCTGGCGAGCCGCGCCCGCCGCAGCCTGGCTGGCTGGCTGTTGTTGGGCTGGCTGGCCTGGCTGCTGCTGCCCTGGTATCTGCCACAGAACCTGTCGTTGCTGGCCAGCCTGGGCGCAGCCTGGTCAGGGCCTGAAGCCGCCAGCGGCCTGGTGCAGGCGCTGCGGCATCAAAAGCCCTGGTTGCTGAGCGCGGCGCTGGCGCTGGCCTTGGCCACGCGGGCCTGCTGGCTGCCTGCCGCGCCGCGCCAGGGCGGGTGGCTGCTGGCGGGCGCCGGGCTGGGCCTGCCGAGCTTGCTGGGCAGCAGCTTGGCCATCGGCGCTTCGGGCTGGGCCTTTGAAGGGCTGGGCCGGGTCTTTGGCGACTTGCCCGCAGGCCAGCCCGGCATCGGCTTGGGCGGCGCCCTGGAGCTGCTGGCGCTGCTGATGCTGCTGGGCACCGGCGTGGCGCGGCGGGGCTTCTTCAAGGGCGATGTGTTCGTGGCCAGCGCGGTGCTGCTGTGCAGCGCGCTGCTGGCGCTGTTCGTCGCGCTGCCGGTGACCAAGGCCCTGGCCGGCGCGTTTGTCGACGACGCGGGCCAATGGTCGGTGGCCGTGCTGGCCGAACGCCTGGGCCATCAGCGCGTCTGGGGCCTGGCCTGCCTGAGCGGCGGCACACGCTGCGGCGTGGCCTGGAACACCCTGGCCCTGGCCCTGCTCACGGCCACCGGCACCACGGTATTGGGCACGCTGATCGCGCTGCTGGCCGAGCGCGGCCCCGACCGACGATTGCAGCGGCCTTTGAACCTGCTGGCGCTGCTGCCCATCATCACGCCGCCCTTTGTCGTCGGCCTGGGTCTGATCCTGCTGTTCGGCCGCGCCGGCCTGGTCAACCAGGCGCTGGAGGCCTGGTTCGGCATCACCCCCACGCGCTGGTTCTACGGCCTGCCGGGGCTGTGGCTGGCACAGCTGTTCGCCTTCACGCCCATCGCCTTCATGATCATGCGCGGCGTGGTGCAGGGGCTGAGCCCGGTGCTGGAAGAAGCCGCCACCATGCTGCGAGCCAGCCGTTGGACGTGCTTCCGCACCGTCACCCTGCCGCTGCTGGGCCCGGGCCTGGCCAATGCCTTCCTGGTCGGTTTCATCGAGAGCATGGCCGACTTCGGCAACCCCATCGTCGTGGGTGGCGCCTATGCGGTGCTGTCCACCGACATCTTCTTCGCCATCGTCGGCGCGCAGTTCGACCAGGGCCGTGCCGCGTCTCTGGCCCTGCTGCTCAGTGCCTTTGCGCTGGTGGTCTTCTTCGTGCAGCAGCGCTTGCTGGGCCGGCACAGCTACACCACGGTCACGGGCAAGGGCGACGGCGGTCTGGCGCTGCCGCTGCCCGACGGCGTGCGCAGGCTGTGCCTGGGTGTGGTGCTGCCCTGGCTGGCCTTCACCGCGCTGGTCTATGTGTTTGCGCTGGTGGGCGGTTTTGTCACCACCTGGGGCCGCGACTACACGCCCACGCTGGCCCATCTGCGCACCGGTTTCGACCTGCAGTGGGGCACACATGGCCTGGTCTGGGCCGGCACGGCCTGGAACTCGCTGTTCACCACCGTCAAGCTGTCGGCCATGGCCGCGCCACTGTGCGCCGGGCTGGGGCTGTTGATCGCCTGGCTGCTGGCGCGCACGCAGTTTGCCGGCCAGCGGGTGTTCGAGTTCAGCGCCTTGCTGGCCTTTGCGATTCCGGGCACGGTGCTGGGCGTGAGCTACATCCTGGCCTTCAATGTGCCGCCCTTCGAGCTCACCGGCACCGGGCTGATCATCGTGCTGTGCTTCATCTTCCGCAACCTGCCGGTGGGCGTGCGTGCCGGTGCGGCCAGCTTCAAGCAGTTGGATCGCTCGCTGGACGAAGCCAGCACCATGCTGCGAGCGGGCACCGCCACCACGCTGCGCCGGGTGGTGCTGCCCCTGCTCAAGCCCGCGCTGGTGGCCGCGCTGGTTTACAGCTTTGTGCGCAGCATGACCACCGTCTCGGCGGTGATCTTCCTGGTCAGCGCCGAGAACGAACTGGCCACCACCTACATCATCGGCCGCGTCGGCAATGGCGACTATGGTGTGGCGCTGGCCTACTGCGCGGTGCTGATGCTGCTGATGGCCGCGGCCACCGCGCTGATCCAGGCCCTGGTCGGCGAGCGCCAGCTGGGCCGGCGGTCGGCCAGCGCGTGATCTTCCCATCCAATGCACAACAGCCCCACACCACCATGAGCTTTTCCAGCCTGCCCGAAGCCGAACGCGCCGCTGGCAGCGCCATGGCCACGCTGTGGGTCACCAGCGCCAATCTGATGAACCTGGCGCTACCCCACCGCAGTTTCTATCCCAACCAGCCGCCCTACGACGCCGCCGACTACGAACGCAAGATCGACTGGCTTGGCGGCCAGATGCAGCGCCTGAATGCCGACATCGCCGGCTTTCAGGAGGTCTGGGACGAGGCCGCGCTGAAGGCCGCAGCGGATCGCAGTGGTCTGCGCTACGACCACGTGCTGGCGCCAGGGGCCGAGATCGGCGCCGAGGGCACGCCGCGCGTGGGCCTGGCCACGCGGCTGCAACTCGACAGCGTGGCGAGCATCGCCGAATTTGCAGTGAACGAGCGCGTGATGGTGCCCGACCTGGGCGAGCATGGCCGCTTCGAGCGCCCGGTGCTGCATGCCACGTTGCGCCTGAAGCATGGCCAGCGCATCCAGGTGCTGGTCGCACACCTCAAGAGCAAGCGCCCCAAGTACCTGCAGGACGCCGCCGGCAACGCGCTGGAAGACCGCAACGACCCGCTGGTCACGGTGCGGGCAACACTTCGGTCGCTGCTGATGCGTGCGGCCGAGGCAGCCGCACTGCGCGGCATCGTCGTCAGCCTGATACAGCATCGCCATGAACCGCTGATCCTGCTCGGCGACATGAACGATGGCCCGCTGTCGGTGACCAGCCAGATGATCGCCGCGACCGGCGCCGTGGCCTACGACCGCAGCGCGCGCGATGTGGCGCTGTTCCATGCCTACGACGTGCAGACCGAGCCCGCGCTCAAGCGCGACATGGCCTATTCGCATGTGTTCCAGGGCATGCCCGACATCCTGGACCAGATCTGGGTCAGCGAAGAATTTGTCGCCAGTTCACGCTTGGCGATCGGCGACGTGAAGCGGGTCGAGTACTTCAACGACCACCTGCATGAAGGCCGGCAACGCTACCGCAGCGACCATGGCCTTGTGCGCGCGCTGCTGCGGGTGGTGTTGACCGGGCAGGACTTGCCGGCGCCGCCAACGCTCGGCTCGGGCCAGCAGAGCGTGCCATGAGCCTGGGCATTGAGTTCCGCCAGGTCAGCAAGCGCTATGGCGGTGCGGGCGCACCGCTGGTGGTGCAGGCCATCGACCTGAGCGTGGCCAAGGGCACACTGACCACGCTGCTGGGCCCATCGGGCTGCGGCAAGACCACCCTGCTCCGGCTGATCGCCGGGCTGGAATCGGCCAGCGCCGGACGCATCTTCATCGACGGCCAGGACGTGACCGAACTCGGCGCGGCCGAGCGCAATGTCAGCATGGTGTTCCAGAGCTACGCCCTGTTTCCGCACATGGACGTGCTGGCCAACGTGGGCTATGGCCTGATGGTCAGTGGTGTGGGCCGCGACGAGACGGGCCGCCGCGCCCGCAACGCGCTGGCGTTGGTGGGGCTGACGGGTTTCGATGGCCGCCGCACCAGCGAGCTGTCGGGCGGCCAGCAGCAGCGGGTGGCGGTGGCCCGCGCGCTGGTGCTGGAACCGGCGGTGATGCTGTTCGACGAGCCGCTGTCCAACCTGGACGCCACGCTGCGCCGCAGCATGCGCCAGGAAATCCGCGCGCTGCAGCAGCGCCTGCAACTCACCGTGGCCTATGTGACACACGACCAGGCCGAGGCCATGGCGGTGAGCGACCAGATCGTGGTGATGCAGGGCGGGCGCATCGCGCAGGCGGGCACACCGCGCCAGCTCTTCGAGCAGCCGGCCAACCGCTTCGTTGCTGGCTTCATCGGCGAGGCCATGTTGTTTGACGGCGAGCTTCTGGCCGACGGCCAGGTGCAGCTGGGGCCGTTGCGCTTCCAGCCGCGCGCGCCCACGGCGCTGCCCCCCGGCCCGGTGCTGCTGGCCGTTCGGCCCCAGGCCTGGACGCTGGCGCCGGCCGGCGGCCCTGGCCTGGCCGCCACCGTGATCGATTCGGCCTACGCCGGCCATGCGCTGGAACTGAGCCTGGCCACCGCGCTGGGCGATGTGTTTGTGCTGGCGCCCGACGATGGCCGGCCCTGGGCCGCTGGCCAGGCCGCCTGCCTGCATTTGGCGAGATCTGGCGTATCGGTGCTGGCGCCCGAGGCGGCTGGCACGCCGTAACCCGCTTGAAACCCGGCCCCGGCCAGGCGCGTTCTAATCCGGGCCTGACCCCTCAAGCCGCAGGAGCCTGCCCATGAACCAGCTCGACCAGCTCAAGGCCTACACCACGGTGGTGGCCGACACCGGCAACTTCAAACAGCTGGCTCAATTTGCGCCGCGTGATGCCACGACCAACCCGTCGTTGATCCTGAAGGCCGTGCAGCAGCCCGACTACGCGCCGCTGCTGGCCGATACGGTGGCCGCGCACCGAGGCCAGCCGCTGGACGCGGTGGTGGACGAGGTGCTGGTGCGCTTCGGCCTGGAGATCCTGAAAGTGGTGCCCGGCCGGGTGTCCACCGAGGTCGACGCCCGATTGAGTTTTGACATGGCGGCCACGCTGTCTCGTGCGCGGCGGCTGATGGGCCTGTACACCGCCGCCGGCGTCAGCCGTGAGCGGGTGCTGATCAAGATCGCCGCCACCTTGGAAGGCATCCAGGCCGCCAAGCTGCTGGAAACCGAAGGCATCCACTGCAACCTGACCCTGCTGTTCGCCTTTGCCCAGGCCGTGGCCTGTGGTGACGCCCGGGTCCAGCTGATCAGCCCCTTTGTGGGCCGCATCTACGACTGGCACAAGAAGCAGGCCGGCGCGGCCTGGGACGAGGCGGCGATGGCCGGCGCCAAGGACCCCGGCGTGGTCTCGGTGCGCGACATCTACCAGCACTACAAGCATTTCGGCATTGCCACCGAAGTCATGGGCGCGAGCTTTCGCAACGTCGGCCAGATCACCGCGCTGGCCGGTTGTGACCTGCTCACCATCAGCCCCGATCTGCTGGCGCAGTTGCAGGCCAGCGACGCGGCGCTGCCCCGCGCGCTGGACCCGGACGCGGCGCGGCAGGCTGACCTGCCCGAACTGCACCACAGCGAGGCCTCGTTCCGCTGGGCGCTGAACGAGGACGCGATGGCCACCGAAAAGCTGGCCGAAGGCATCCGCGCCTTTGCGGCGGACGCCGCCAGGCTCGACAAGATGATCGAGGCCCTGTGATGAGCATGAACAATCACCCCCGCTGCGACGACACCGTGGCCTGGACCGCGCTGCAAGGCCACTTCGAGGCCCACGGCCGAAGGCTGGACCTGCGCGAGGCCTTTGCCCGCGACGCCGGCCGCTTCCAGTCGCTCAGCCTGGCCGCGCCCGAGGTTTTTGCCGACCTCTCGAAGAACCTGTGGGACGGGGCCACGCAGCGCCTGCTGACCGAACTGGCGCAGGAATGCGGCCTGCCAGCCAAGCGCGACGCGATGCTGGCCGGCCAGACCATCAACACCACCGAAGACCGCGCGGTGCTGCACACCGCACTGCGCGCACCGCGCGGCCAGGGCCCGTTCAGCAGTGAAGTGCATGGCGTGCTGGACGCCATGCTGGCCTACGCCGAGCAGGTGCGCGACAGCGCAGCCAGCGGCATCCGCCATGTGGTGAACATCGGCATCGGCGGCTCCGACCTGGGGCCGCAGATGGTGGTGCCGGCGTTGGAATACTGCGCCCACCCGGGCATCACGATGCACTTCGTCAGCAATGTCGACGGCCACGACATCACGCCGGTGCTGCGGCGGCTCAAACCCGCCGAGACCCTGTTCATCATCGCCAGCAAGACCTTCACCACGCAAGAGACCATGGCCAACGCGGCGGTGGCGCGACAGTGGTTCTTGTCCGAAGGCATGGCCGAGGCCGACATCGCCCGCCACTTCGTCGGCGCCACCACCAACCTGGACGCCGCTGCGGCCTTCGGCATCCACACCACCTTCGGCTTCTGGGACTGGGTGGGCGGGCGCTACTCGCTGTGGAGCGCGATCGGCCTGCCCATCGCCATCGCCATCGGCAGCGACCACTTCCGCGACTTCCTGGCCGGCGCCCATGCCATGGACCGCCATTTCGCCACCGCGCCGCTGGCGGCCAACCTGCCGGTGCAACTGGGCCTGCTCGATGTCTGGTACCGCAATTTCAACCACTTCAGCAGCCGCTCGGTGGCGCCCTACCACCAGGGCCTGAGGCGCTTTCCGGCCTATCTGCAGCAGCTGGAGATGGAGAGCAATGGCAAGCGGGTGGATCTGGCCGGCCAGCCGCTGCCCTACGCCACCAGCCCGGTGGTCTGGGGCGAGCCCGGCACCAATGGCCAGCATGCCTACTTCCAGATGCTGCACCAGGGCAGCGACGTGGTGCCGGTCGAATTCATCCTGGTCAAGACGCCCACCCATGCCCATGCCGACCTGCATGCCAAGGCCCTGGCCAACGACCTGGCGCAAAGCCAGGCGCTGATGCTGGGCCAGACCGCCCAGACCGCACTGGCCAGCCCCGCGCTCACGGCCGCGGCAGGCCTGGACCCGCAGGTGCTCGCCAGCCACCGCACCTTTCCCGGCAACCGGCCCAGCACCACGCTGCTGCTGGACGCGCTGACCCCACGCGCGCTGGGCGCGCTGATCGCGCTGTACGAGCACCGCGTGTTCAGCAGCGGCGCGGTCTGGGGCATCAACAGCTTCGACCAATGGGGCGTGGAACTGGGCAAGGCGCTGTGCAGCCAGCTGCTGCCTCGTTTGGCCAGCGGCGACGCCAGCGGCCTGGACGGCTCCACCGCCGGCCTGCTGGCGCGCTTGCGCGGCTGATCGCCGGGTCGATGATCAGCACGCATTTCGTCTTCGACTTCGGTCGCGTGCTGTTCGACTGGCAGCCCGAACGGCTGCTGCAACGCCTGCTGCCCGAGCGCGCGTCGGATGCCGCGTCGGCCGAGCATTGGGTGGCCCAGGTCTTTCAGTCCTATGGTGGCGACTGGGGAGAATTCGACCGGGGCACCGTGACGCCCGACGAACTGGTGCGGCGCATTGCCAGCCGCACGGGCCTGGCGCCGGCCGAGGTGCAGCGGGTGGTGGACGGCGCGCCGCCATCGCTGACGCCGCTGCCCGACAGCATGGCCCTGCTGCAGCGCCTGCGCCAGCCGGGCGTGCCGATGTTCTACCTGTCCAACATGCCCGCGCCCTTTGCCGATCATCTGGAGCGCGAGCATGCCTTCGTGCGTGAATTCGACGACGGCGTGTTCTCGGCCCGCGTGAACCTGATCAAGCCCGACCCGGCGATCTTTGCGCTGGCCTCAAAACGCTTTGGCCTTGCGCCCGCTGGTCTGGTGTTCCTCGACGACCACCCAGCCAACGTGGCCGCCGCCCGCGCCGCCGGCTGGCGATCGCTGCTGTTCAGTGATGCCGCGCAATGCGAGCAGGACCTGCGGCAGGCCGGTTGGTGGCCGCAGGCCTCGGATCAACACCTGCCGGGATAAGCGCTAGAGTCAGCCTGGACCCCCCTCATAAAGGCAACGCCATGTCCACCAAACCCAGCGCCGGCGCCGCGAAAGGCCCAGCCCAAGGCCCGCAGATCAACGTGCGCCAGATCGCCGACGACAGCGGTGTGGCCGTTGAGGCCTACGACACCTATGACACCGACGAAGAAACCCTGGCCGCTGCACACCGCTTCGCCGCCGGCATCCTGAGCCGCTTGGCCGAGATCTGTGACTCGCCAGCAGGGCCCAAACAGCTGGACGCAGCCACGCTGCGGCGCATCGCGGCGTCCCTGGCGGGCGCAGCACTGAACTGACCGGACCCGGCTTGCGCCGGGCGTGGTCTTCATGGTGAGCTGAGCGCAATGCGCCATCAGCTTGCGCTCAAGTTGCGCCGGTGCCTGTCGAAAATGCTAAAACTTCTATCGCCTGACGAGCAGTTGGTCGACCGATCGAGGTGTTCAGCAACGACAGAGCACCCGCCCTATGACCCTCCCCGGCTTGACCCATCTGCGCATCGGCCAGCGCCTGCGCCTGGCCTTTGGGGTGGTGACGGCCGGCTTTCTGGCCATGGCCGCCGTGTCGTACTGGCAGATCGACCAGCTCAGCGCGGTGGTCACGTCGCTGGTCAAGGTCAGCTACCAGCAGTCGCAGTTGGCTGACCGTGCACGGATGGAAATGGGCGAGGCCTCGCGCGGCATGCTGAGCACCCTGATCATGACCGACCCGGATCAGATCAGGGCCGAACTCGGGCACATCCAGAGCCTGCGTGAAGGCCATGCCAAGACCGTGGCCGAGCTGGAAGCGGCGGTGCAGGACGATGCCGGCAAAGCCTTGCTGAAGGACCTGGCAGCGGTGCGGGCCAAGCTTCTGCCGGCCGAGAAGGCCTTCATCGCGCTGATGCAGGACGACAAACGCGACGAGGGCTTGCTGCGGTATTTGTTCTCGGTGCGGGCTCAGCAGACCCGCTATGCGGCTGCGCTGGACAGGTTTGTCGCGGCCAAGCAGGCCGAGGTGGACCAGGCCGGTCTGGCCTCGTCGACACGGGCCGGCTGGGCCGGTGCGGCGATCATCGGACTGTCGGCAGCGGCACTGCTGTCCAGCGTGTTGATTGCCCTGCTGGTCAGCCGCAGCATCACCCGGCCGCTGAATCGGGCGGTGAGATTTGCCCGCAACGTGGCCTCGGGTGACCTGAGTGCACAGGTGGTGATCCACCGCCGCGACGAGACCGGACAATTGCTGTCGGCGCTGGTGGACATGGCCGCAGGCCTGCGCGCCATCGTGGGCAATGTGCGGGCCGGCTCCGAGTCGATCGACCTGGTCTCGACCCGCATCGCCACCGACAACCAGGCCTTGTCGCAGCGCACCTCGCTGCAGGTCAGCGCGCTGGAATCGACCTCGCAGGCCATGCTGTCGCTGCGCGACAGGGTGCGCAGCAATGCCGACAACTCGGGCCAGGCCAATGTGCTGGCCGCGTCGGCGTCCACCGTGGCCTCGCAGGGCGGCGAGGTGGTGGCCCAGGTGATCAGCACCATGCATGCGATAGAGGTGTCGTCCAGGCGCATCGTCGACATCATTGCCGTCATCGACGGCATCGCCTTCCAGACCAATATCCTGGCCCTCAACGCCGCCGTGGAGGCCGCCAGAGCCGGTGAACAGGGGCGTGGCTTTGCGGTGGTGGCGGGTGAGGTGCGGTCCCTGGCCAAGCGCTCGGCCACCGCTGCGCATGAAATCAAGGGCCTGATCGGCGAGTCGGTGACCCAGGTCGGCCATGGCACCGAGCTGGTGGCCCGGGCGGGTCAGACCATGAAGCAGGTGGTCAGCAGCGTGCAGCAGGTCACCGACATCATGGGCCACATCAGTGCGGCCACACAGGCGCAGAACGAGGGCATCGCCGGCGTCTGCCTGACCATTTCGCAGATGGATGCCAGCACCCAGCTAAACGCCTCGCTGGTTCAGCAGGCCAACCAGGACGCGGTGGCGATGCGCACCCACGCCGCCAGCCTGGATCAGGCTGTGAGCCAGTTCAAGCTTGGCGCCAGCGTGGTCTGAGGTTCTCGGTTTCAGTTCACTTCATGCGGTCAAGAGGAGTTCCCGACCATGTTCCATCGGTGTCATAGATTGGTGTTTGCGTGCGCGACAGCGCTGTATTTGATGAGCCCCATGGCCCAGGCCTTGGAGCTTGCCGGTGCCCGGCTGGACGATGTGGCCCAGGTCGGCGGCCGTGAGCTCAGGCTCAATGGCGCGGGCGTGCGCTACAAGGCGGTGTTCAAGGTCTACGTCATGGGTCTGTACCTGGCCAACAAGCATGATTCCGCAGAAGGCGCCTTGGCAGAGACCGGCGCCAGGCGGCTCAGCCTGGTCATGCTGCGCGACGTCACGGCCGATGAATTCGGGCAATCCTTTGTCGCCGGTATCAACGCCAACACCGACAAGGAAGCGCGCAAGAAGCTGGTCAGCCCCGTGCTCAGGTTTGGCGAGATATTTGCCAACGCCGGGGACCTCAAGTCCGGCGACCGCCTGCTGGCCGACTGGGTGCCGGGCACCGGCATGGTCATGAGCTTGAACGGCAAGTCGGTCGGCGCGCCCATCAATGACCAGGGCTTCTACACCGCACTGATGCGGGTCTGGCTGGGCGAGCATCCGGTGGATGCGCTGCTCAAGCCCTTGCTTCTGGGCCGGGCGCCGGGCTGAGCTGGCTGAAAAAGCCCCGCAGCGCCTGGGCCATCTCGGCCCGAACGGACTCACCCGAAACCACCACATCGACCTGGGTCAGCGAGGCATGGGTGTGACCTCGCGCGGTGATCCAGCGCGCCGGCGTGCCCGCAGCGGCCAGGGCCCGGGCATAGGCCAGGCCCTCGTCGCGCAGCGGGTCGAATTCGCAGGTCACGACAAAGGCCGGCGGCAGGCCTGACAGATCGGACGCGCGCAGCGGCGAGGCCTTGGGGTCGTGGCGCTCGGCCTCGTCGGCGTAGTGGTGCCAGAACCAGCGCATCAGCGACGCGGTGAGCAGATAGCCCTCGGCGTTGTCGGTGTAGGACGGGCTGCTCATGCGGCCGTCGGTAGCGGGTGTGAGCAGCAGCTGCCCGGCAATGGCCGGTCCGCCGGCATCGCGCGCCAGTTGGCAGACCACGGCGGCGATGTTGGCGCCGGCGCTCCAGCCGGCCACGGCCAGCGCGCCGGGCTTTGCGCCCAATGCCTGCAGATGTTCAGTCACCCAGCGCAGCGCGGCCAGGCCGTCATCTGCCGCGGCCGGAAAGCGTGACTCGGGCGCATGGCGGTAGTCCACCGACAGGATCAGTGCGTCGCTGCGCTGGCACAGGTCGCGGCACAGCGGGTCGTCCGAGGTCTGGCTGCCCAGCACCCAGCCGCCGCCATGAAAGTACAGCAGCAGCGGATGCGGGCCCGGGCTGGCCGGCCGGTACAGCCGCCAGGCCAGCGCGCCGGCAGCGCCGGGCAGAACGCCGTCCAGCACCTCGCCCACCGCCGGGCCCGGCGGCCGCGTCGCCTGCAACTGGGCCAGCAGGGCGCGGGCCTGGGCCACCGGCAGGCTGTCAAAAGTTGGCAGTTGCAGCGAGGCCACCAGCCGCAGCACCGCCGCCACATCGGGCTGCAAGCGCCGCACCACGCCATCGTGGCAGCGTGTGCCGGCGGGGCCGCTGCGCTGGAAGCCCAGGTAGTCGGCCGCAACCACCTCGTCGCAGGCGCTGCGGTAGTTGTCCACCCCGCCCACATAGGGCATGAACACCCGTGGCTTGCCCGGCACGTTGGCGCCCATGTACCAGGAGTCGGCGCTGGGGTAGAGCGTGATGCGGGCACAGTCGTCGACATGGCGGCACCAGCCGTCCTCGGCGGTGGGGGTGGGCTCCATCGTTGTCAGGCCATCTGCGCGCAGGCTGGCCAGGGCTGCGGCCACCCAGTCCACATGCTGCTCGATCGAGACCATCATGTTCGACAGCACCGACGGGCTGCCCGGCCCGGTCAAGGTGAACAGGTTGGGAAAGCCCACGGTCATCAGGCCCAGGTAGCCCCTTGGACCATCGGCCCATTTGTCGGTCAGCTTCAGGCCGCCACGGCCGCGGATGTCCACCGCCGCCAGCGCGCCGGTCATCGCGTCAAAGCCGGTGGCGTAGACGATGGCATCGACGACCAGGTCTTCGCCCTGCAGCGCGATGCCGGTCTCGGTGATCGATTCAACAGGCTGCTGGCGCAGGTCGATCAGGCGCACGTGGGGCTGGTTGAAGCACGCGTAATAACCGCTGTCCAGACAGGGCCGCTTGCTGCCGAAGGGGTAGCTCGTCGGGCACAGCGCCTCGGCCGTGGCCGGATCCTGCACCGTGGCGCGGATCTTCTCGCGCAGCATCTCGGCGACGATGGCATTGGCGTCGGCAAACAGCAGCTGGTCGGCAAACACGTTCAGGATCGGTACCAGTTCACCCAGCTGCCAGGCCGCCTCGAAGCGTTCGCGCTGCTGCTGCGGCTCGCTGTAGCGGCCATAGACCATGCTGCGCTCATGCGGCACGCCGGCCCGCGACGACCTGGCGGCCTGGCGGTAGGCGGCCCGGTCTTGCTGCAACGCGGCCTGGGTTTGCGCCCGCACCGGGCCGTTGCCGGCCGGGATGCTGAAGTTGGGCGTGCGCTGCAGGACCGTGAGTTGCCGGGCCTGGCCGGCGATGATGGGAATGGCCTGGATGCCCGACGAGCCGGTGCCGATCACGGCGACCCGCTTGCCGCTGAAGTCCACGCCCTCGTGCGGCCAGCGGCTGGTGAAATAGACCTCGCCCTGAAACTGATCGGCACCCGCGAACTCCGGCGCCTTGGGCATCGACAGGCAGCCGCTGGCCATGACCAGGTGCTGGCAGACCAGGGTCTGGCCCTGCTCGGTGCGCAATTGCCAGCGGCCGGCGGCCTCGTCCCATCGCGTGGTCGCCAGTCGGGTCTTGAAGCGGATGTCGGACTTCAGCGCATAGCGCTCGGCCACAAACTGCGCATAGCGCAGGATCTCGGGCTGGGTGGCGTACTTCTCCGACCAGGTCCAGGCCTGCTCCAGATCGGGGTCGAAGCTGAAGCAGTAGTCGGTGGTCGGGATGTCGCAGCGCGCGCCGGGGTAGCGGTTCCAGTACCAGGTTCCGCCCACATCGCTGCCGGCCTCCAGCACCAGCGCCGACAGGCCGAGCTGGCGCAGCCGGTGCAGCATCAGCATGCCGGCAAAGCCCGCGCCCACCACCACCACGTCATGCTCGGCTAGGCCGGCCACCGAGCCCCTTGTTGGCTGTTCACTCATCAGCATGCTCCTGAAAAATAGATCCTGACCGCGTGATCTTGCTCGGCCCGAAGTCAGCGGGCATGGCGCTGCGACGACCTGCCGTCAGACGTCGGGCTTGAGCAGACACATCTGCCGAGTGTCGAAGTACTGCCCGTCCATGTACATGCCGCGTTGGTGCGTGACTTCATGCACAAAGCCAAGGCGCTCGTAGAGGCTGATGGCATTGGCGTTGTCGGCCCGTGCCTCCAGCTCGATGCGGCTGATGCCCCGGCCCCAGGCCTTGGTGATGCAGGCCTCCAGCAGCCTTCCGCCCAGGCCCTGGCCGCGCCACGCCGGCAGGATGCCCATGCCCAGGCTGCCCCGGTGGGCCAGCGCAGGCGCCCAATGGGGCAGCACGTCGGCCCAGCCCACGACCTGCTCGTCGACCAACGCCACAAACTGTGGCAGGTCGTTGGCCACGCAGTCGCGCACAAAGTCGGTCATCTTGTCCAGCGGCGGCGCCGCAAGCTGCGCCAGGTAGCGCAGTTCCCGCGCCACCGTGTCCAGGCAGGCGTGGAAGCTCCGGGCATGGGCCAGGGCGATGGGCTGGATGATGATCTTGTCGTTTGTCATGGCGGGGTCCTGGGCAGGCACGATGCCGTGTCTTGAGCGCTTGCCGCGTAGTGGTTGACCCCAGCACGAATCGCCCCGGCCCGGGTGGCATGGTTCTGGCGTCCGCAGTGACAATAAGCTGAGCATTTGCTCAGGAAATGCACCGCCAAGGTGCAGGCCCTGGCCGCCAAGCGCCAGCCGATGACACCACCCGACCCCCTGCACGTGGCCACCGCCGCCATGCCCAAAGTGCCCGCCGAGGCTGCCGTGCAGGTGCGCGGCGTCAGCGTGGTCTACCCGGCGGCGGACGCGCCGGTGCATGCGCTGTCGGATGTCAGCCTGGACATCGTGCAGGGCGAGTTCGTCGCGCTGATCGGGCCTTCGGGCTGCGGCAAGACCACGCTGCTGCGGGTGGTGGCTGACCTGGAGGCCATCAGCGCCGGCCAGGTGCTGGTCAATGGCATGAGTCCGCGCGCGGCGCGGCTGGCGCGGGCCTACGGCTATGTCTTCCAGTCGCCGGCGCTGTTTCCCTGGCGCACGGTGCTGGCCAATGTGATGCTGCCACTGCAGATCCAGGGCCGCCCCAGGGCCGATGCGCAGGCCGTGGCGCGCGAGCAGTTGCAGCGCGTGGGCCTGGCCGGTTTCGAGCGCAAATACCCCTGGCAGTTGTCGGGCGGCATGCAGCAGCGGGTGTCGATTGCCCGCGCGCTGGGCTTCGAGCCCAAGATCCTGATGATGGACGAGCCCTTCGGCGCGCTGGACGAAATCACCCGCGACCGGCTCAACGAGCAGTTGCAGCAGCTGTGGCAGCGTGAGCGGCGCACGGTGCTGTTCGTCACCCATTCCATCGCCGAGGCGGTGTACCTGGCCACCCGCATCGTGGTGATGAGCCCGCGCCCGGGCCGCATTCTGAAGGTCATCGAGTCGACGCTGCCGGACGCGCGCCACCTGGGCCTGAGGGATTCAGCCGAGTTCATCGCGCTGGCGCATGAAGTGCGCGAAGGCCTGGCCGCCGGCCATGCCGCAGACGATGACTAAGCCACTTTCAATCGCCCGGCGCGTGCTGCCGGTGCTCACCGTGCTGGCCGTGCTGCTGCTGGCCTGGTACGCCGGCGCCGTGGGCCTGAACGCAGCCGGCGCGATCGAACGGGTGCTGCCCGCCGACGGTACCTGGGGCTGGCAGCAACTGGTGGCCACCACGCTGGCGATGGAGCGGCCGGTGCTGCCGGCGCCGCACCAGGTGGTGGCCGACCTTTACGCCAGCATCGTCGACTGGCCGCTCAATTCACCCCGCAACCTGCTCTACCACGCGGCGGTGACGGCGCAGTCCACGCTGGTGGGCTTTGTGCTGGGCACGCTGCTGGGCATGGTGCTGGCCGCAGCCATCGTGCACAGCCGAACGCTGGACCGGGCGCTGCTGCCCTGGGTCGTGGCCAGCCAGACCGTGCCGGTGCTGGCCATCGCGCCCATCGTGCTGGTGATCCTGGGCAGCCTGGGCTTCTCGGGTCTGGCGCCCAAGGCGGCGATCGCGATGTACCTGTGCTTTTTTCCGGTCACGGTGGCCATGGTGCAGGGCCTGCGCTCACCGCAGGTGATCGACACCGAGCTGTTGCACACCTATGCCGCCAGCCGGCTGCAGGCCTTCTGGCTGCTGCGGCTGCCGGCGGCGCTGCCGTTTTTGTTTCCGTCGTTGCGGGTGGCCATTGCTGCCGGGCTGGTCGGCGCCATGGTCGCCGAGCTGCCCACCGGTGCGCAGGCCGGGCTGGGTGCGCGGCTGCTCACCGGCAGCTATTACGGCAACACCGTGGGCATCTGGTCGGCGCTGGTGCTGTCGGCGCTGCTGGGCCTGACGCTGACGGCAGCGGTGGCGGCTGTTGAAAAGCTGGTGCTGCGGCAAAGGCGGCTGGCATGAACCGCGCGGCAGGCACCGGACTGTGGGCGGTGTTGGCCATGGGTGCGCTGCTGGCCGGCGCACTGTGGTGGGCGGTGCCGCCCTTGGGCGACGAGCAGGCGGCCGGGCGGACCTTCAAGCTGGCACTGCTGGCCATGGCGGGCATGGCCGTGCTCACGCTGCGCCGCCTGGCTGCGGTGGACGGCCACCGGCTCTGGGCCACGGCCACCGCCGCGCTCTTCGGCCTGTGGCTGCTGTACTTCTGGCAGCTGGGCGTGACCCTGTTCGAAGTGCCACGCGTGCTGCTGCCCGCGCCGTCGCTGATCGTGTCGGCCATGGCCGAGCGCTGGCACACCTTGTGGGGCGACTTTGTGCAGACCGTGCTGAAGGCCGTGCTGCTGGGCTGGGCCCTGGGTTCGAGCCTGGGCTTCTGCGTGGCCGTGGCCATCGACCGCGCGCCCTTTCTGCAGCGCGGCCTGCTGCCCGTGGCGTCGCTGACCAGCACCGTGCCGCTGGTGGCGGTGGCGCCGATCATGGTCATGTGGTTCGGCTTCGAGTGGCCCAGCAAGGCTGCGGTGGTGGTGCTGATGACGTTTTTTCCGATGCTGGTGGCCACGCTGGCCGGCCTGCAGGCCAGCGGCCGGCTGGAACGTGAGCTGATGCAGACCTATGCCGCCGGCTACGGCCGCACGCTGCTGGCGCTGCGGCTGCCGCAGGCCATGCCCTTCATCTTCAGCGCGCTGAAGGTCAATGCCACGCTGGCGCTGATCGGGGCCATCGTGGCCGAGTTCTTCGGCTCGCCCACCGTGGGCCTGGGCTTTCGCATCAGCACCGAGGCCGCGCGCATGAACATGGCCCTGGTCTGGGGCGCGATCGTGGTTGCCTCGGTCACCGGGTCGCTGGCCTATGCGGCCCTGGTGCTGGCCGAGCGGCGGGTGGCCTTCTGGCATCCGTCCATCCGTTCGAAATGAGCTGTTCCCGGGGCGATGGCCCCATGCAGAGTTCCCTGTCCAACAACCCAAGGAGTGAGTGATGAATCGATTGGCTATTTACACCGCGCTGGCCGCGGCCTGTGCGTTTTCCGGCACGCTGGCCCAGGCCGCCGACAAGGTGGTGGTGCAGATGAAGTGGGTGCCTCAGGCCCAGTTCGCCGGCTACTATGTCGCCCAGGCCAAGGGTTATTACAAGGACGCCGGCCTGGACGTGACCATCAAGCCGGGTGGCCCGGATGTGAGCCCGGTGCAGGTGCTGGCCGGCAACCAGGCCGACGTGATCGTGAACTGGATGCCCGATGCCCTCGCCGCTCGGGAGGCAGGGGTTCCGCTGGTCAACATTGCCCAGATCTTCGACAAGTCGGGCCTGATGCTGACCTGCAAGAAGTCCAGCGGCGTGGCCAGCCCGAAAGACTTCAAGGGCAAGACCCTGGGCGTCTGGTTCGGCGGCAATGAGTACCCCTTCCTGAACTGGATGGCCAAGCTGGGCTACAAGCCCGACACCGACGTCAAGGTCCTGAAGCAGGGCTTCAATGTCGACCCGCTGCTGCAGAACCAGGCCGCGTGCATTTCCACCATGATCTACAACGAGTACTGGCAGGTGGTGGACGCGGGTGTGAAAGAGGCCGACCTGGTGACCTTCTTCTACGAGAAGGAGGGCGTGGCCTCGCTCGAAGACGGCCTGTACGTGCTGGACAGCAAGTTGAAGGACCCGGCCTTTGTGGCCCGCATGGCCAAGTTCCTCAAGGCCAGCTTCAAGGGCTGGAACGAGGCGGTGAAGAACCCGGCCGAGGCGGCCAGGATCGTGGTCGCGGCTGATCCGTCCGGCAGCGCCACGCTGAAGGTGCAGCAGCGCCAGATGGAAAACGTGGCCAAGCTGATCAGCAACGCCGGCACGGCCAAGATCGGCTACCTCGACCCGGCGGCCTACCAGCGCACGGTCAAGGTGCTGCTGGCCGGTGGCAGCTCACCGGTGATCAAGAAGGACCCCGGCGCCGCAGCGATGAGCCATGTGGTGTGGGAAGCGGCGCAGAAGTGATGCAGCGCCGGAGCTGAGCTGTGCCTGGCCGGCGCCCCGCTGCCCCTGCCGACGACGACGCCGGCAAGGGCGCCATCCGCCAGGCCAACGAAGCCTTGATCCTGGGCGCGGGTGAACGCGTGTTCGCCCGCGCCGGGCTGCAGGGGGCGACCATGGTCGCCATTGCCGACGAGGCCGGCCTGCCCAAGGCCAACCTGCACTACTACTTCGGCAGCAAGCAGGCGCTGTACCAGGCGGTGCTGGCCCGCACCCTGCACGACTGGCTGGCGCCGATGGATGCGCTGCAGCCCCAGGCCGACCCGCGCAGCGCGCTGGCCGACTACATCCGCGCCAAGATGGCGCACAGTGCCCAGCGGCCCGACGCCTCGCGCGTGTTCGCCAACGAGCTGCTGCATGGCGCACCGGTGCTGGGCGCGCTGATGCGTGGCGAGCTGCGCCAGATGGTGCAGCGCAAGGCGGCGGTGATCGACGGCTGGGTCGCGGCCGGCCGCATGGCCCCGGTCAACGCGACCCATCTGTTCTTCACACTGTGGGCCGCGACCCAGACCTATGCCGACTTCGAGGTTCAGATCTGCGCCGTGCTGGGCCGCCCGGCGCTGACCGCTGAGGACCATGCCATTGCCACCGACCATGTGCTGGGCCTGATCCTGCGCGGCTGCGGGCTGGCCGGCTGACATCATGAACGGGGGAGGCAGCAGTGGCCAAGCCTTGGCATGATGGGCAAGCACGAACCGAAGGATCTGCCATGAACCGCCGCCAACCCCTCAAAGCCCTGGCCGCCGCCACCTTCGTGGCCGGCGCCGGGCCGGTGCCCGCCCGCAGCGCCACCACGCCATCGCAACAGGAAGGGCCGTTCTACCCGGTGGACCGCATTGCGCTGCGCGCGGACCTGCTCAAACGCGACGGCCGGCAGGCCGCCGGCACGGCCATGGGCTTGTCGGGCCAGGTCACCCGCAGCGGTGTGGCCCTGGCGGGTGTGCGGGTGGAGATCTGGCAATGCGACGCGCAAGGCGTCTACCGCCACCCGGCCATGGGCCAGCCTGTGGACGCCGGTTTCGAGGGCTTTGGCGCACAGACCACCGACGCGCAGGGCCGATACCGCTTCCTGACCCTGCTGCCGGTGCCCTACGAGCCGCGCCCGCCGCACATCCATTTCAAGCTCTGGCTGGGCGGCCAGCCGGTATTCATCACCCAGGCCTACCTGGAAGGGCAGACCGCCGAGGGCGGTGCCTTCGGCCGGCTGGCCGGCCTGTTCAGCAGCAAGGACGGGCTGAGCATGCGGCCGCTGGCCGACGAGAAGGGCTTGCTGCAGGCGCGCTTCGACATCGTGCTGGGCTGAGCCGTTGCGCCGGGGGCCATGCGAGACTGGCCCGGCTGACAACTCTGAGGAGCACCGATGGACAAGAAAGTGTGCGTGGTCACTGGCTCGTCGTCGGGCATCGGCGCGGCCACCGTGCGGTTGTATGCCGAGCGTGGCTGGAACGTGGTGGTCAACTTCTCGCGCGAGGCCGCGCCGGCACAAGCCGTGGCCGACGAATGCCGGGCGCTGGGCGCCACCGTGCTGGTGGTGCAGGCCAATGTGGCCGACGACGCCGATTGCCGGCGCCTGGCCGACGCGGTGGACAAGGCCTTCGGCCGCTGCGACGTGCTGGTCAACAACGCCGGCACGACCAAGTTCGTCGGTGCGCGCCATCTGGACGGGCTGGACGCGGACGACTTCCAGCGCATCTATGCCGTCAACGTGGTCGGCGCATTCCAGATGGTGCGTGCGCTGAGCCCGCTGCTGAACAAGCATCCGCCGGCTGCGGTGGTGAACATGTCGTCCATCGCCGCGTCCACCGGCATGGGCTCGTCGGTGGCCTATGCCGCGTCCAAGGGCGCCTTGAACACCTTGACGCTGGCACTGGCCCGCGCGCTGGGCCCGGCCATCCGCGTCAATGCCATCGCGCCCGGCCTGGTCGACACGCCTTGGCTCAAACAAGGCCTGGGCGACGAACGCTACGCCGCCGCAGTGACCAGCTACAAGGCCCGCGCCGCGCTGGCCGAGATCATCACGCCCGAGGACGTGGCCCGCGCGGCCTGGTATCTGGGTGTGGATGCGCAGAAGACCAGCGGCGAGGTGTTGGCGGTGGACGCTGGTGCGAAGCTGATACCGCTTTAGCGGGTGTGACGGCAAAGGCTGAGCGCGCTGCATTGCCGGGTCGCATCTCCACAGACTTGCCGATTTGCGGGGCGCGACTGCGCTCTACATTGGACTGACCGGTGCGGCCCGACCAGATTCTGGTCTAGCCAGTGCCCGGCACAGGCCTGGAGGCAGCACTTGAACCCAAAACCGCATCCCGCAGCGCCGTTGCCGACGCCGAGCCGGGCACTTCGCACCACCCTGCTGTGCCTGCTGGTGGCCGGTTTGGCGGGCTGCGCCAACCTCTACCTGCACAGCCCGACCCGGCAGCAGCAGGCCGAGGCCGCCAGCAAGGCCTGGACCGAGGTGGCGCCTGGCAGCCTGTTCACCACCGAGCGCGAGAACCTGGCCAGCCTGGCGCAGGCCGAGCAGCAGACCACGCTGCGGGTGGCCGCAGCCATTGGCGACCACCTGGCCACGGTGATCACCGCGCCGCTGTTCGAAGGCCAATCGCCCGAGGCGAAGAAGGCACGGACGCTGGCATTCACCGTGCTGCTGCCCACACAGCAGGCAATGGTCAAGCTGGCGGGCCCTGTGGCCGGCTTCGAGGCGCGGTTGAAGGCGGCCCGGGAACTGGCGCCGAAGCAAGACAACATTGCGCGCCTGGCGATCAGGCTGCAGGCCAAGGACGCACCGCTGGTCGGCTGCAGCGACCTGGGCGCGGGCCCGGACTGGCCTGAACCGGCCCAGGCCTGGCTGTCAGGCTTGCAGCCCGCCTCCCGCGCGAGCGCCAACAGCGACCTGCGCCGCCTGCAGCAAGACTGCGCAGATTTGGCCAAGGCCGAGGCCGAACAACTGACCGCAGGCATCAACGCCATCCCACCGGGCGAACTCCGCATGGCGGTGGACCGTCGAAACCGTGACCAGGCCGCAGTGCTGGCGCAGCAAGAGTATTTCAAGCTCGCCAAGCCAGGCTACGACCAGGCCCTGGCCGCCCATGCGCTGGCCGAAGCCCAGGCCCAGGCCCCCGCTGCCGACGCGACCCTGACCGCCAAGGTGGCCCAGGCCGCGTCGGCGCTGCAGGCCCAGGTCCGGTTGCTGAGCAAATTGAACAACGCCCTGGCCGACGCCTTCGTCGCCGACGAGAAACTGACCGCCATCGACAGCGCGCTGGCCAGCATCGCCAGCGGCCAGGTCGCCGACGATTCAAGCAAGGCCGTGGTGCTGGCCGTGCAGGCGCCGGCCCTGGTCGACCGCTACCGCGCGGCGATAGCGGCGTCGCGCAAGCCACTGGTGCTGCCGCTGCTGATCCAGCGCAACGCCCTGCAGCTGCAGCGAGACGCCGCCGCGCAAGACGTCGCGCTGTTGCAGGCCAAGCTCGACCTCAGCACGCTCATCGTGGCGGCGGTGAACGCCGAGGCCCAAGCGCTGCGCCGCGCCCTGATCGAGCTTGACCAGGCGGCCCTGCTCCAGCCCGGTGTGATGGACCTGGCTTGGGCCGACGCCCTGTCCGGCGGCAACGTCAGGGCCCGCCAGCTGCTGCTCAGCGGCACAGCGCGCTACCTTGACGCCGTCACCCGTGTGCAGGGTGAACGCTACCGTCTGGAGTACGCCCGCAACGCCCTGGACCACCAGCGTGGCCTGGCCTACGCCGAAAGCAGCGTGGCGCAATGGGCCAACCTGATCGGTGCCGGCGTGGGCCAGCTCGACGCCTTTGCCAAAGGCGGGATCGACCAGGCGGTGCTGACCGACCTGGCCAAGACGCTGGGCGTGTTGTGGATTGGCCTTGGGGTGAACAAATGATGCAACGAACCCGTTTGACCAGCTACCTCGGCACTGCCATGCTGGCCCTAGCGCTGACGGGCTGCGCCACGCCCCAGCCGGCGCTGGACCAGGGCAATGCCACCGCCGCCCTGGCCGCCCGCTTCAGTGCCGAGCTGGCGGCCTACCGCCGGTCGGCCGCGCGTGTGGCCCAGCTGCGCGTGGCCAACATCCGCGACCAGGAGCGGCTGATTGCGCAGCAGAGCGAGATCCACGACTGGAACCGGCGCACCGCAGGCCTGGCGGGTCTGGGCGATGCCGAAGCCAGCCGCCAGGTTCTGCTGGCGCTGGTGGCCAGCCGCGCCAGCGACGCCGCCGCCACCGAAGCCAGGCTGGCCGAGCTGGACAAGCACCTGGCCGCACTGGTCAAGCCATCGCCGTCCAGCACCGCCAGGCTGGCCGAGCTGCAGCAGGCCTTGGCCGCGCTGGGCACCGAGCTTTCGGCGGCCGAGCGCCTGCAACTGGCCCTTGAGGCGGTGCAGACCGTGCGTGACGAGGTCAAGAAAAACAGCGACGCCAAGGCGGCGATCGAGGCCAGGGAAGACCCGGCACCCACCCTGCCCAAACCACCCCCACAGGAGCCACAGCCATGAGCCGACGCAGTGCCAAACGGCGTTTTGAAGTGGCCCAGGCGCTGGACGCACAGCGCGTTGCCGATGTCGACACCGGCGAGGAGGGCGCGGAGGAAGCTGCCCTGCCCCTGCCACTGCCCCTGGCCGGGGCCCAGGTCATGGCCAGCGTGCAGGCCGACGAGGACGGGCTGGCGCGCGCCTTCGACCTGATGAACATTGCCCAGGGCATGCTGGTGAGCGAGCAGGTGGCGCTCAAAGCCATCGAGGAAGACAGCACCGATGAAGCCGAACAGGCCCTGGCCAGCGCTCAAACGCTGCGCAACGCGCGTGAACTGGCCCTGCTGGACAGCCGTCGCATGAGCCTGGAAGCCGGCACGGCCACCCTGCGCCCACCCAGCGCGCAAGACTTGGTGCAGGCCCAGCAACTGGCCGCAGCCCTGGCCCAGGTGCTGTCGGCCAATGCGCGGGTGGCCGCCATCATCGGGCTGACGGCCGACATCGTGCGCCTGAGTGAGCGCCTGACGGCCTGACCGGGCCTGGAAGAGGCCCGGCGTCACAAGCGACCTACAAGCCTGGCGTCGGGCCGGTCTTGCCAAAGGCCAGCACCCCGTCGTCAATGGCCTTGAGTCGCAGCGTGAGCATGTCTTTCATGTAGTTCTGGTCCAGCCGCCAGGGCTTGCGGTGGCCCTGGCTGGGCAGCATGTGCAGCGCGCGCTGCACGTAGCCGGAGGTGAATGTCAGCACTGGCTCGGGCCGCACCGTCGGGTCGGGCGTTGGCGTGCAGACCTGCTGGCCATGCCGGTCCATGTAGTTGAGCAGCCGGCAGACATAACGTGCCGACAGATCGGACTTCAGCGTCCAGCTGGCGTTGGTGTAGCCCATGGTGTTGGCCATATTGGGTATGCCGGCCTGCATCAGGCCCTTGTAGAGCATGCCCTGGCTCAGGTCTTGCGGCACGCCGTCCAGGCTGATCTGTACCCCACCCAGCAGCGTCATCTGCAGGCCGGTGGCGGTGACGATGATGTCGGCCGGCAACTCCTGCCCCGAAGCCAGCCGCACGCCCGTCTTGGTGAAGGTCTCGATCTGGTCGGTCACCACCGCCGCACGGCCGCTGCGCAGGCTGGCGAACAGGTTGCCGTCGGGCACCAGGCATAAACGCTGGTCCCAGGGTTTGTAGCTGGGCGTGAAGTGGCGTTCCACGTCCACGTCCGGGCCCACTGCCTCGCGCACCATGGTGATCAGCCTGGCCTTCACCTGGACCGGGTATTTGCGGAACAAGCGGTAGAAGTAAATCGTCAACAGCACGTTCTTGGCCCGCACCAGGGCATAGGCTAGCCGCGCCGGCAGCCAGCGCTTGACGAACTGGGCGATCGGGTCGACCGCCGGCCGCGCCACCACATAGCTGGGTGAGCGCTGCAGCATGGTCACCTGCGCGGCGGTCTTGGCCAGTTCGGGCACCAGGGTCACGGCGGTGGCGCCGCTGCCGATCACCACCACACGCTGGCCGGCATGGTTCAGGTCGGCGGGCCAGAACTGCGGGTGCACCAGGAGGCCGGCAAACTGCGCTTCACCGGGGAAGGGCGGCCGGTAGCCCTGGCCGTAGTGGTAGTAGCCGCTGCAGAACAGCACGAAGCGGGCCTGGATCTGGGCGGTCGGGCCGCCGTCACCTTGCTGCACGGTCAGCGTCCAGCGCGCCTGCTCTGCCGACCAGTCGGCCGCCAGCACGCGCTGCTGGTAGCGGATGTGGTGGGCTATGCCATGCTCGGCAGCGGCCTCCTGCAGGTAGCTCAGGATCGCCGGGCCGTCGGCAATGGCCTTGGCATTGCGCCAGGGTTTGAAGTCATAACCCAGCGTGTACATGTCGGAATCGGAGCGCACGCCGGGGTAGCGGAACAGGTCCCAGGTGCCGCCCAGACTGCCCCGGGCTTCGAGCAGTGCAAAGTTCTTGCTCGGGCAGGCCTGCTGCAAGTGCACCGCCGCGCCTATGCCCGACAAGCCGGCGCCGACGATCAGCACATCCAGCTGCTCGGGCTGGTCGCGGCCCGGCACCTCGCGCAGGAAGCGCGCGGCGGCGGTGATCGACTGCCGCGCCTCGGGCAGCAGAAACAGCGTCTGCCAGACATGGGGAACGCCGGCAAACACCTTCAGCTGCACGACCACGCCGGCGGCGCGGGCCTTGTGGGCCAGGCGCAGGCTGTCGTCGCGCAGCGCTTCGTCTTCGCCCACATGCACCAGCAGCGGCGGCAGGCCCTGCAGATCACCCAGCAGCGGTGAGGCCAGCGGCTGCGCGGGGTCGGCGCCTTGCAGGTAGATCCTGGCCAGGTTTTCCAGGTGCGGGCCGTGGAACATGGCGTCGCGCTCGGCGTTGGCAGTCACCGACGCGCTCTGGCCCGTCATGTCCAGCCCCGGCGAGAACAGCGCGGCCGCGTCGGGCAGGACCATGCCGGCGTCACGCAGGCGCAGCATCAGGCCCAGCGCCAGGTTGCCACCGGCGCTGTCACCGGCCACCACCAGCCGCTGCGGCGCAGGCAGTTGCTGGCGCAGCGCCTGGTACACGGCCAGCACATCGTCGGCGGCGGCCGGAAACGGGTGCTCCGGTGCCAGCCGGTAGTCGGGCACAAACACCCGCAGGCCCTGGCGCGCCAGCGCGGCGGTGATCGGCCGGTGCGTGCGCGCCGAGCAACCCACAAAGCCGCCACCGTGCAGGTAGAGCAGGGTGGTATCCGCCGCGCCGGCCGGCCGCGCCTGCTTGGCCTGCACCCATTCGCCGGCCACCCCGCCCACGGTGTCGGCACGGTAGTGCACGCCACCGGGCGCGGGCAGGGCTTGGTTGAAGACCTTGCGCACCCGGGCGATGTCGGCCATGTCGCCCAGCCGGGGCTTGATGCGCCGGCGAATGATGAAGCTGGCCATGCGGGCCTGCCAACTGGATTTCATGTGCGGTCTGCCTTGTTGACTTGCCGGCGCATCAGGGCCCCCCGGCGGTTCGTCGTGCGATGTCACGCGCCACCAGCGCCCAGTAGCGCACCGGAAACAGGCGCTGCACCCAGGCCGCGCGCACCGCGTCGTCGCCCACCAGCACCCGTGCCTCGCGCCGTTCGATGCCTTGCAGAATGCGCGCCGCCGCCGCCTCGGGCGCCAGCACCAGCAGTCGGCGCCAGGCGGCCTGCTGTTGTGCCACGTCGGCCTCGGACGCGCCCTTGGGCACCCGCGCGTTCTCGGCAATGCGGGTGCGCACACCGCCCGGGTGGACCAGGGTCACGCCCACGGGCGAGCCCGCAGCCTGCAGCTCATGGCGCAGTGATTCAGAGAAGCCGCGCACCGCAAACTTGGCCGCGCAGTAGGCGGTCTGCCCCGGTGGCGCAATGATGCCGAAGATGCTCGACACATTGACCACCTGGGCCATGGGCTCACGCGCGAGCAGCGGCAGAAAGGCCCGCGTGAGCCGCACCACGGCGCCGAAGTTGATCGCCATCAGCCAGTCGAAATCGGCCTCGTCGACCTGCTCGAACGTGCCGCCCAGCGACACCCCGGCGTTGTTGATCAGCAGCGTGGCGCGGCCATGGTCGGCGGTGACGGCGGCCAGCAAGGCCGGCGCGCTGGCCGGTGCGGCCAGGTCAAACACATGGGTGCTGACCCTGGCGTTGGCCTCACCCGCCGTGGCCAGCATGGCGCGCGCTCGGGCAGCGGTGGCCTCCAGCGCGCTGACCTGCTTGTCCACCAGCGCCAGTGCGCAGCCCCGGGCGGCGAGCGCCACCGCCAGTTCGGCGCCAATGCCGCTGGCTGCACCCGTGAGAACGGCCACGCCGCCGCGTGGCTTGAGCTGAGGGACGGTGGGCATGGCGGGCTCCTGGCGGCTGCTTGGGCGACACAGATAGCCGCCCGGAGGCGACGGTATCACCTGGCGCTGGCGGGCCGGGCTGCTCAGGCGCACGGCCTGGCCAAGCCGCCATGGCATGTGTCTTGCGTGCATCAGGGCATGAACACCTTCATCCGCGTGGCTGAAATGTGGGCGCCGTCGGCCGACGGCACGGTGCTGGAACTGGCCGACGGCCTGTACCAGCAGTCACCGCACTTTGGCGCGGCCAGCCGCGGCCTGTGCTTTGACCGCGCCGAGGGCCTGCCCGGCCATGCCTGGGAAGGCGGCCGACCGCTGCTGCTGCGCCAATTCGAGCACAGCCGCTTTCGCCGCGTGGCCGACCAGGTCAGCGAAGTGGTGGCACTGTATTTCTGACAGCGGGTCAGGCCTTCAGGCCTGCCGTGACCGCCGCCAGGTGCGCACCAAAGGCCTGGGCCGTGGCCAGATCGCCGGCCACCATCTCGTCGGTGCTGGCGTCGGATGGCGTGGCCGTCATCAGGCCGGCATACGACCCCAGGTTGTTCACATCGGCACGGGTCGAGGCCTTGGTGTTGGCCGGCATCATGCCGGTGCCCACCCACAGGCCCGAGTGCTGCATGGCCAGGGTGATGAAGTAGTGCAGCGTGGAATGCTTGTCGCCATTGAGCGAGGCCGAGTTGGTGAAGCCGGCGAACAGCTTGCCGGCCCAACCCTGGCTGAACCAGACCTTGCTGGACGCGTCAGCAAATTTCTTGAACTGCCAGCTCACACTCCCCATGTAGGTGGGTGAGCCGAAAACGATGCTGCGCGCTGCGGCCAGCGTGTCCCATGCGCCCTCGGGCAAATTGCCTTCGGCGTCGATGACGATCAGCGCTGCGCCCTGGCCGACACCTTCGGCAACCGCCTGGGCGATTTTCTGGGTATGGCCATAGCCGCTGTGGAAGATGACGGCGATGCTGGGGGCAGCAGCGGGGGCGGCGGTGGTCGTGGTGGTGGACATGGGCAATTCCTTGGGGATTCAGAGGTGATGCCCCGATTGTGGCGGCGCAGCCCCCGCTGGCTGTCCGTCGAATTCGCCGCCTCTGTTCGAAAACGATGAACATTGGCGAGGTGCGCCTGCCCCGGTTTCAGCCCCGTTTCGGCTTTCGCGGCGGCGCTCCAGCCGGGGTTGAAGGTCAGCAGATGGCCTTCGAACATGCCCTGGAACAGGCCGATCACCGCGCTGCCGTTCTTCAGGATCAGCCAGTTCTGGGCCTGGTCACCGCCAAACACGGCAAAGCCCAGTTGCTCGTAGAAGGCCCGTGACGCGTTAATGTCATGCACCGCCAGGCTGACCGAAAACGCACCGAGTTCCATCGCTGTCTCCTGGCTTGATGGACGCACTTTGCGCCCGTGCTGGCCAGCCTGCAAGCCAGCGCAGCCAGACGGCTTGTCCGCG
>JANOWE010000071.1:0-20599 GCA_031417735.1 Betaproteobacteria bacterium
CAGCGCCTGGGTGCCTGGCCGCAGGGGCTCGGGGCAGCGGGCCAGCAGTTCGGTCAGCGAGCGCCCGGCGCGCACCCCGGCCACCGCATCGGCCACGGATTCGAGCAGGCGCGACAGCGGGGCGGCGGGCATGGACATCGGCCGGGCAGTCTATCCCCATGTTCCCGAGGGGCAGCGGTCAGCCCGCACAATGCGGGCTTGACCACTGCGGCAGCACCGCCACCATGACGGCAACCGAGCCATCCAGCAGCACACCAGGCCAGGACCAGACGCCGACCTTGCCGGTGTCCGAGCGCATCCGCCAGCGTTTGGTGGCCGCCAAGTGCCGCCACCATGCCAACGACAACATCGCCGACCATGTGCGCCCGGGTGAGCTGGACGAGATGAAGGCCGAGGTGCAGCATCACCTGCACAAGGCGCTGCAGGCCCTGGTCATCGACACCGACAGTGACCACAACACCCAGGACACCGCCCGGCGCGTGGCCAAGATGTATGTGGATGAGGTGTTTCGAGGCCGCTACGTGGCCATGCCCGCAGTGACCGAGTTTCCCAACGTCTCACGCCTGAACGAGTTGATGATCGTCGGCCCGATCACCGTGCGCAGCGCCTGTTCGCACCACCTGTGCCCGATCTTGGGCCGGGTCTGGATCGGCGTGCTGCCCAACGAGCATTCCAACCTGATCGGGCTGTCCAAGTACGCCCGCGTCTGTGAGTGGGTGATGAGCCGGCCGCAGATCCAGGAAGAGGCGGTGATGATGCTGGCCGACGCGCTGCAGGAGCGGGTCAAGCCCGACGGCCTGGCCATCGTCATGGAGGCCGACCACTTCTGCATGCACTGGCGCGGCGTGAAGGATAGCGAGGCCGCCATGACCAACAGCGTGATGCATGGCGCCTTTCTGAAAGATGCCAACCTGCGCCGCGAGTTCTTGTCGCTGCTGTCGAAAAAGCGCTGAACCTGCGCCAACGCCCACAGGAGCCAACACCATGCTTGTCAGACTGATGTATGCCAGCCGTGCCACCGGGGTGGTCGACCAGGACCTGCTGCAAGGCATCTTGCGCCAGAGCAAGCTCAACAACCCGGCCCACGGCCTGACCGGCCTGCTGTGCTGTTCGGGTGGCGTTTTTGTGCAGGCGCTGGAGGGCGGGCGCGCGGCCGTGAACCGGCTCTACAACCTGATCGTTGCCGACCCGCGCCATACCGACGTGGTGCTGCTCTGTTACGAAGAAATTGGCGAGCGCCGATTCGCCGGCTGGGCCATGGCCCAGGTCAACATGTCGCGGCTGAACCCGGCGCTGTTGCTGAAGTATTCGGCCACCGCCACGCTGGACCCTTATGCCCTGTCAGGCAAGGTGTCGATGGCCTTGTTCGACGAACTGCTGGCCACCGCCAGCGTCATGGCCGAGCGCGGCTGAGGCCGACAAGCCTCAGAGCTGACCGGCCGGTCCGAGCCGGAACACCGGCGTCAACAGCCGGGTTGGAAACTGCGTCAGCGCCAGGTTGTAGTGCTGGCTGGCGTCGTTGAACAGCTGCCGTGCGAACGCCAGCCTGGGCTGGGCCTCGCGCAAGGCTTGCAGCGCGGCCTGAGCCGGCGCGTCGGCCTGCAGCGCATCGTCATGCGCCACCAGATCCAGCAGGCGCACGCTGAAGGCCTGCAGCGCGGCATCGGCCGTGGCCAGCCTGGCCACGGTGTCGAAATCGGCGGGCCGGCGCCTGGTCTGGTCAACCGCCTCGGCCAACTGGGTCTGGGCCAGCGACACGCAGTGCAACGTGGCCTGTTCACTCTGCAAGGCGTGCTCGGCCAGTCGCATCAGTTCGGCCAGGGCCTGGCTGCGTGCCATCAAGGCGCTGTCAACCTGCTGCCAGGCGGCCAGGATGGCCGAACGCAGGGCCGTGACCCGGTTGTAGGCGCCCAGCATCCACAGGCCCAGCACGACCAGCAGGCCCAGCCAGAACAACAAGTTGCCGTCGACTTCCATCATCCGGCCAGCGCGCCAGCGGCCTTGCCGGCCAGCCATTGGCCATGGCCGGCCGCGCGCAGCGCACAGGCCGGGCATTGGCCGCAGCCATGGCCCCAGGCATGGCTGCGGCCACGCTCGCCCAGGTAGCAGGTGTGGCTGCGCTCGACGATCAGCTGCACCAGGGCGTCGCCGCCCAGCTGCTCGGCCAGGGCCCAGGTCTGGGCCTTGCTCAGCCACATCAACGGCGTGGCCACGGCCATCGGCGTGGCCAACCCCAGCGCCAGCGCCAGCGCCATGGCCTTGATGGTGTTGTCACGGCAATCGGGGTAGCCGGAATAGTCGGTCTCGCACATGCCGCCCACCAGCACAGCTGCGCCGCGCCGGTAGGCCAGCGCGGCGGCATAGCCCAGAAACAGCAGGTTGCGGCCGGGCACAAAGGTGTTGGGCAGGCCATTGGCCTGGATCTCGATCGCGCGCTCGCTGGTCAGTGCGGTGTCAGCGACCTGGCCCAATTGACGCAGGTCGAGCAGGTGGTCGGGCCCCAGCCGCGCGGCCCAGTCGGGGCGCATCGCGGCCAGCGCGTCACGCAGCGGGCCACGACAGTCCAGCTCGATCTGGTGGCGCTGGCCGTAGTCGAAGCCGATGGTTTCAACCCGGGCATAGCGGTCCAGGGCCCAGGCCAGGCAGGTGGTGGAGTCTTGTCCGCCCGAGAACAGCACCAGTGCGGTGCCGGGGTCTGGCGCGCTGCTCACCCGCGGATCTCGCCCTGGCCCAGCACCACCCATTTCAGCGAGGTCAGCCCCTCCAGCCCCACCGGTCCGCGGGCGTGGAGCTTGTCGGTGGAGATGCCGATCTCGGCGCCCAGGCCATATTCGAAGCCGTCGGCAAAGCGGGTGCTGGCATTGACCATCACGCTGGCTGAATCGACCTCGCGCACAAAGCGCATGGCGCTGGGGTGGTGGGTGGTCAGGATCGCGTCGGTGTGGTGCGAGCCGTAGCGGTTGATGTGGGCCATCGCCTCGTCCAGGCTGGCCACCAGCTTGATGCTGATCACCGGCGCCAGGTATTCCTCGGACCAGTCGGCTTCCGAGGCGTCCTGCAGATCAGCGCCAGGCACGGTGGCCAGGATGGCGCGGCTGGCGGCGTCGCAGCGCATCTGCACGCCCTTGGCGGCCCACAGCGCGCCGATGCGCGGCAGGAAGCGCGCGGCCACGGCCTCATGCACCAGCAGCGACTCGGCGGCGTTGCAGGGGCTGTATTTCTGCGTCTTGGCGTTGTCGGTCACCCGCAAGGCCTGCTCGAGGTCGACCTCGGCATCGACATAGACATGGCAGTTGCCGTCCAGGTGCTTGATCACCGGCACCCTGGCTTCGGCGCTGATGCGCGCGATCAGGCCCTTGCCGCCGCGCGGAATGATCAGGTCCACATACTCGGGCATGGCGATCAGCCGGCCCACGGCGGCGCGGTCGGTGGTGCGCACCAGCTGCACCGCGTCGGCCGGCAGGCCGGCGTCGACCAGCGCAGCCTGCACCTGGGCCCACAGCGCCAGGTTGCTGTGGATGGCCTCGGAGCCGCCGCGAAGGATGGCCGCATTGCCGCTCTTGATGGCCAGCGACGCGGCCTCGATGGTCACGTTCGGCCGGCTTTCATAGATCATGCCGAACACGCCCAGCGGCACGCGCATCTGGCCCACGCTGATGCCGCTGGGCCGGCGCTTGACGCCGATGAGCTCACCCACCGGATCGGCCATGGCGGCCAGCTGTTCGCAGCCCTCGGCCACCGTGGCAATGATCGCCGGTGTGAGCTTGAGCCGGTCTTGCAAAGGGGCGTCAAGCCCGGCGGCGCTGGCGGCGGCCAGGTCCAGGGCATTGGCGGCCACCAGCTCGGCGCTGTGCTGACGCAGCCGTCCGGCCAGTGCCAGCAAGGCCTGGTTGCGGGCGGCGGTGGTGGAGGCGGCCAGCACGCTGGACGCGGCCCGTGCGGCGGCGCCCATCAGGGCCATGGTGCTGGGGATGTCGACGGCATTCATGGCGCGAATTGTCGGCGAACTGGGCCGACGGGCAGAATGACCCGCCACCGAAGCCTGCAAGGAACCCCATGCGCCTGTTCACCACCCTGCTGTTTGTGCTGGCCACCACCCTGCTCTGGGGCTGCGACCAGCAGCGCATCGAAAAACTCGAAGTCGGCGTGTCGACCGAGGCCGATGTGCGCAAACAGTTCGGCGACCCGGTGGGGGTGGTGGAAAAGGCCGACGGCGCCAAGGTCTTCAGTTACCCGCGCCAGCCCGAGGGCTGGACCAATGTCGAGATCCGCATCGGCGCCGACGGCAAGATGTCGTCGCTGCGCCAGCAGCTCACGGCAGAGAACTTTGCGCTGGTGCAGCCCGGGCTGAGCCAGGACGAGGTGCGCGGCCTGCTCGGCCGCCATGCCAAGACCCAGAACTACCCGGGCAAGCCCGATGAGGAGGTCTGGGAATGGTTCTTTATGGCCGGCCAGGACAAGAAGATTTTTTCGGTCATCTTCAGCCGCCAGGGCCAGGTGCTGCGCACCGAGATCCGCGACGACGAGCGGCAGACGATGCCGGGCGGCAAGTGAGGCCACCGTCTTCACCCCTTCTCTTTCGAAGGGGGTGGAGCGAACAGTTGCCGCTTGCCGCCCGCGCTCAGCCCAGCCGCGCCAGCAACGCCAGCCACAACGGTGCGCTGAGCATGAAGCCCAGCGTGGAGACCACGATGGTGGCCGTGGCCTGGACCTCGCCGGCACGGTAGCGCTGGGCAAAGATCAGCGCATTGCTGCCGGTGGGCAGGGCGGCCATCAGCACCACCACCTGCAGCGGCAGGCCGGCCAGGCCAAAACCCCAGTGCGCCACCACCAGCACCAGGGCGGGCTGCACCAGCAGCTTGAGCACAGACAGCTGCAGCGCCGCGCCCACCGCGCCGGCCACGCGGGTGTAGGCCAGAGAGATGCCGATCAGCACCAGACACAGCGGCGCCACGGCACTGCCCAGCAGCGCCAGCGTTTCGTCCAGCGGCCCTGGCATTGGCAGGCCCAAAAGATTGACACCCAGGCCGGCCAGCACCGGCAGCGTGACCGGGTGAATCACCGTGTTGCGCACCGTCTTGCGCAGCGTGCGGCGCAGGCTGGCACTGGCCTCGTGCCGGGCCCGGGCCCGGCCCAGATCGATCTCGACCATCAGCGTCAGCACCGTCAGCAGCACCAGCGCATGCAGGCTGACCAGGGCCACATGCATGCCCAGGCCGGTGTCGCCAAAGATCGCCGCGGCCAGCGGAATGCCCACCTGCACCGAGTTGCCGAACACCACCGCAATGGCGCGGGCTGTCGGTTCGGCCGCAGCCAGCTCACCGGCGGCCAGGTCGGCCGCGCGCTGGCCCCGCTGGCGGCGCCGGCCCCAGACCACCACCAGCGCGGCCAGCACCAGCACCGGCACAAAAAAGGCCAGCACCATGGTCCAGGGCATTCGCGACAGATCGAGCCGGGCGGTGCTGCGAAACAGCAGCGCCGGCACAAAGATATAGAACGCGGCGTTGCCCAGCAGGCGCGCGGGGTCGGTGCCGCCGGCAGGCTCACCCAGCCAGCGCATGCGACCGGCGACCCAGCCGACGGCCACGGTAAAAAAGAGGGCCAGCAGCTTGTGCAGCACGATCAGAGACATGGCCGGCCGATCATCGCTGCGCCGGCGCAGGCCTGGTCTGGCGGGCAGCGTGGCTTTGGGGCCCGGCCAGCCGCCAAGTGCTCAGGCCTTGGCCCTGCCTGCCGGGGCACGGGCGGCGGCCTTCCTGGCGACCTTCTTGGCGGCTGGCCTGATGGCCGTTTTGGCAGCCGTTTTGGCAGCCGCTTTTGCCGCCGCTTTTGCCGCCGACTTGTAGGCCGGCTTGCCGTCAGCGCGCGGTGCAAATTCGAAGCCGACCTTGCCCTCCTTCTCGTCCCAGACCAGCATGGCCTTGAACTTGCGCTTGGTGCGGTTGGACACAAAGCCGTCGAGCAGGTCGGTCTTGCCGGTGGCCAGCAGCTTGGTCACCTGCTCGAACGACACCGGCTGGGTCAGGATCACCTTGCCGGTCTTGAAGTCGCAGGTCACGGTCGCGCCCACCGCATGCTGGCAGACATAGTTGCTGCCATGCTCGTAGACATGGCCCTTGCATTTGGGGCAGGCCCCCATCGACGGCTGACCCGTGAAGTCGACCGGATCGCCGTCACCTTCGGCCTTCTTGGCGTCGTCGCCGAAATCGAACTCCAGCTTCCAGTTCCTGATCTCGTCGTCACGCACCAGCTTGAGTTCGGCGGTGAACGGCCAGCCGGCCTTGGAGCGAAAGCCCTCCAGCGGGCCTATTCTGTGTTCGCGCAGAAAGGTCTCGACCTCATGCAACTCGAAGCTGCGGCTGGCCGGAATCTTGGTCATCGAAAAGCCGCAGCCCTCTGTGTCCTGACCCCCAGGGGTCGGGGTACCTGCCCCACCCCCCAAGGGGGCTCGGCCGGCTTGGGACGGCCCGGCGCCAGGCCGGCCGCCAGCCCCCACGCAGCTGAAGCGGCGGTAGTTCTCCTTCACCAGGCCGCCGCAGTTGGGGCAGGGCGCGGTCAGCGTGGCGTAGTCGCCGGGGATGGTGTCGCGGTCGTACTCCTTGGCCTTGCGCACGATGCGCTCGGCCATCGCCGCGATGTCGGTCATGAAGGCCTGGCGGCTGAGGCGGCCATGCTCCATCTCGGACAGCTTGAATTCCCAGTCGCCGGTCAGCTCGGGCTTGGTCAGGTCCTCGATGGCCAGGCCACGCAGCAGGGTCATCAGCTGGAAGGCCTTGGCCGTGGGGCAGAGTTCACGGCCCTCGCGCAGGATGTACTTCTCGGCGATCAGGCCCTCGATGACCTGGGCCCGCGTGGCGGGCGTGCCCAGGCCCTTCTCGGCCATGGCCTGGCGCAGCTCGTCGTCGTCGATCAGCTTGCCCGCGCCTTCCATGGCCGAGAGCAGCGTGGCCTCGCTGTAGCGGGCCGGCGGCTTGGTCTTGAGCGCATTGGCGTCCACCCATTCATTGGCCACGGTCTCGCCCGCGGTCACCGGCACCAGGTTGGCGTCTTCGTCCTGCGCTTCCTTGCCGTACACCGCCAGCCAGCCCGGGTTGACCAGCACCTTGCCGTTGGTCTGGAACTGTTGGCTGGCCACTTCGGTGATGCGGGTCGTGACCATGAACTCGGCCGGCGGGTAGAACACCGCGATGAAGCGCTTGACGACCATGTCGTAGAGCTTGGCCTCGATCTCGGTCAGGCTCCTGGGGGCCTGCAGCGTGGGGATGATGGCGAAATGGTCAGAGACCTTGCTGTTGTCGAAGACCCGCTTGGTCGGCTTGACATAGCCTTCCTTCAGGCCCTTGCGCGCATGCTGTGCCAGCTCGCGCAGCGGGCCGGGCATGTCCTCGCCGGCGATCATCTGGAAGGTGTCCTTCACGGTGGCCACATAGTCTTCGGGCAGCGCGCGTGAATCGGTACGCGGGTAGGTCAGCACCTTGTGCTTCTCATACAGCGCCTGGGCCAGGCCCAGCGTGGTCTTGGCCGAAAAGCCGAAGCGGCTGTTGGCCTCGCGCTGCAAGGTGGTCAGGTCGTAGAGCAGCGGGCTGCTGGAGTTGCTGGGCTTGGACTCTTCACGCACTGTGCCGGTCTGGCCCAGCACCGCGTCGCGGATGGTGTTGGCCTGGGCCTCGTTCCACAGCCGGTCGGCGCGGCGGTCGCTGTCCTCGTCTTTCCTGAACTTGGGGTCGAACCATTTGCCTTCGTACTGGCCGGCACCTGCATTGAAGCCGGCCTTGATCTCCCAGTAGTCGCGCGAGACATGCTTGCGGATCTTTTCCTCTCGCTCGACCATGATCGACAGCGTGGGCGTCTGCACCCGGCCCACGGTGGTGAGAAAGAAGCCACCGTCGCGTGAATTGAAGGCGGTCATCGCCCGCGTGCCGTTGATGCCCACCAGCCAGTCGGCCTCGCTGCGGCTGCGCGCGGCGTCGGCCAGGCCCAGCATCTGCTTGTCGCTGCGCAGGTTGTCGAAGCCGTCGCGGATGGCCTGCGGCGTCATGCTCTGCAGCCACAGCCGCTGCACGGGCTTGTCGAGTGCGGTCTTGAGCACGGGAGCGCCAGCGACCTCCTTGCCGACCCCGGCGTACTGCACGATCAAACGGAAGATCAGCTCACCCTCGCGGCCCGCGTCGCAGGCGTTGATCAAGGCCGTCACGTCCTTGCGCTTGACCAGCTTGACCAGGGCATTGAGCCGGCTCTTGGCCTTGTCGATCGGCGCCAGGTCAAAGTGCGGCGGTACCACCGGCAGATGGGCAAAGCTCCATTTGCCACGCTTGACGTCGTATTCATCCGGCGCCTTGATCTCGACCAGATGGCCCACGGCCGAGCTGACGACATAGCGCTCGCTCTCGAAGTGGTCGTCATGTTTTTCGAACTTGCCGGCCACCGGCGTGAGCGCGCGCACGATGTCCTGCGCCACGCTGGGCTTCTCGGCAATGATCAGTGTCTTGGTCATATTCAGTTCTTAAATCGCTGCAATGCGGCGCTGTAGGCCATGCCTACAATCCGCCAGCCTCGCGCGCACTCGCACACCCTCGTGCACGCGTACGCCCATGGAACCACTGTAACCAATGACCAAGCCCGTACACGCCAGCCCTCGCCAGACCCTTGCGCCCCAGCCTGCGGCGCGTGCGCCGGCAGCGCATCTGGCGGGCGTCGCGCCCGCCGTGAAAGCCAAGCCGGGTGGGCGTCGCCTGCAGGTGCGCAAGAGCGGCGTGCATGGCCGGGGCGTGTTCGCGCTGCAGCCCATCGCCAAGGGCAGCACGGTGATCGAGTACGTGGGCGAGGTCATCAGCTGGGCCCAGGCCATTGCCCGCCACCCGCATGACCCGTCACAGCCCGACCACACCTTCTACTTTCATGTCGACGACGAGCGCGTCATCGATGGCTTGGTCGGTGGCAACTCTTCGCGCTGGATCAACCATTCCTGCGCGCCCAACATCGAGGCCGACGACAGCGCCGGCCGGATCTTTCTGCTCGCGCTGCATGACATCCACCCGGGCGAGGAGCTGTTCTTCGACTACGGCCTGGTCATCGACGAACGCATGACACCGGCGCTGAAGAAGCGTTTTGAATGCCGCTGCGGCGCTGCCAACTGCCGAGGCTGCATGCTCGCGCCCAGGCGCTCGTCGGGCCGCAAGGCCAAGACCTGAAGCAGCCGCCGACCATGGCCGCCGCCACCGTGCTGGACTGGCAGCCTCAGGCGCTGCAGCAGGCGCTGCAGGCACTGCTGCCAGGACTGCTGGTGCAGGTGCAGGCCAGCGTGGGCTCGACCAACACCGAGCTGCTTGAACGCCTGCGCCACGCACCCGACGGCCCGCCCTGCCTGCTGGTGGCCGAGCAGCAGACCGCCGGCCGGGGCCGACAGGGCAAGGCCTGGTGGTCGCAGGCTGGCGCCTCGCTGACCTTTTCACTGGCCGTGCCGCTGGCGCCGCAGGATTGGTCGGGCCTGTCGCTGGCTGTGGGCCTGGCCCTGGTCGACGCACTGGACCCGGCCTCGCCCGGAGAACCCGCTCGCCTGGGCATCAAATGGCCCAACGACCTGCTGCTGCGTATCGACGACCCGGCCCTGCCCGGCCACAAGCTGGGCGGCATCCTGATCGAGACCGTGGGTGGCGCCGACAGGCGCTGGGCCGTTGTCGGCGTGGGGCTGAATGTGCTGCCCCGGCCGGCAACGCTGGCTTCGGCCCAGGCCCTGCCCTGGGGCCATGCCCATCTGCAAACCCTGCTGCCTGGCATGGACGCCGCGCAGGCGCTGGCCAGAATTGCCGTGCCGCTGCTGCAGGCCTTGCTGGATTTTGAGCAGGCCGGTTTTGCGCCGCTGGGCACCGCCTTTGCCCGGCGTGACCTGCTGGCCGGTCGCTGGCTGCGCACGCAGGCCGCGGGTGATGAAGCGCCGCTGCAGGGCCAGGCCGACGGCGTGGACGAGCAGGGCGTGCTGTGGCTGCGCAATGCCGACGGCCGGCACCCGGTGCGCAGTGGTGAGCTGGGACTGCAGCCGCCAGGAGCAGCGGCGGGGCCGGCGCCAGATGGGGCAGGCGCAGCGCCATGCTGAGGCCTTTGCTGCTGGCGCTGTTGCTGGCCAACGCCGCGCTGCTGCTGGCCAACCTGGGTGGGCTGGATCAGGTCTGGCCTGGTGCGCTCCAGCATCAGCGCGAGCCCGAGCGTCTGGCTCGCCAGCTCAACCTGGTCCAGTTGCAGCTGCTGCCGGCCGGCGCTGCGGCCAGCGCGGCAGCCGGCCTGGCCAGCGCCGCATCGGCCCCGGTGGTGAGCGCCGCGTCAGACGCGACGCCGCCCGCCAGCACGGCGTCGGCCGGTGCTGCGTCCGGCCAGTCCCTGGCCTGTGTGCAGACCGGCCCGATGGCCGGCGATGATCGGGCCGCCGTCGAACAACTGCTGTTGCAGGCTGGCGTCACGGCGGGCGCCTGGCGCCTGCTTGCGCCGCCCACAGACATGGCGGCGTCTGCTTCATCTGCGCCAGCCGACGAACGGCCGACCACCTGGCTGATCGTGATGGGCCGCTATGCCGACCCCCAGGTGCTGCAACGCAAGCAGGAAGAGCTGCGTCGGCTGAAGGTCGAGGCCAGCACGCTGAGCAGTTCGACCTCGCTGCCGCCGGGCGTGGTGCCGGGCCTGCTGCTGGGTCGCTACGCCGAGCGCGCTGCGGCCGAGCAGGCCCTGGTGGACCTGGGTCGGCGCGGGGTCCACACCGCACGGCTGGTGGCCTTTCGGTCCGGGCTGCCCGCCGCACCGCTGCTGTTGCAGTTGCCGCAGGCCGATGCCGTCCTGCAGGCCCGACTGGCCGCGATGGTCTGGCCTGTCGGCCAGAGCTGGGTCGCCTGCTCGCCCGACATGGTGGCCATGGGCGCCGCGTCGGCACCGCGCTGAGGCGGCCCACCCCCAGTTTGCGGTGAGCTCGACAGCCGGACGCCTGGCACGGGTCAATCAGGATGTGAAGTCCCCGCTCAGGCTGGCAGCATGCGGCCCTGCACCGACCGGAGACTGCATGCCTTCCCGCCCACCTTTCAGCCTGAGCTCGACCCTGAGCTCAAGCCTGTTCGCGCTGGCCCTGGCCACCAGCCTGGCCGCGCCCGCACTGGCTGGTACGGTCACCGTTGTCACCTCCTTCCCCAAAGAGCTGACCCAGGCCTACAAGACCGCGTTCGAGAAGGCCAACCCGACGATCAAGCTCGAGCTGCTGAACAAGAACACCGTGCAGGGCATCGCCTATGTGCGTGAACTGCCGCCGGGCCAGCGGCCCGATGTGTTCTGGGCCTCGGCGCCCGACGCCTTCGAGGTGCTGGCCGGGCAAAAGCTGCTGGACAAGGTGAGCGACCTGGCCAACCCGGCCGCGCCGACCAAGGTCGGCAACTACCCCATCAACGACCCCCAGGGCTTCTATCTGGGCCAGGCCCTGGCCGGCTATGGCCTGATGTGGAACACCCGCTACCTGGCCGCGCACAAGCTGCCCGCGCCGGCGCAATGGGCCGATCTGGCCAAGCCGGTGTACTTCGGTCATGTGGCGATGAGCGCGCCGTCGCGCTCGGGCACCACCCATTTGACGGTGGAAACCTTGCTGCAGGGCGAGGGCTGGGACAAGGGCTGGACCCAGTTGCTGCACATCGCCGGCAACAGCGCGGCCATCACCGAGCGCAGCTTCGGTGTGCCCGACGGCGTCAACAACGGCCAGTTCGGCATCGGCCTGGTGATCGACTTCTTCGGCCTGGCCGGCAAGTACTCGGGCTTTCCGGTTGAGTTTGCCTACCCCGATGTGACGGCGGTGGTGCCGGCCAACATCGCCCTGGTGGCCGGTGGCAAGAACCCGGCCGAGGCGCGGCAGTTCATCGCCTTCACCGTCTCGGCCGCGGGGCAGGAACTGCTGCTGGACCCGAAGATCTCGCGCCTGCCCATCCTGCCGCCCGAGCAGTTGAAGGGCAAGCTGCCGGCGGGCTACCCCAACCCGTTCGAGATCGCCAGGCGCGCCAAGCTGCAGTTTGATTCCGACCTCAGCGAGTCGCGCTACAACCTGGTCTCGGCCCTGTTCGACCAGACCATCACCTTCCGCCTGAAAGAGCTGCAGGCCGCCACGCAAGCCATCCACAGCGCCGACGCCGCGCTGGCCAGGAAGCCCAACGCCGCTGCCGCCGCGCTGCTCAAGCAGGCGCGTGAGCTGGCCTTCGCGCCGGTGGTGGGCGCCGGGCTGGCCGGCGACAAGAACTTCCTGGCCCTGTTCACCGCCAACAAGAAAGACGCGGCGGTGAACAAGCAGGTCACTGGCCTGGAAGACCGCTGGAACAACCAGGCGCGCGAGCAGTACAGCCGCGCCAAGGCGCTGGCCGGGCAGGCCGCCGGCTTGGTGCGTTAGGTCTTGAGCTCTGCCGCAGTGGCAGCGCCGACCCAGGGCGCAGGTCGGCGCATACCCGCCGGCGTGTGGCTGGCCGCCGGCCTGGTGCTGGCCTTCTTGCTGCTGTTCCTGGTGCTGCCGGTGGCCACGGTGTTCATCACCGCCTTTGTCGAGGCCGACGGCAGCCTGACGCTGGGCCACTTCGACGCATTCTTCGGCCAGTCGCTGATGCGCGAGTCCTTCTTCAACAGCCTGTGGGTGGCCGTGCTCTCGGCCTTGTTCGCCGCATTGATCGCGGTGCCGCTGGCCTACTTCACGGTGCGCTTCCGCTTTCGCGGCAGCATCCTGATCCACACCCTGGGCGTGCTGCCGCTGGTGATGCCGCCATTTGTGGGCGCGGTGGCGCTGCAGCTGATCTATGGCCGCTCTGGCGCGGTGAACCTGCTGCTGCAGCAGCATGTCGGCTTCACGATTCCGGTGATGGAGGGGATGGGCGGCGTGGTCTTCGTCGAGGCCATCCATTACTTTCCGTTCATCCTGATGAACCTGACGGTGGCGCTGCGCAACATCGACGGCGCGATGGAAGAGGCCGCGCTGAACCTGGGCTGCAAGGGCTGGCGCCTGTTCTGGCGGGTGGTCTTTCCGCTGGCCATGCCGGGCTTTGTCGGCGGCGCGTCGCTGGTGTTCGTCAAGGTGTTTGACGACCTGGGCACGCCGCTGGTGATGGGCCAGACCAATCTGCTGGCGCCGCAGGCCTATTTGCGCATCACCCAGGTCGGGCTGGAAGACCCGCTGGGCTATGTCATCAGCGTGATCATGATCGGCTTTTCAATTGCCGCGATGGCGCTGTCGGCGCGCACGCTGAAGGGCCGCGACTACGCCACGACACAAAAGGGCGGCGGCGCGTTGCCGCAGCGGCGTTTGTCACCGGGGGCCACGCTGCTGGCCCAGGCCTGGGTCATCGTCGTGCTGGTGGTGGTGCTGTCGCCGCACATCGGTGTGCTGCTGCTGTCCTTGGCCCAGGTCTGGAGCTTTACGCCGCTGCCCGACGCCTACACGCTGGCGCATTACGCCACCGTGTTCCAGGACGCCGGCGGCATGATGAAAAACACCCTGCTGTACTGCGGCCTGGCCGCCGGGCTGGACATGCTGCTGGGCCTGACGATTGCGTGGCTGATGCTGCGCAGCACGCTGCCGGCGCGGCAATGGCTGGACTGGATCGCCACCGCGTCGCTGGCCGTGCCGGGCATCGTGCTGGCGATCGGCTTCTTGCGTTTGTACAAGGGCTGGCTGCTGCCGGGCACCGACATCCTGCTCACCGGCACCTGGGTCATGATCATGCTGGCCTATGCGGTGCGCCGCCTGCCCTATGCCTTGCGGGCCTGTGTGGCCGCGCTGCAGCAGGTGCATGTGTCGCTGGAAGAGGCGGCGCAAAGCCTGGGCGCGACCCAGCTCAGCACCATCCGCCGGGTCGTGGTGCCACTGGTGGCGGGCGGCATGCTGGCCGGTTTTGTGACCAGCTTCATCACCGCCGCGGTGGAGTTGTCGGCGACGATCTTGCTGACCTCTGCCGAATCGCAGGCGCCGATGAGCTACGGCATCTACCTCTACATGCAAAGCGTGGCCGGCCGCGGCCCGGGCGCGGCGCTGGGTGTGCTGGCCATCGTGGTGGTGGGCCTGGGCACCTGGCTGTCGCACCGGGTGGTGGCCCGCAGCCAGCAGGTTCTGGATGCACAACGATGAAAAAGACCCCTGTTCAATGCCGCCAGGTCCACCTGGCCTATGGCGCCACCGAGGTGATCAAGGGCGTCAGCCTGGACATTGCGCCGGGTGAGTTCTTTGCGCTGCTGGGGCCCTCGGGCTCGGGCAAGTCCACCCTGCTGCGCTTGATCGCCGGCTTCAACCGCCCAAGCCAGGGCCAGTTGCTGGTGGACGGCGTGGACATCGGCGCGCTGGAGCCCTGGCAGCGCAACATCGGCATGGTCTTTCAAAGCTATGCGCTGTGGCCGCATCTGTCGGTCTGGGACAACGTCGCCTTTGGCCTGGTCGAGCGCCGGGTGCCCAAAGCCCGGCAGCGTGAGCGCGTGGCCCAGGCACTGGACCTGGTGGGCCTGGTCGACCATGCCCAGCGCCGGCCGGGTCAACTGTCAGGCGGTCAGCAACAGCGTGTGGCGCTGGCCCGCACCCTGGTCATCGAGCCGCAGGTGCTGCTGCTGGACGAGCCGCTGTCCAACCTGGACAAGAGCCTGCGCGTGCAGATGCGGCAAGAGCTGCTGGCGCTGCAGCGGCGTCTGGGCATCACCACCATCTTTGTGACGCACGACCAGGAAGAGGCCATGGCCACCGCCGACCGCATGGCCGTGCTGCAGCAAGGCGTGCTGCAGCAGGTGGGCACGCCGCAGCAGCTGTATGACGAGCCGGTGAACGCCTTTGTGGCCAGCTTCGTCGGCACCATGAATTTGTTGCCAGCCCGGGTGCTGGCCACCGGTGGCGACGCCCTGCTGCTGCAGGTGGACGGTGTGGGTGAACTGGCCTTGCCGCCGCAGCCGGGCTGGCGGGACGATGCCCGGGCCTTGCTCAGCTTCAGGCCGCACACGCTGCGGGTGCTGGTGAATCCAGCGGTCAATGGCGCGGCCACCGACACCCGCCTGGCCTGGCTGCCGGCCACGGTGGTGGCCTCCGAATACCTGGGTGCCTTCACCCGCTACGAGCTGCGCATGGGCGACACGCGGGTGGTGGCCGAGCAGTCCCACCATGCCGGCCAACCCATGCTGGCGGTGCAAACGGACGTCAGGCTGGGCCTGGACCGGGCCCAGCTGCGCCTGCTGCCGGCCTGATCAGCCCAGCACCTTCAGCAACCAGGCCTGCAGGTCACGCACCTCTTCGATGCACAGTGAGTGGCCCATGGGGTAGTCGTGCCACTGCACGGTCTGGCCCAGCGCCAACAGTGCATCGCGCGCCTGCTGGCCACGGGCCAGGCTGACCATCTCGTCTTGCCGGCCGTGGGCCAGGAACACCGGTGTGGCCTGGTTGGCGGCGTGGCGCTCGGCCGCAGTGGCGGCGGGCAGTGGCAAATAGCCTGAGAGCCCCGCCACGCCGGCAAGACGCTGCGGGCAGCGCAGCCCGGCCAGCAGGCTGATCGCGCAGCCCTGCGAAAAGCCCGCCAGCACGATGCGCTCGGCCGGCATGCCCAGGGCCACCTCACGCGCTATCAGCGCCAGCACCTGGGCCGCAGAGTCGCGCAGGCCGGTCTCGTCTTCACGCCTGGCCAGGTCGGTGCCCATGATGTCGTACCAGGCGCGCATCGGTGCGCCTCCGTTGATCGTCACCGGCCGCACCGGCGCGCGGGGCATGACCCAGCGCACGGGGCCTACCGCGTCGAGCTTGAGCTCATCGGCCAGCGGCAGAAAGTCAGTGCCGTCGGCGCCCAGGCCGTGCAGCATGATGATCGTCGCCTTGGCCGGCGACGCGGGGGTCAGATCGATGGTGTTCAGGTTCATGCCGCCATGCTAAACCGGACTCGGCTACGTCCCGCTGACGGCGGGCGGTGGCGGTGGTGCGGGTGCGGGTGCGGGTGCGGGTGGCGCCGGGTTGACGGCCGGGGCTTCGGTCAACGTCATCAGGATGTCGGCATACCAGGCCGAGTTCAGGCCCAGTGATTCATCCTGCACCAGGTCACGCGTGCGCATGTCCAGCCGGGCCGAGTGGATGCCCAGCAGCTTCCAGGGCAAGCCCTCGGACCGTCCGCTGCTGGGCGCGGCTGCAGGGGCACGCAACACCACCGGTGAGCCGCTGGTGCCCCGGTGGGTGCGGCCATCGGTCAGAAAGTAGCCCTGGCCCTGGAAGCGCAGGCCGTAGGACGAGGCGATCACCGCCTGCCGCACCACCGGCAGATGGTGCAGGGTGTCGTGAAAGCCGAGTGGAAAGCCCAGGATGAGCACCGGCGCGCCGATCTCGACGCCGTCGAAGTCGACCTGCAGGTGCTCGGGCGTGAAGGCCATCAGCTGCACGCCAGCGGGCAGGGCAGCGCGGTCGATCTCGATCGCCGCCACGTCGATTTCGCCGGCCGAATCACGGCCCTGGTGCCAGACGCTCTTGCCGTCCTGGAACAGCAGCACCGACCAGTTGGTGGACAGGGTCAGGTTCACCGCGTCGGTGTGCAGCTCACATTCGATGCGGTTGGGGTGGTGGTCGCTGGCCGCGTCCAGCACCACGTGGCCGTTGGTGACGAGGTACAAACGGTCGTCGCGGGCGAAGAAAAAGCCGCTGGCCTTGGTCAGCAGGCGCTCGCCGTCAAAGGTGGACAGATGGGTGGCAGTGAGCAGCAAGGGTTCGATCATCGTGAAGATCTCCAGTCCGGGCGCCAGGCCTGGCCAACACGGGCGGCAGGGGCCCTGGCATCAGCGCCCATTGTGGTCCGCTGGGCACCACGGGATCAGAATGGGTGCCAACAACTGACCATCCCGCCCGCCACCATGAGCCCAGCCCCTATTCCCTTCGACCGCCGCACGCAGGACGTGGGCAACATCGTCGAATTCGGCCACCTCAACATCCGGGTGCCCGACCAGTTGCTGGCGGTGCAGTTCTACATCAGCGGCCTGGGCCTGACGCGCGACCCCTTCATGCAGACCGGCGTGACCAACGCCTGGGTCAATGTGGGCAGCAGCCAGTTTCATCTGCCGGTGGGGCCGGCCCAGGCGTTGCGTGGCAGCACCCACCTGGTGCTGCCCGACCTGGATGCCTTGATGGCCCGGCTGTCGGCGGTGCAACCGGCGTTGGCGCAGACCCTGTTTGCTTTTGACCGGCAAGGCAACGCGGTGGTGCTGAGCTGCCCCTGGGGCAACCGCATCGTGGTACATGGGCCCGACACCGCGCGCTATGGCGCGATGCGGCTGGGCATGCCCTGGCTGGAGATGCACACGCCCAGCGGCACGGCGGCCGGCATCGCACGCTTTTATGCCCAGGTGCTGGGCGCCAGGGTCAGCCAGGGCGACGATGCGCAGGGCACGTTCACCCGCGTCACGGCCGGTCCCCGCAACCAGTTGGTCTACCGTGAGACGGCGCAGCCGCTGGCCACCTACGACGGCCACCACCTGCAGATCACCGTGGCCGACTTTTCAGGCGTGCACCAGCGCTTACTGGACCTCGGTCTGGTCAGTGAAGAAAGCGATGCCAACCAATACCGCTTCGAGCGGCTGGTCGACCCCGACGACGGCCGGCCGCTGCTGCAGCTTGAGCATGAGGTGCGCAGCATGCACCACCCGCAGTTCGGGCGGGTGCTGGTGAACCGGCCTTTCTGAGCCCGACGCCGGCCCGGCTGGCCTGCGTCAGCGAACCGGCGCCGGGCTGCGGGGTGCGACGATGAAACCGTCGCGGTTGGGCATGCGCAGCAGCGGCAGGCGCGCGGCATCGAGCTCGGCGTCGGCGGCGACCAGCCCGTTCAGGTGCAGCAGGTAGGCGCTCAGGGCGTAGCTCTGTGCGTCGCTGAGCGAGCCGGGCGCGTTCTGCGGCATGGCCCGGCGCACATAGTCGAACACGGTGGTGGCATAGGGCCAGAACTGGCCGATGGTCTTCTCCACCCGCGCCGGACCTGCCAGCGGCCCGCCGCCGGCCAGCCGGCCGCCAGGGCCACCGACTCCGAGCGCGCCGTGGCAGGCCAGGCACCGGGCGCTGTACAGAAGCTCACCTTCGGCCACGCTGCCGTGCCCGGGCGGCAGGCCACGGCCGTCAGGGAATACCGTGCCTTCTGCTCGCGCGGCCAGCGCCGCGTCCACGGCCTGACCCAGGCGGGGCGCATGCGGCGTGGCGCTCAAGGCCGCTGCCGGCTGGGCACTGGCCGGCCCGCTGCACAGACCGGCGCTGGTCAGCGCCAGTGCCGTCAGGCGCCGTGCGCAGGTCAGCCCGGACGGGATGGCGCCGGACGCACGCTCACTCCAGGCCATAGCTGTGCAGCAGTTGGCCTTGGGCATCGACCTCCCAGGTCACGATGGCGTTGTAGTGGTAGAAGCCGCGCCGGCCCCGTTCGTCCACCAGCGCTTCGCGGGTGGGCTGGACCTGGCCGCTGTCGTCGGTGGCACGGCTTTGCAGCAGCGCGGGCCGGCCGTCCCAGCGCCAGGCGGCGCGAAAGCGGGTCCAGCTCAGCGGCAGCACCGGCTGTTGCAGCGCGGCCGGCACCCAGTGCGCACCGCCGTCGGCCGACACGTCGACCTGGCGCACCGCACCCCGGCCCGTCCAGGCCAGGCCACGAATCTCGTACAGGTCGGGACCGTTCAGGCGCTGGCCGTGCGAGGGCGTGGTGATCACGCTCTTCACCCCCATCTCGAAGCTGAACTGCTGCGCCCGGCCCGAAGGCAGCAGTTCGGTGTAGCGCGCGGTCTCGTTGCGGGCCATGGCCGGCTGCGCACTGAGCTGCAGCGAGGCCAGCCATTTGACATGCAGCACGCCCTTCCAGCCTGGGACCAGCAGGCGCATCGGGTAGCCGTTTTCGGGCCGCAGCCGCTCACCGTTCTGGTACAGCGCGACCAGGCAGTCCGCACGCAGCTTGTCCAGCGGCAGGCTCATCTGCATCGCCCCGGCGTCGGCGCCCACGGCCACGCCCCAGGCCGCGCCCGGCTGCACGCCGCATTCGTCGAGCAGCAGCTGCAGCGGCACGCCGGCCCATTCGGCGCAGGAGACCAGGCCATGGGTGAGCGCCACGCTGCGCTGCACCGGTTCTTCGAACCAGCCGGCATGGCTGTTGCCGCCGCATTCGATGACCAGCTGGCGCGACTGCATGGGGTAGCGCAGCAGGTCCTGCACGCCGAACGACAGCGGCCGGTCGACCAGGCCGTGCACCAGCAGCCGATGCTGCGCGGGGTCGATCTGCGGCGTGCCATGGTGGCTGCGCACGAAGTGCAGGCCGTTGGGCGTGAGCGTGCCTTCGAGCCGGTCGATCGGCGTCCAGGCCGCGCCATTGCCGCTGTCGCCCACCATGTTCAGGCCGATGCTGCGCAGCACCTGCGCCTCATGCGCTGACGGTTGGCCGTAGCCGCTGAAGCCCTGTCCGGCGGGCCGGCCGATGCCCGCGCTGGTCGGTTCCGCTGCCGGCGCCTGTGCGGCGCCTGCGCTGGCCGCCGTGCCGCTGACCAAGCCGAACTGCAGGCCCCGGCGCAGGAAGATGCGGCGGTCGACCAGGCCTGCCGCATCGGGCGGATGCGGGACCGGCTCGCCAGCCATGCCGCCGTGCTTGATGGGCTCGTCTACGCGCCTGGTCATGGCGTCACGGGCGTGGCATCGGGCAGGGCCATGCCGCGCCGCTGCATCTCGGCCCGCACCCGGTCGGGCCGGTCACTGATGATGCCGTCCACGCCCAGGTCCAGCATGCGGGCAATGTGCGCCGGCTCGTTCACCGTCCACGGCATCACGGTGATGCCCAGGGCCTTGGCTTCCTTCAGTGACTCCGCGTTCAGGTCGTTGAAGTGCACGCCCCAGATCCGGCCGCCGGCGGCATGGATCAGCTTGGGCACCGAGCCATGGTCGGCGTACTTGAAGCCGGCCGTCCAGGGCGAGACTTGCGCGCTGGTGCTGCCCACGTTGTCCAGCCAGCGCTGCTGGGCGCTGAGGTAGACGGTGCGGATCTCGGGCGCCTCTTGCTGCACCACCTGCAGCGTGCGCCAGTCGAAGCTCTGGATCTGGCTGCGGCTGGCCATGCCGGCCTCGCGGATGGCGGCGATCAGCGCGCGGGCAAAGGGCTCGGGCGCGATGGTGTCGTCGGGCGCCAGCGGTGAGACCTTGGTTTCGATGTCGAAGTTGACGGCGCGGTTGCCGGCCTTGTTGACCAGCGCAAACACATCGGCCAGGCGCGGCATGCGCGTGCCGTCGATGGCCTGCTGATCGGGAAACTGGGCCGCGTAACGCGAGCCGGGCTTGATGCGGCCCACATCGAGGCGCTGCAGCTCGTCAAAGCCCAGCGTGCGGATGGCCGGGCCGTGTGGCGCCACGTACTGGCCGTCGGGCCCGCGCACCAGGTCGGGGTTGAGCACCGGGTCGTGCGAGATCACCAGCACGCCGTCGCGGGTGATGGCGATGTCCATCTCCAGCGTGCTCACGCCCAGACTGAGCGCAGCGGCAAAGGCCGGCAGCGTGTTATCGGGCGCCAGGCCGCGCGCGCCGCGGTGGCCTTGCAGGTCGAAGGCGGCGGCGGGCAGGTTGGCCAGCAGCGACAACATGGCAATCAGG
>JANOWE010000072.1:0-33930 GCA_031417735.1 Betaproteobacteria bacterium
CTGCCAGCACGATCTCATGAGTGCGATCGAAATGCAACGGAATCTGCGAGCCAAGAGTAAGGGTTAACGCCTGGTAATCCTGCTTTACAGCCAGCCACCCCCTAGAACCCTGGACACCATTGGAGCGTGGGATCGCCGCTCAGCCCTCCCGCTGCGCCAGTCTCATCCCCAAGCCCACCGGGTTCATCGTGAAATGCATCACCTCTTGCGCCGGGCCGCCGTCGGGTGTGGTGACGTCCAGGATGTCAAAGCTGCCCAGCAGCATGGCCATGGCCAGTTTGATCTCGTGCAGCGCCAGGTAGCGGCCGGGGCAGATGCGCGGGCCTGAGCCGAAGGGCATGGCCACACGCTTGGCACTGCTGCTGTTGCTGGCCTCGCCCAGCCAGCGTTCGGGCTGGAACTCGGTCGGGCTGCTGAAATGCTCTTCCTTCATGCTGTCGTGGCGCAGCACGCACCAGATCAGGGTGTCGCGGGGCACCTGCACGTCGCCCACGGTGCAGTCCTGCAGCGCCTGCAGGACCAGGAACGGCGCCACCGGCTTCAGGCGCATGGCCTCGTTGACGCAGGCCTCCAGGTAGGGCAGGGCCTCGATCTGCTGCGGCGTGGCCCGTGCCAGGTCGGGCACCTGTTCAAGCACCTCCTGCTGTGCGCTTTGCAGCGCGGCGGGATGCTTGTGCAGCAGCCAGATCAACCAGGCCAGGGTGTTGGCGGTGGTGTCTTCGCCGGCGAACAGCATGGTCGAGACATTGCCGGCCACGTCGAGGTCGCTGAGCTTGGCGCCTTCGGCTTCGGCCGCCACCAGCATCGCCTCCAGCAGGTTGGGCGGGTGCTCGCGGCGTGAGGGGTCGGCCTGCAGCCGGGCCTTGGCCTGGCTGATGAAGCCTTCGATGGCCTGGCCCACGGCGGCCATGCTGCGTTCCATGCGCCGGTCGACGGGCAGCTTGAACCAGCGCCAATAGGGCAGGGGTGACATGGTGCGGCGGAAGATGCCGCCCAGCGCGTTGTCCAGGTGCTGCTGGATCTGGTTGTCGCCCGACTCGATGGTGTTGACTTCGGTGCCGAAGGCCAGACCGGCAATGACGTCGACGGTGAAGCGTTTCAGATCGTTCTGCAGGTCGATGCGGCGCCCGTTGCGTGCGGCCTCGCGCCAGCGGCCCTGCAGCCGCAGCGCCACCTTCACCAGCAGTGGCATGAAGGCCCGCACATGGCCGGGGGCAAAGCTGGCCATGACCATGCGCCGCTGCGCCCGCCAGGCGTCGCCTTCGGCTGAAAACAGGCCCGGTAGGCCGCCCAGTTCAGCGCCCACCTCGCGCAGCCGTGCGCTGCGCTGGAAGCCGTCGGGCCGTTGGCGCATCAGGCCGTTGATCAGCGCGTGGTCGCTGACCACCAGCAGACGCTGGGCGCCAAAGCGCAGGCGAAACATCGGCCCGTACTGCGGGCACCAGCGTTCGATGTGCTGGTGGATGCGTGCCGGCCGCACCTGCATGATGTTGCCCAGCACCGGCCAGCCGCGCGGGCCGGGCAGGTCGGACAGTTGGCGCAGCGCGGCTACTGGTGCCGGCCCGCCGGCGGCGGGGCTGTCTGATGCGGTGCTGCTCTGGGTGGTGGTGCTCATGGCCCGCGCATTGTGCGCCGCCGGGGCGTGTGGCGACCTGTCTGCGGCGATGCGCTGCGGATCGGCCTGTCGCCCGTCCGGCGCCACCGGCCTCCCTAGTCCCGCACTTGTGCCCAACGCCGGCCTGACCTACCGTGCGACTTGGCTTGCGCCTGACCCATGGCTGTGGATCGACCGCCCGGGCGACCGCCGCACACCCTCGCTTGTTGTCAACGGAGAGCCCCCACCATGAAGACCGCTGTTCATCGCCTGGCCGCCGCAGCTGCACTGACCGTTCTGGCCTTGCCCTTGCAGGCTGCGCCTGTGAGCTTTGTCGACGCCGCCGGCAACGCGGCGGGTATCCAGTCCACGGTTGACAGCTTCCGCGCCGCGCTGGGCGGGCTCAACCCCAATGTGATCGGCTCGTTCGGCAGTGGCCGGCGTGAAATCAACTGGGACGGCGTGCCCACCGGCTTTGCCGCCCCGAACAATCTTCCGGCCAACTTCTTCAACGCCAACAGCCCGCGCGGGGTGGAGTTCAGCACGCCGGGAACCGGCTTTGCCGTCAGCGCCAACGCTGGCGTCGCGCCGGTGGAGTTCGGCAACATCAACCCGGCCTATCCGGGCCTGTTTGCACCTTTCAGTCCACAGCGCTTGTTCACCGCGCTGGGCAGCAACATCGTCGACGTGCGCTTCTTCGTTCCGGGCTCTGCCACGGCGGCGCTGACCCAGGGCTTTGGCGTGGTCTTCACCGACGTTGACCTGATCAATACCACCAGCATCGAATACTTCGACGCCGCAGACCTGTCGCTGGGCAGCTTCTTTGCGCCGGCCGCGTCAGGCGATGAAACCCTGTCCTTCCTGGGCGTGCTGTTCACGCAGGGTCGGGTGGTGTCCCGGGTGCGCATCACCAGTGGCAACGAGGCCTTGTCGGCCGCTTCGCCCAGCGGTGATGTGGTGGCGATGGACGACTTCATCTATGGCGAACCGGTGACCCTCGGCGCCGCGCTGCCCGAGCCAGGCTCGCTGCTGCTCAGCGCTGCCGCGCTGCTGGCGCTGCGCTTTGCGCGACGGCGGGCCTGACCGGGCTCAGCTGGCGCAGCCCGCTTCGACCACCGCCTGCGGCCTGACCATCACCGGCTCGGGCACGCGGTAGCCGTAGCGCACGGCGGTCAGTTCGGCCAGGATGCTGACGGCGATCTCGGGCGGCGTGCGCGCGCCGTTCTTCAGCCCCACCGGACCATGCAGCCGGGCCAGTTGCGCCTCGGTGATGCCGAAATGTTCCTGCAGGCGCTGTTTGCGCTTGGCCTGGTTCAGCCGCGAGCCGATGGCGCCGACATAGAACGCCGGGCTGGCCAGCGCTTCCATCAGTGCCAGGTCGTCGAGCTTGGGGTCGTGCGTCAGCGCGATGATGGCGGTGTGGCCGTCGGGCTTGAGTTCGGCCACCGTGTCGTCGGGCATGCCGCGCAACAGCGTGGCGCCGGGGATGTCGAAGCCGGTGGCGTATTCCTCGCGCGGGTCGATGACCAGCACCTGGTAGCCCAGTGCCAGCGCCATCTGCGCCAGATATTGCGTCATCTGGCCGGCGCCGATCAGCAGCAGCCGCCAATGCGGGCCATGGTGGGTGGTGAGCGTGGTTTCGGTCAGCAGCAACTCGTCGGTGTCGGTGGCCGGCTGCAGCAGCACCTGGCCGTCGGCCAGCCTCAGCACGCGGCGCACCCGCTCGCCGCGCTGCAGGCGGTCCAGCAGTTCACTGAGCTGGCTGTGCGGCAGCACGGGTTCGAGCACCAGCTCGATCAGCCCGCCGCAGGGCAGGCCGAAGCGGTGCGCGGCGTCGGCGTCGATGCCGTAACGCACCACCTGCGGCCTGCCGCTGGCCAGCACACCGTCGCGGGCTTTGGCGATCAGGTCGTCCTCGATGCAGCCGCCCGACACGCTGCCGGCGATCAGCCCGTCGTCGCGCACGGCCACCGCCGAGCCGGGCGGGCGCGGCGCGGAGCCCCAGGTGCGGGTGATGGTGCCCAGCACCACGCCGTGGCCCTGGGCCTGCCATTGGCCGATCTGGCGCAGCACGTTGAGGTCGATGTTGTCCATGGCGGGTTGAAGGGCTGCAGCGTACGGGCCTGCATTTTGTGCCCGGGCGGCTCGGCCGGGCACGCCCTACACTGATCGCCCAGCCACGCGCAGGGCTGTGGCGGCCGGCCAATGAGCCCGCTGCCAAATCCGAACCCGAAACCGAACCCGAACCCGAACCCGAAGGAGACCCTGGCATGCAAGCCTTCGCTTACAGCAACCCGTCCTCGGTGGCCGACGCCCTGCGCGCCGCCGGCGCATCCGAGGCCAAGTTGATCGCCGGCGGCCAGTCGCTGCTGCCGGCCATGAAGCTGGGCCTGGCCGCGCCCGAAGCGCTGATAGACCTGGCACAGGTTGCCGGGTTGAAAGGCATCACCGTCTCAGCCGGCATGGTCAAGATCGGGGCGATGTGCACCCATGCCGAGGTGGCCGCCCATGCCGAACTGGCCAGGGCCATTCCGGCCCTGGCCGAACTGGCCGGCAAGATCGGCGACCGCCAGGTGCGCCATCGCGGCACGCTGGGTGGCAGTCTGGCCAACAACGACCCCGCCGCCTGTTACCCGGCCGCCGTGCTGGGCCTGGGCGCCACGGTGCACACCAACCAGCGCGACATCGCGGCCGACGATTTTTTCAAGGGCCTGTACGAGACGGCGCTCAAGCAAGGCGAAATCATCACCGCCGTGAGCTTTCCGGTGCCCGCCAAGGCCGGCTGGCAGAAGTTCAAGCAGCCGGCGTCGCGGTTTTCCATCGTCGGCGTGTTCGTCAGCCAGGGGCCGCAGGGCGTGCGCGTGGCGGTCACCGGCGCGGCGGCCTGCGTCTTCCGCGCCAAGGACCTGGAGGCCCGGCTGTCGGCCAACTGGTCGGCTGCGGCACTGAACGGCGCCACGGTGCCGGAAGACGGCTTCAACAGCGACCTGCACGGCTCGGCCGAGTACCGCGCCGCGCTGATCCCCGTGCTGGCCGGGCGCGCCATAGCAAGCTGACCCCCACCGCCTGAACCGACAAACGCCGCAGCCGCTGCGGCGTTTTGCTTGGAGCGCTTGAATTGACCTTGCCTGACCTTCCTCTGCCCGACACCCGCTTGCCGACCAGCATCGACGAGTTGCAGCAGCGCCTGGCCGGTGCCGACTATGTGGCCGACCGCGCGCTGGCCACCAGCATCTACCTGGCGCTCAAACTCCAGCGCCCGCTGTTCCTGGAAGGCGAGCCCGGCACCGGCAAGACCGAGGTGGCGCGCACATTGGCCGCGGTGTTCGGCCGGCCGCTGATCCGGTTGCAGTGCTACGAGGGCCTGGACCTGGCCGGCGCGGCCTATGAATGGAACTACGGCCGGCAGATGATGGAAATTCGCCTGGCCGAAGGCACCGGGCAGGACAGGCAAGCGCTGGCACAGTCGCTGTTCTCCGACCGTTTCCTGATCAAGCGCGCGCTGCTCCAGGCTATCGACCCCGCGCAGCCGCTGCCGCCGGTACTGCTGATCGACGAGCTCGACCGTGCCGATGAGCCCTTCGAGGCCTTTCTGCTCGAACTGCTGGCCGATTTTCAGATCACCATTCCCGAATTGGGCACGGTCAAGGCACTGCACCCGCCCATCGTCGTGCTGACCAGCAACCGCACGCGCGAGATCCACGACGCCGTCAAGCGCCGCTGCCTGTACCAATGGGTCGACTACCCCGATGCGCAGCGTGAAGCGCAGATCCTGAAGCAACGTGTTCCCGGCGCGGCCCACGCGCTGGCGCGGCAGATCGTGGCCTTTGTGCAGCAGCTGCGCCAGCTTGAGCTGTACAAGCTGCCCGGCATTGCCGAAACCATCGACTGGACCCGCGCGCTGATGGAACTCGACGCGGTGGTGCTCGACCCCGAACTGGTGCAGCACACCCTGGGCCTGCTGCTGAAGTACCAGGACGACATTGCCCGCGTGCAGGGCAGCGAGGCCGCGCGCCTGCTGGCCCTGGTGCGGCGCGAGGCCGGCTCGCCGCAAACCTCTGCCTGACATGCTGCAGCAGGGCCCCGGTCACCTGGCGCAGAACGTGATGCACTTTGCCCGCGTGCTGCGCGCCGCCGGCATGCCGGTGGCCACCGATCGGGTGATGCTGGCGCTGTCTGCACTGCAGGTGGCGGGGCTGGAATCCAAGGCCGATTTTCACGCCGTGCTCAGCGCCTGCCTGCTTGACCGCATGGCCCATCGGCCGCTGTTCGACCAGGCCTTTGCGCTGTTCTGGCGCGACCCTGACCTGATGGGCCGCATGCGCGCGCTGCTGCTGCCCAAGGTCGACCTCCAGCAGGGGCTGGAACCGCAGGTGCCGGAGAACCGCCGGCTGGCCGACGCGCTGTTTGCCCAACCCCCCGGCGCGCCACCGCCGGCGCCACCGCCCGAGCAGTTGCAGATCAACGCCGAGCTGACCTGGTCCGAGCGTGAGCGGCTGCAGCAGGCCGACTTCGACACCATGAGTGCCGACGAGTGGCGCGCCGCGCAGCGCCTGCTGGCGCAGATGCGCCTGGCCTTCGAGCCCCTGCGCACCCGCCGCAGCCGGCCCGCGGCGCAGCCCGGCCGAGCCGACTGGCGCGCCACCTTGCAGTCGATGGCCCGCAGCGGTGGTGAACTGGCCACGCCGCGCTGGCGCCGCACGCGCACCCGGCCCGCGCCGCTGGTGGTGCTGGCCGACATCTCGGGCTCGATGAGCCGCTATTCGCGCATGCTGCTGCACTTTGCCCATGGCCTGGGCCAGGCCAGCCGGCAGGGCGGGGCGAGGGTGGAAAGCTTTGTCTTCGGCACCCGGCTGACGCGCACCACCCGGCTGCTGGCCGGGCGCGACCCCGACATCGCCGTGGCTCAGGTCGTGCGCACGGTGCAGGACTGGTCGGGCGGCACCCGCATCAGCGCCAGCCTGCACGACTTCAACCAGCATTGGGCGCGCCGCGTGCTGGGCGGCGGCGCCACGGTGCTGTTGATCAGCGACGGCCTGGAACATGGCCACACCGACGCGCTGGCGTTTGAAATGGCGCGCCTGCGCCGCAGCTGCCGGCGCCTGATCTGGCTGAACCCGCTGCTGCGCTTCGACGGCTTCGAGCCGCGCGCTGCGGGCATCAAGGCCATGCTGCCGCAGGTGCACCACTTGGTGCCGGCACACAACCTGAACAGCCTGGCCGAACTGGTGCAATTGCTGTGCCGGCCCGCCACTGCGCGGCCGCGGCCCGCTGCGGACAGACCCCAACCCTCGCCAGAGACAATCGCCCCATGGAACTGAGCAACCAACAAACCCTGCCCGTGACCCAGGACCAGGCCTGGGCGGCGCTGAACGACATTGCCCTGCTGCAGCAGGCCATTCCCGGCTGCGAGGCCATCACACCGGCCGGTGACAACCGGTTCGACGTGCTGATCACCGCCGCCATTGGGCCGGTCAAGGCCAAGTTCAAGGGCAAGCTGCAACTTGAAAACCTGCAACCGCCGACCAGCTACACGCTGCGCTTTGAAGGCCAGGGCGGCGCGGCCGGCCATGGCAAGGGCCAGGCCGACATTCGGCTCGAAGCTGCCGGCCCCCGCAGCACGGTGCTGCACTACAGCGCCAAGGCCTCGGTGGGCGGCAAGATCGCGCAGATCGGCTCGCGCCTGGTCGACATGGCGGCGCAGAAGATGGCCACCGAGTTCTTCGACAACTTCAACGCCCGGCTGCAAGAGAAGTACGGCGTGGTGGCCGAGCCTGCTGCGCCAGCCACCGCCGCCGCGCAGGGTCCGCTGGCCAGGCTGTTGGCCCTGCTGCGCCGCTTGTTTGGCGCAGGCTGAGCAAGCGTCGGCACTGGCAATGAAGGCACGTGACGTCCACCTGCAGTACAGCTTCGGTCCCGACGCGCAGCGCGGCGCGGCGCTGCACAACCCGCTGTTCGAGCTGCTGCAGGCGCTGCGCGAGCATGGCTCGATCCAGCATGCGGCCCGCGCGCTGGGTGCGTCCTACCGCCACACCTGGGGTGGCTTGAGGCGCTGGGAAGAGGTGATGGGCGAGCCGCTGGTCACCTGGGTCCAGGGCCAGCCGGCGCGGCTGACACCCTTTGCCGACCGACTGCTGTGGGCCGAGCAGCGTGCCCGCGCCCGGCTCACGCCGCACATCGAGGCGCTGCGGGCCGAACTGGCGCGGGTGCTGGACGAGGCCCTCGACGGCAGCCAGCATGTGCTCACCGTCTATGCCAGCCACGATCTGGCACTGCCGCTGCTGCGCGACCTGGCCAGCGCGCGCCAGCGCCTGCACATCGAGCTGCGCTTTGCCGGCAGCGTGGACGCGCTGCAGGCGCTGGCCCAGGGCCGCTGCCTGGTGGCGGGCTTTCATGTGCCTCGGCTGGCGGCCGGTGACGGCGGAGCGAAGTCGCCGCCGGCGCTGTTTGCCAAGGCCATGAAGCCGCTGCTCAAGCCCGGTTTGCACAAGCTGATCGGCTGCGCGCAGCGCACACAGGGTCTGATGGTGGCCCGTGGCAACCCGCTGGGCGTGCAGGACCTGGCCAGCCTGGCCGGCACACCGGGCCTGCGCTTCATCAACCGCCAGGCCGGATCGGGCACGCGGCTGCTGATGGACCAGTTGCTGCTGGACGCCGGCCTGCCGGCCCAGGCCGTGGCCGCTTGGCTGGACCGGGCCGAAGACAGCCACCTGGCCGTGGCCGCCGCCGTGGCCGCCGGCACCGCCGATGTCGGCCCCGGCATCGAGGCTGCGGCGCGGCAGTTCGGGCTGGACTTCGTGCCCCTGGTCGAGGAGGAGTATTTTCTGGTCTGCCTGAAGGACGCACTCGACCACCCGGCCGTGCTCAAGCTGCGCCAGGCGCTGGCAGCACCCGAGTGGCCACGCGCGCTGGCCGCCCTGCCCGGTTACCGGCCGCGGCGCAGCGGTGAGATCCTGTCGCTGACCCAGGCCCTGCCCTGGTGGCGCTATCGCGCGGCCAAGACAGCGGCGGGTCGGGCTCAGTCCGGCCCGTCCAGCGCATAGCGCCGCATCAGATCGGCCAGCGTCCGGCCGGGCTCGTCGCGGAAGCTTTGGTCCAGCGTGCCCAGCGAGCTGATGCGGTCAACGCGGAAGCTGCGAAAGTCTTGCCGCTGCTCACACCAGGCTGCCAGCGTCCACACCGTGCCCCAGTACAGGCAGGCCAGCGGCCTGACACGGCGGCTGCTGGCCTGGCCCCTGAGGTCGAGGTAGTCGATCTGCAGCATCCGCCGGTCCTGCGTGGCCAGTCGAATCTGTTCCAGCCGCGCGCGGTTGGCATCATCGTGTCGTGCGCCCAAGGCAAACACGGTCAGGCTTTGCGCCGCAGCCTTGGCGCCGGCCGGCAGCACCGAGACGATCTTGGACAGTGCCAGCTCGGCCTGGTCCGCCAGATGGCTGTCCAGCCAGGGGCTGGCCAGGCGCACGGCGGCCACCAGCGCGCGGGCCTCGTCCTGGCTGAACATCAGCGGGGGCAGCTCGAAGCCCGGGCGCATGCGGTAGCCCACACCGGCCTCGCCTTCGATCGGCACGCCCTGGTGCTGCAGGTCGGCCACGTCGCGGTAGACCGTGCGCCTGGCCACCTGCAGCCGCTCGGCCAACCATTGCGCGGTGCACAGGCGGCGGCCACGGATCAGCTGGACGATCTGGAACAAACGGTCGGCGCGGCGCATCGGGCAGTGCAGGGTGGCGGGGCGCCCGATGCTAAAGCGCGGCAGAGCGTCAGGTCAGCGCGTGCAGGCCGAGGCGGTTGCCGTCCAGGTCCAGCAACTGGGCGAAGCAGCCCATGCCGTCGGGCAGGTCGAACCGGGACACCAGGATCTCGGCGCCGGCGGCGCGGGCGCGGGCCACGGCCTGGTCGAGATCGGGCACGGCGTCGAGGTAGATCAGCGTGCCGGCCGGGCCTGGCTTGGGCGCATTCGGGCCCTGCAGCAAGGCGCCGCCGGTGGCGGGGTCGCTGTACGGAAATACGGCCATGGTTTGCGGCCCCATGGTTTCGCTGCGCAGCACCACGCCCAGCATGGCCTCGTAGAAGGGTTTGGCGCGGGCCATGTCGGTGACGGGAATTTCGAACCAGTTGATCAGGCGTTTGCTCATGGGGCTGCTTTCAAGGGCTGCGGGTGGATGAAGACCTGCATGGTGCCCAGCCCGTGCTGACAGCGGCTTGTCAGCAGGCCGGCGCTGCGTTGGCCGGGCGGTAGCATCATCGAAAGGCGCTTTTGCCGCCCGCCAGCCCGCCGCCACGCCAGCCCGATGTTTCCGCCACCTTGTTCTGCACCGACCGGCCCCTGCTGGGGCCGGCGCCATGCCCTGTGTGGCCTGGCCGCGCTGCCGCTGTGGCCGCTGGCCCAGGCCCAGGCCGAACCGCCTGCTGCGGCACTGGCTCTGCCGGCATTGGCCTGGCTGTCGCAGCGGCTGGACAACGGCCTGCAGGTGCTGAGCCTGCCCCAGCGTGGCAGCAGCAGCGTGGCAGTGCAGGTCTGGTACCGCGTGGGCAGCCGCGACGACCCGCCCGGTCGTTCGGGCTTTGCGCATTTGTTTGAACACCTGATGTTCAAGGGCACACGGCACATGGGCGACGAGATGTTCGACCGCCTGACCGAAGACGTGGGCGGACAGAACAACGCCTACACCACCGAGGACATGACGGTGTTCCAGAACGAGGTGCCGGCGCACCATCTGGAGCGCCTGCTCTGGGCCGAGGCCGAGCGCATGGCCCATCTGCGCGTCGACCAGGCCAGTCTGGACAGCGAGCGACAAGTGGTGATCGAGGAAATGCGTGAGCGCGTGCTGGCCGACCCCTACGGCCGGCTGTTCAATGCCTTGCCGCAACACGGTTTCAGCCTGCCCGCCTACCGGCGTCCGGTGATCGGCCTGCAGCAGGACCTCGAGGCCGCGACGCTGAGCGATGTGCAGCGCTTTCATGCCCGGCATTACCGGCCCGACAACGCGCTGCTGCTGGTGGTCGGTGATGTCGATGCGGCGCAGCTGCGGCAATGGGTGCTGCGCTGGTTCGGCCCGCTGCGTGCGCCGGCGCGGCCGGCCGAGCTTGGCCTTGCTGCGGCGACCGACCGGCAGGCTTCCGCGCCAACGGCGCCGCAGCGCATCACCCTCACCGCGCCCCAGGTGCCGCTGCCCGCGCTGGCCCTGATGTGGCCGGCGCCGCCGGCCAGCCATGACGATGCGCCGGCGCTGGAGGTGGCCGCCGCGCTGCTGTCGCTGGGCGATGCGTCGCGGCTGAACGAGGCCCTGGTCTACCGTGACCAGATCGCTCAGTCGGTGGGCTGCTGGACCGAGTTGCTGGCGCGGCAGGGCATGCTGGTGGCCCATGCCGTGGCCGTGGGTGGTCGGGGCCGACCGGGTGCCCAGTCCGCCCTGGGTCAACTCGAGGCCGCGCTGCTGCAGCAGGTCAGGCAGTTGCGTCAGGGCCCGGTGACCACCGCTGAGCTGGCGCGGGTGCGCACCCAGTTGCTGACGGCGGCGCTGTTGGCGCGCCAGACCGCCCACGGCATGGCCCAGGCCGCAGGACGCGCCGCGCTGCTGCTGGGCGGTGCCGATCAGGCCGATGCCTACCTGGCCCGCCTGCAGGCCGTCGATGCGGCCCAGGTGCAGCGGGTGCTGCAGCGCTACATGGCAGGCCCGCCTGCGGTGAGCCTGTACTACCGGCAGCAGGCCAGCGCATGAACGGACCGGCCTGGGCCGGCCTGCGCCGCCGGCATCTGCTGGGGGCAGCGGCAGGCGCCATCGGACCGGCCCGCCCCCTGGTGTGGGCTGCCACCGAGGCTGCCACCAAGGCTGCCACCGACACCAAGAGCGACGATTCCAGCCAGCCCCCCGCTCCGCAGCCCGTGCAGCCCTGGCGTCCGCCCCCGGTGTTCGAGCAGCGCCTGGCCAATGGACTGACCGTGCTGACCGTGCCGCGCCCGGGGCTGCCGCTGGTCAGTGCCCAATTGTTGCTGCGCGTGGGCGCCGAGGCCGACCCGAGCGGCCAGCCCGGCGTGGCGGCGATGACCGCGACGCTGCTTGCCAAGGGCGCGCGACGCCAGGGCCAGGACCTGGGCGCCGTGGCGCTGGCGCGCCAGGTCGAGGCCCTGGGCGGCACGCTGGACAGTGGCAGCGGCTGGCACCGCAGCAGCCTGGCCATCACCGTGACCACGCCGCAGCTGCCGGCGGCGCTGGCCTTGCTGTGCGACATGCTGCGCCAGCCCTTGCTGAGCGCGCCCGAGCTGGACCGTGCCCGGGCCCAGGCGCTGGACCAATGGGCACTGACCATGGCCAGCGCCGAAGAGCTGGCCGGGCTGTTGCTGCGCCGCGTGGTCTGGGGTCCATCAGGCTATGGCCGCCTGGCCACGGCCGCCGCGCTGCGGCGGCTCACCCGCAGGCCGTTGCAGCAGTTCCATGCCCGCCACTACAGGCCTGAGCAATCGGCCCTGGTGCTGGCCGGCGACATCACGCCGCGGACCGCGCTGCGCCTGGCGCACGGCATGCTGGGCGACTGGCGGGCCGCAGCCGCCCCAACACCTGCGGTGCCCATGCCGGCTTTGCCGCCAGCCCATGCCCCCTCGCTGGCCCCCGCGCTGTGGCTGTTGCACCTGCCCGGCAACAGCCAATGTGCCGTGACCCTGGCCGCACCGTCTGCCGGTGACCCGTCGACCGACCCCGACGACGCCTGGCCGGTGGGTCTGGTCAGCAATGCGGTGCTGGGCGGGGGCTATTCGGCGCGGCTGAACCAGGCCATCCGCATCCGGCGCGGGCTGAGCTATGGCGCGTTCAGCAGCGTGCAGTCATTGCCGCTGGGCGGTCTGTTCAGCGCCAGCGCCATGACCCGGCCCGCCAGCGCGGCCCAGGTGCTGCAGCTGATGCGCGATGAGCTGAATCGCCTGGCCAGCAGCGCCCCGCCAGCGGCCGAACTGGCCGCACGCCAGGCCAGCCTGCTGGGCAGCCTGGCGCGGCGGCTGGACACCAGCAGCGGCCTGGCCGGCTGGGTCGGCGAGCAATGGCTGCGTGCTCGGCCACTGCATCAACTGGCCGAGCAGGCCGAGCGCATCCTGGCCGTCAGCCCGGCCCAGGTGCAGGGCTTTGCGGCACGCCATTGGGCCGACGAGGGTCTGGATGCCGGCACGGGCCGCCAGCGCGCGGTGGTGGCCGGCGACATCCTGGGCGGCGGCACGGCCTGGGACACGGTGGCGGCCCGCCGCCTGAGCCTGGCCGAGCTTGACCTGAACCGGCTGGGCCTGGTCGCTGCGCGCTGAGGTGACAGAACCGAAGTGGCCGCACCGCTGTGGCGGCCTTGGTGGCGCCGCTCTGGCCCACCAGGCAACACCCCGGCCATTGATTTCGGCCAAGCCGCCTGCACCTGATCGCTGTGGCCACTGAGACCCTGGATGCCGTCAGCGCGGCGCTGCCGATGCTGGCCCTGGCCGGCGCGGTGGCGCTGGGTGTGCTCGTCACGCTGGGCCGGCCCTGGCTGACCGAACGCCGCCGCGCCAGGCTGCGGGCGCGGCCCTTTCCCAAGGCCTGGCGGCTGCTGCTGCGCCGCCATGTGCCGCAGGTGGCCTTGCTGCCGCCCGATCTGCAGCAACGCCTGAAGGGCCATGTCCAGGTCTTTCTGGCTGAAAAGCCCTTCATCGGGTGCCAGGGCCAGCCTGTGCACGACGGGCTGCGCCTGAGCGTCGCCGCCCAGGCCTGTCTGCTGCTGCTGGGCGACGATCGCTCCGACTACTTTCCGCAGCTGCGCCAGGTGCTGGTGTATCCGGGGGCCTTCATCGTCGACCGGGTCGCGCACCAGGGCAGTGGCTTGCAGCAGGAGCAGAAGCGGGCCCTGGTCGGCGAGTCCTGGCAACAGGGCCAGGTGCTGTTGTCATGGGCCGATGTACAGGCTGGCGCGACCAACCCGGTCGATGGGCAGAACGTGGTGCTGCACGAGTTTGCGCACCAGATCGACCAGGACAAAGGCGCCGCCGACGGCCGGCCCTGGCGCGCCAGCCGTGCCTCGCGCCGGCAATGGGACGCGGTGATGGGCCCCGCCTTCCGTCAGCTGCAGGCAGAGCCTTCGGCGCTGTTCGGCAGCTATGCCGCCAGCGACCCGGCCGAATTCTTTGCCGTGGCCACCGAGCGCTTCTTCGAGCAGCCCAAGCTGCTGTTCGAGCAGGTGCCCGATGTCTACCGCGAACTGGCGCGGCTGTACCGCGTGCACCCGCTGGTGTGGTGAAGCCCTTTCAGCCGGCCATCAGCGCATTGCCCAGCCGCCGCTGACCGGGAAGACCTGGCCGACGAAGCAGGCCGCCGCGTCGCTGCACAGATAAGCCGCAAACAGAGCGTCCTCATCGGCGCTGACCAGCCGGCCCAGCGGCAGCTCGCGCAGCAATCGCTGCTGGAACTTCGGGTTGGTCTGCACCTCGGGCGGAAAGTAGGTCGGGTTGTCGACGATGTTCTGCGCAATGGCATTGAAGGCAATGCCCAGCGGCGCCAGCTCCAGCGCCACCGACTGCATATAACCCAGCTGCGCCGCACGCGCCGCGCTGTAGCTGCCGGTGCGCTTCTGGCCGCGCAGCGCGGCGGCGCTGCCCATCAGCAGAATGCGGCCGCTGCGCCGGGCCAGCATCTGCGGCAGCACCGCGGCCACCAGCCGGGGCAGCGGGTCGACCAGATGGGCAAACACGCCGCGCCATTCGTCGTCGTCAATGTCCTGCGCAGCGGTGATCGGCGCCGGTGTGGACAAATGCAGCACCAGCACATCCACCTCGCCGGCGGCGGCCACCAGTTCGGCCGGCCGGTGCGGCGCGTCGGCCAAGGGGTCGGTATGGGCCACCACGACCGCGCCCTGCTCGGTGAACACGCGCACCAGCGCCGGGCCCATGAAGTCGGCGGCCTGGGTGATCAGCACGCGTTTGCCGTCCAGGCGGGTGGATAGGCTCATGGGTGGGTCCTTGAAGTGATGGTCAGGTTCAGGGCGACGCCGCCCGGCCAGGTGCTGCAGGCGTTGAACGCTGCCGGGCAGGTTGCTGCGTCGTGAATGCCCTGCCGATTGTGCGCCGCAGGCCTGGTGCGTTGCGGTGCGTCCCGGTGCTGCCCGAACCGCGCGGGGACGCGGCGGCTCGTCAAGCCTTAGGACGTCTCCCTAGGCTGGTGGTTGTGGCCCGACCATCAGCGGCGTACGGTGGTCGGCAACATGTCTGCCGTGCCGCAAAACCCACCCCCGCCCGAACTGATCTGGGTCCATGGTCAGGCCGTGGCCGTGCCGGCCGGGCAATGGCCACAAGGACGCTCACCTCGCGCGTTGCTGCGCCTGGCCGGTCCGGTGCTGCCCGCCTGGCGCAAGGCGCTGGCTCAGGCCGGGCTGGACGTGCATTTCTGGTGCCCGCCTCAGGGCGTGTGCGTGCAAATGCCGCCGCGCTGGCGGCAGGCGCCGGCTGAACTGGCCGGCCTGGGCTTCTGCGTCGGTGGTCTGGATTACCAGGCCGACCAGTGTCAGCGCTTTGAGCATGGTGGCCCCGCGCTGCCGCCCAGCGGCCTGCCCTGGACCTGGTACGACCTGGTTTGCTTTGACCGCAGCACCGCCTTGCGACTGCGGCCAACACTCGCGGCCATGGGCGCGCAGGTGCTGGCATCGGGCAGCAGCAAGCTGCGCGTGCAGTTTGCCGGCGACGCGCAGCTGCTGCGTGCGCTGGTGGGCGTGAAGCTGGTCGACCACGTGCGCGGTGCCAGCCTGCTGAGCAATGCCGCTGTGTTGCGCGCCAGCGTGGGTGCTGTGGCCAAAGCGCCGGCCGCATGGCGGTTGGACGGCGCGGGCGAGGTCATTGCGGTGGCGGACACTGGCCTCGACGGTGGCGACGGCCTGCGCGCCATGCACCCCGACTTTGCGGGCCGCGTCCGTGCGTTGCTGGCCCTGCCCACCAACCCGAGCTGGGCCGCCGGCGCACAGGCGCGAGCGCCGCTGGGCGCTGACCGCGGCAGCGGCCACGGCACCCATGTGGCGGGCCTGGCCTGCGGCTCGGGCGCGGCCAGTGCCGGCCAGCAGGGCGGCATCGCCCCGGCGGCCGAGCTGGTGTTCCTGGCCATCGAACAACAGCTGGAGCCCCGGCCCGGCGCCGCTTTGGCGCTGCCCACCGGCTTTCAGCTCAGCGGCCGGCCGCTCGACCTGCGTGAGCTCTACCGCGCGGGTGCCGCCCAGGGCGCCACCATCCACAACCTGAGCTGGGGTGACGCGACCCGCGGCGCCTATTCAGACGACTGCTTCGAGACCGACCTGTTCCTGCGCGAAGACCCGCTGGCGGTGGTGGTGTGCGCGGTGGGCAACGACGGCGCCGACGCCAACGGCGATCGCCGAAGTGATGCCGGCCGCTGCTATTCACCGGCCTGCGCCAAGAACTGCATTGCGGTGGGCGCCACCGAAGGCCCGCTGCAGGGCCTGGGTGCCCGCGCCACCTGGGCCGACCTCGACCCGGCCCGTGTGCGCTGGCGGCACAGCGCCGACCGCAACGATCCGGTGTCGGGCGAGCCCCGCCGCATCGCGCCGTTTTCCAGCGCCGGGCCCACGCTGGACGGCCGCATCAAGCCCGAGCTGTGCGCGCCGGCCACCAACCTGCCCAGCACCCGCTCTCGCGCCAGCGCCGCGCAGGGCTGGGGCCTGGCCGACCCGATACCGCTGTACATGTACGACGGCGGCACGTCGATGGCCGCGCCCCTGGTCAGCGGCGCGCTGGCGCTGTTGCGTCAGGCCTGGCGCAACAGCAGGCGGGTGCCCAGCGGCGCCGCATTGAAGGCCCTGGCCTTGCTGGCGGGCACGCCGGTACAGGCGCGTGACGGCACTGTGGCCAGTGTTGACGAGGCCGGTTTCGGCCTGCTCGACCTGGCCCGCGCACTGCCGCCCAAGCTGGCCGCCGTTGCGGGCTGGCAGGTCACGCTGCGCGACGCCCAGGCCCAGCGGCTCGACACCGGCCAGCAGCGTGACTTTGCCATCACGCTGCGCCAGCGCTCTCGCCTGCGCGCGCTGCTGTGCTGGGTCGACCCGGCGGGCGAGCGTTTGATCAACGACCTGGACCTGGCGCTGCTGGCGCCCGACGGCCGAACGCTGGCCCTGGGTGGCGATGGCCGCCAGCCGCGCAACACCGAGCCCGACCGCCGCAACCCGGTCGAGTGCCTCGACGAGACCGAACTGAAGCCCGGCCGCCATACCCTGAGTGTGAGCGGCCACAACGTGATGGACGGGCCGCAGCGCTTTGCGCTGGTCTGGGCCATCCAGGCGCTGCCGCCATGAGGCGCAGCGCCGACCCCAGCGACCCGTCCCCCGCCGACCAGGAGATCACCATGCCCAGTTCACGCAAGACCACCACCGCCGCCCGCAGCACCGCCGCAAACAAGACCAGCGGTGGTGGCGCCCTCAGCAGTCCACGCGCCGCGCCGGTGGCGCGCAGTTCGGGCGTGAGCCTGCAGGCGGCCGGTGCCGGCGCGCCCTTGGCTGCCGGCGGCTTTGCCGGCACCGGCCTGCTCGATGTGGCCGGCACCGTGGCCGGCAAGCTCGACGCCATTGCGCCCACCTTTGGCGAGATCCTGAAGTCGGTGGGCACGGGCGTGGCCAAGGCCCAGCGCGCGCTGGACGACAGCGTGCGCGACACCGTGAAGAAGCTGTCCGACACCAAGATCGATGTCATCACCGACATCATCCAGCGCATCGACGACGACACCGGCCTGCCGCTGGAGCCCACCGACGAAGACCTGACCAAGCAGAAGCTGTCGGTGCTGAACTTCATCACCCCGTCGGTGCATGAATGGAAGTACGTGGCGCTGTCGATGGACATGTCGGTCGGCGGCTTCGACAGCAAGACCGGCATGAAATTCACCAGCGCCTCGTTCAACACCTCGCGCCAGTCGTCGGGCCTGTACTTCGGCTTTGTCGGCGTGGGCAGCACCACCGCCAGCGCCTCGTTCAACGCGGTGCGCAGCAACATCGAGCGCGAGGCCGAATGGGCCTCGGGCCGGGTCCAGCTTGACGCCATGCTCGGCCCGCGCCGCACCACCAAGTTTCCGGTGCCGGCCTCGGTCGAGATCGGGCCGCAGATCTTCACTGCCCAGGGCCGCACCACCGACGTCAAGTCGGGTGTGGGTGCCAGCGCGGTGCTGACCGAGCGCAATGTCGAGATCACCATCACCGTGCTCAAGGCCAGCGGTGAGCCCAACAGCGGCAAGAACCCGGCCATCGAGGCCACCGGCCTGCTGCGCGAGGCGGTGGCCGGCAGCGCCACCGACGCCACGGGCAAGGTCAAGTACCGGCTGCGCCGTTTCTACAACAACGGCGCGGCCGCCTTCGGCACCTTCGCCATCACCGTGCGGCTGGGCGCCATCGTGCGCCGCTTCAACGTCGACCTCTGAGCCACCCCGCAGACACCACCGCCACAGGAGATTCACACCATGGCCACCCAGAACCCGCTTGCCCTGCCCACTTCCGTCACGCTGGCCCTGGCCGGCAGCGCCGATGTCAATGACGCCACCAAGAAGGCCGGCCTGTCCTTCGGCAAACTGATCGAGACCACCGGCCTGGCCGTGGCCGATTCGCAGCGCCAGCTCAACGACGTGGGCGCCGCGTCGACCAGCGCCCTGTCGGCGCAGCTGGTCGATGTCATCGCGGCCCAGGTCAATGCCTTCGACGACGACGGCAACCTCGACGCCGTGGGCACCAAGACGCTGACGCAGAAGCTGCCGCTGGTGAACTTCATCGACCCGGTGTTCTATGAATGGGCCCAGGTGCGGCTGCAGGGCATGTTCTTCGCCAGTGAATTTGAGAGCAGCACCGAAACCTCCAGCAGTTCGGTCGCCGTCGGTGCGTCGGTCAGCAACACCGGTGTGGGTTTTTTGCTCGGCGCGGGCCGCAACAGCTTTGCCTTCGGTGCGCGCAGCAGCAGCACCGATGTCGACACCTCGGTCGAATCCAGTTTCGGCCATATCCGCGCCAGCGCGCTGCTGCAGCCCAAGACCGACATTGGCGTGCCCAAGCCGCGCCAGCTGATCGACGCACCGTCGCTGGCGGTGCAGGTCGGCCCCGATGTGGACGACGCGACCGAGCCCGGCGTGCGCCGCAAGAAGCTGGCCATCCTGTGCAACAAGCGTGACGGCTCGGCGCAAGAGGCCGGCAAGCTGCTGCCGCTGTCGATCGAGGTCTCGGGTGCGCTGTGGGCCTTCGACCCCGCCACCCCGGCCGACGCGGGCAAGACCGTGGCCGGCGGCAGTGTGCCGCTGCTGATCAAGCGCGTGCTGCCGGTGCCCGCCGGTGCCGAACTGCCCGACAGCACGCCGGTGGACGTGACCGTCACCGTGCGCCTGGGCGTGGTCTCGTCGACCACCGTGGTCCGGGTCTGAGCCGGCCGGTTGCGATGCAGGCTGCCCACACGCTGCCGGGCCAGTCCGCCGCGCTGGCCAGCCTGCTGGCGGGCACGGTGGACGGCGTGGTGCAGGCCCAGCGCCAGCTGGATGTGGACGCGCTGGCGCGCTTGACCGACTTCATCGACACGCCCCAAGGCGGCCTGGCGTTGCCGCCGCTGTGGTACACGCTGTCCGATGTGCTGATCGAGCTGGAGCTGGCGGCCAGCGTGTCGCGGCTGACGCTGGACCGCGGCGGCCCGGTACGTCTGGACGCGCGGCTGCTCAACCCCACCTCGGTGAGCCTGTTCGGCCACAGCGCGGCCAGTGGCGTGCGGGTGAGCCTGCGCCTGGCCCCGCGTGAAGCCGCCACCGCCTTGCCACCGCTGCCTCCGGTGCCTTCGGTGCCGCCCACCATCTGAGCCCCGGCCATGAGCCATTGACATGCCCTCCATTCGAGCCCCCCATTGCTTCAGCCCCGACGGCCAGCGCCTGGTGCTGGCCGCCGACGACCACAGCGTGCGGGTCTGGGACGCCGCCAGCGGCAAGCCCCTGGGCGAGCCCATGCCGCACCGCGCGGCGGTCACCGCTGCGGGCTTTTCGGCCGACGGCAAGCGCGTCTACACCGCCTGCCTCGACGGCCTGCTGCGCTGGTTCGAGGCCGACAGCGGCCAGGCGCTGGGCGAAGTGCTCAAGCACCCGCAGGGTGTGGCCGGCGCGTTGCTGGGCGCTGTGTCGGCTGCGCCAGGCGGCCTGTTGCTGAGCTGGTGCGACGACTTCTCGGCGCGGCTGTTCCAGGCCGACAGCGGCAAGCCGGTGGGCCGGCCGATGACCCATGCTGCGGCCATCGCCTGCGCCGCGTTCAGCGCCAGCGGCAAGCTGGTGCTCACCGCCAGTGCCGACCGCACAGCACGCCTGTGGAGCAGCAGCAGCGGCGAGCCGCAGGGTGACCCGTTCAAGCACCCGGCCGCCGTGCAGGCCGCCGGCTTCGCCGCTGCGGACGAGGTGTTCTGGACGCTGGCGGACGACGGCCTGGTGCGGCTGTGGTCGCTGCGCAGCCGTCAGGCCATCGCCGACCCGCTGCGCCATGAAGGCGTGCACGCCGCCAGTGCCCACCCCGCCGGCCGCGTGCTGGCCACCGGCGGGCGCGACAAGGCCGTGCGCCTGTGGGACGCCGCCAACGGCCGCGCGCTGGGCGAACCGCTGGCGATGGACGCCGAGGTGCTGGCGCTCAGCATGGGTGGCGCACAGGGCGAGCTGCTGGCCGCCGGCGGCGCCGACGGGCAGGTGCGGCTGTGGCTGACCAGCAGTGGCAAGGCGCTGGGTGAGCCGCTGCAGCACAAGCAGCCGGTGCGTGAACTGGGCTTCGACCACAGCGGCGAACAACTGCTGACCATCAGCGCCGAGCAGGTGGCGCGGCTGTGGCAGAGCAAGACCGGCCGTTTGATCGGCCAGCCCATCCGCCTGGCCGCGGCCACCGGCGCCGAGCTCAAGCAGGTGACGACCCGGCTGGGCGATTTGTCGCTGTTGCAGCTGGGCACGCAGAGTGTGCTCACCGTGGCCGGCATCACCGGCGTGTTCACGCCGCTGACCTCGGCCCGCGACCAGCCGCTGGTGGCCGACGAGCGCGAGAACCTGCTCACACTGATCGACCGCCTCAAGCGCGAGGTCAGCGAGGTACAGGGCCGCAACCTGCGGCTGGAAGCCGACCTGGCGCTCCTGCGCGAGCGGCCGTCGCCGGCCGACGACTTTGCCGGCGCGGTACAGCAAAGCCTGGACGAGCTGCAGCAGCGCATGGCCACCATGCGCAACAGCACCTCGAACTTTGCGGTGCGCGAGTTCAAGCTCGACGCCAGCGTCTATGTCCAGCTCACGCCGCTGGGCCAGGTCGAGTACCGTTTCGTGCAGCCGGGCATGGACGCACCGGCGCAAACGCTCAGCAGGCTCAGCCTGCAGGTGGTGCCGGTGCCCAAAGACAACCTGGCCGGCGTCTACACGCCCAATCTGTTCCAGCCCGAAGCGCCGGTGGCCCTGCTCAGCGGCCTGGGCGACGAGGGCGCGTCGCGGATGGAATCGGCCGGTCTGTTCACGCTGGGCGAGTTTCTTCAGGTCGGCACCCGTGCCCGCACCCAGGCGACCCTGAGCGCGCTGCTCGGCGTGGACCGCCAGCGCGTGGCGCTGTGGGCCCAGCAGGCGTTGCTGCTGACGCTGCGCGGCATGGACGGGGCGTCGGCCCTGGTCTTGATCGGGGCCGGCCTGGGCCGCTTCGAGGCCCTGGCGGGCAAGCCTGCACAAACCCTGGTTGCCGAGTTCGAGCAGGCCCGCGCCGGCCGGCCCGATCTGGGCGCACCGACCCTGGGCCCCGCGCTGGCCGCGCTGTGGGTCCGTGCCGCGCGCCAGTACCTGGGCCTGGCCGAAGTGGCACCGGAGCCCGAGCCACCACCGGTGCCGCCACCTCCGTGATGGCCTGACGCCCGGCCTGGCCCCGCCCGGCCGCTGCGGCGGCGGTATGCTGGCCCACACCCGTCCGCGCCAGGCGGCCGGGCCGCTGAGGAGCGCTGCGCATGCGATCGGGGTTCGAGGCCATGGGCCATGTCTTGCGCCTGCGTGGTCGCTTGCTGCTGATGTTGGCCGTGGTGGGGGTGCTGGGCACGACGCTGCCGGTCGACTGGGTGCCCCAGGCGCTGACCCGCTGGCTGCTGGCCTGGGACGTCGGTGTGGCGCTGTACGTGGCGCTGGCCACGGTGATGATGTGGCGCTCGTCACACAGCCACATGCGCCAGCGCGCGCGGCAGATCGACGAGCGAGGCCAGGTCATCCTGGCCTTGGTCGTGGTGTCGGCCATCGCCAGCCTGGCGGCCATCGGCGGCGAGCTGTCGCTCGCGCGCCAGCTTCATGGCGCGGCCAGGAGCGCGCATGTGGCGCTGGCCGGGGCCACGGTGTTCATCGCCTGGGCCTTCAATCAGATCATGTTCACCTTGCACTATGCGCATCAGTACTACGCCGCCTCGGAACATGGCAGCACGCCGGGCCTGGCGTTTCCGCAGGACGACGCGCCGGACTATGCCGACTTCTTCTACTTCGCCGCCGTCATCGGCACCTCGGCCCAGACCGCCGACGTCAGCATCGTCAGCAAGGCCATGCGCCGCACCGCCACCCTGCACTGCGTGCTGGCCTTCGCTTTCAACACCACCGTGCTGGCGCTGCTGGTGAACATCGGGGCCAGTTTGATCTGACCTTCAGCGGCGGTGGCTCAGGCCGCCGTGGCCTGCCGCACCGCGTGGTCCCACTGCGCCATCAGTTCGGCCGCGCGCTCGCATGGCATCTGCGGCTCGAAGCGGCGCTCGGCCTGCCACAGCGAGGCCAGCTCGTCGGTGCCGCTGTAGACGCCGGTGGCCAGGCCGGCCAGGCAGGCGGCGCCCAGCGCGGTGGTTTCGATCACCTTCGGCCGCAGCACGGCCATGCCCAGCAGGTCGGCCTGGAACTGCATCAGCAGGTCGTTGACGCAGGCACCGCCGTCCACCCGCAACTCGGTGATCGGCGAGCCGCCGGCGCGCTGGGCGTCGCGGGCCATGGCCTGCAGCAGCGCAGCGCTCTGGAAGGCGATGCTTTCCAGCGCGGCGCGGGCGATGTGGGCCACCGTGCTGCCCCGGCTCAGGCCGGTGAGCGTGCCTCGGGCGTGGGCGTTCCAGTAGGGCGCGCCCAGGCCGGTGAAGGCCGGCACGAAGACCACGCCGCCGGCGTCGGGCACGCTCTCGGCCAGGGCCTGCACGTCAGCGCTGGACTTGATCGCGCCCAGGCCGTCACGCAGCCACTGCACCACCGCGCCGCCGATGAACACGCTGCCTTCCAGCGCATAGCCCGGCTGGGTGCCCGCTTGCGCGGTTCGCGTGGTGATCAGCCCGTTGGTGCTGGACAGAAACTTGTCACCGGTGTGCATCAAGGCAAAGCAACCCGTGCCATAGGTGTTCTTGGCCAGCCCGGCCTGAAAGCAGGCCTGGCCGAACAGCGCGCTCTGCTGGTCGCCGGCAATGCCGGCAATCGGAATCGCCGCGCCCAGCAGGTCGGCGTCGCAGTGGCCGTAGACATGGGACGACGGGTGCACCTGCGGCAACAGGCTGTCGGGCACATGCAGCAGCTTCAGCAACTCATGGTCCCAGACGCCGTGGCGGATGTCGAACAGCATGGTGCGCGAGGCGTTGCTCACATCGGTGGCATGCACCTGGCCGCCGGTCAGCTTCCACAGCAGCCAGCTGTCGATGGTGCCGAAGGCCAGGTCGCCGTGGGCGGCGGCGATGTGCGCGCCGTTGACATGGTCCAGCAGCCAGCGGATCTTGGTGGCGGAGAAGTACGCGTCCAGCACCAGGCCGGTGCTGTGCTGGATTTGCTCGGCATGGCCCTGCTCGCGCAACTGCGCGCACAGCGGTTCGCCGCGCCGGTCTTGCCAGACGATGGCGCGGTGGATGGGTTCACCGGTGCGGCGGTTCCACAGCACGGTGGTTTCGCGCTGGTTGGTGATGCCGATGGCGCTGATGTCCTTGGCGCTCAGCCCGGCCTTGGCGATGGCCTCGCGCGCCGTGGCCAGCTGGGTGGTCCAGATCTCGTTCGCGTCATGCTCGACCCAGCCGGGCTGCGGAAAATGCTGCGTCAGCTCACACTGGGCCATGGCCACGATGCTGCCGTCGCGGTCGAAGACGATGCTGCGTGAGCTGGAGGTGCCCTGGTCCAGGGCGAGGATATGGGGCATGGGTGACTCCCGTGACGATGGCGGCCGCTTCAGGCGGCCAGTTCCAATTGCACACCGGCTTCGGCCAGCAGGCTCGGAAAGGGTAGGGGCGGTGCCTGGTCGGTGAACAGCAGGTCCAGCTGCTCGATGCGGGCCACCTCGACCATGGCCGGGCGGTTGAATTTTTCATGGTCGGCGGTGAGCCAGACCTGGCGGCTTTGCTCGATGATGGCGCGCGCGACCTTGACCTCGCGGTAGTCGAAGTCGCGCAGCGTGCCGTCGGCCTCGATGCCCGAGATGCCGATGATGCCGATGTCGACCCGGAACTGGCGGATGAAGTCGACCGCCGCTTCGCCGACGATGCCCCGGTCGCGGTGGCGCACCACGCCACCGGTGACGATGACCTCGCAGTCGGCGTTGTCGGCCAGGATCGCGGCCACGTTGAGGTTGTTGGTGATCACGCGCAAGCCCTGGTGCAGTAGCAATTCGCGGGCCACCGCCTCGGTGGTGGTGCCCAGGTTGATCAGCAGCGAGCAACCGTTGGGCACATGGCTGGCCACCGCCCGGGCGATGCGCTGCTTGCCTTCGGCGTTGAGCACCTCGCGCTGGCGGTAGGCCAGGTTCTCGACCGTGGACGAGGGCATGCGCACGCCGCCATGAAAGCGCGCCAGCAAGCCCTGGTCGGCCAGCAGCTTGACGTCGCGTCGCACGGTCTGGAGGGTGACGCCAAAGCGCTCGGCCAGCCATTCCACCGACGCATTGCTGCGGCAACGTACTTCTTCCAGCAGTTGGGATTGCCTGGGGTTGGGCGTCATGGCGGGGATGGTGCGGTGGCCGGTTTCTGCTGAGGCGACGGCGCAAGGCCATCATAGAAACGAAAGAAAACGAACACAAAGGGGCTGATCACCTATTGAATACGAACTGCATGCGCTGTACAAAGATAAGAATATCGGTTCTTCAGTGCGGCCTTTGCACCCCATCCACCTTGCCTCAATTCATGGAAACCCCCGTGCCCCGCGACGCCAGCGCGCCCCAGGCCAGCGCCCTGCCCGCCCCTTCTGGCCCCAGCGCCGACGCGAGCACCGACTGTGATGTGCTGGTGGTGGGCGGTGGCATCAACGGCGTGGGCATTGCGCGTGACCTGGCCGGTCGAGGCTGGCGCGTGGTGCTGGCCGAACAGGACGATCTGGCCGCGCACACCTCGTCATCCAGCACCAAGCTGATCCATGGCGGCTTGCGCTACCTCGAGTACTACGAGTTCGGCCTGGTACGCAAGGCCTTGCAGGAGCGCGAGGTGCTGCTCAAGAGCGCGCCCCACATCATGTGGCCGCTGCGTTTCGTGATGCCGCATGACCCGTCGATGCGCCCGGTGTGGATGGTGCGTATCGGCCTGTTCCTCTACGACCACCTGGCCAAACGCGAATGGCTGCCGGCCAGCAAGGTGGTCGACCTGCGCCAGGACCCCGTGGGCGCGCCGCTGCAGGATCGCTACACCAGGGGCTTTGTCTACAGTGATGGCTGGGTCGACGACGCGCGCCTGGTGGTGCTCAACGCCATCGACGCGCGCCAACGCGGTGCCCACATCCTCACCCGCACACGCTGCACGGCGGCTCAACGCAGCGCCACGGGCTGGCAGGTCAGGCTGCGTTCGGCCGATGGCCAGGCACGGCAGTTCAATGCCCGTGCCCTGGTCAACGCGGCCGGTCCCTGGGCCGAGCAGTTTCTGCGCGGCACAGCCAGTTCAGCCGATGGCCGCAGCCTGGCCACCAAGAGCCTGCGCCTGGTCAAGGGCAGCCACATCGTGGTGCCGCGCTGCTTCGAGCACGACCATGCCTACATTTTCCAGAACCCCGACCGGCGCATCATCTTTGCCATCCCCTACGAGCGCGATTTCACGCTGATCGGCACCACCGACCAGGAGATCGAGGGCGAGCCCGGCCAGGCCCGCATCGACGCGGCCGAGGTGGCCTATCTGTGCGAGCAGGCCAGCCGCTATTTCAAGCGCGCCATCACGCCGGCCGATGTGGTCTGGACCTATGCCGGTGTCCGCCCCTTGCTGGACGACGCCTCGGGCGATCCGTCCGCCGTGACCCGCGACTACCTGCTTGAAAGCAACACCCAGGGTGCGCCGCTGCTCAGCGTCTGGGGCGGCAAGATCACCACCTTCCGCAAGCTGGCCGAAGAAGCGGCCGACGACGTGGGCCACATGCTGGGTGAGCCGCGAAAGCCCTGGACCGAAGGCCAGTCCCTGCCCGGCGGCGACCTGTCGGCCTGGATCGGCGCCGCGCAGCGCCCCGACACCGACTTCGATCGCCTGGTGCAGGTCGTGCAGGCACGCCATGCCTGGTTGCCACCGGCGCTGGCGCTGCGCCTGTGCCGCGCCTATGGCAGCCGCATCGATGGCGTGATCGGCGCTGCCACGGCCTTGGCCGAGCTCGGCGCCGAGGTCGCGCCAGGGCTGCACGAGGCGGAGTTGCACTTTCTGATGCGGGACGAATGGGCGGTCGACGCGCAGGACATCCTGTGGCGGCGCAGCAAGCTGGGCCTGCACTACACCGAGCCGCAACGCCAGCAGGTCGCGCAGTGGCTGGCTCAGCAGTCCACTGCGGGCGCTGTCCCACAGGATTGAACCAAGGCACAGCATGCAGTTGACGCTTCAAGGTATCAGCCAGCGCGTGGGTGCCGAGCCCTGGCTGTACACGCTTGACCTGAGCCCGCAGCCGGGCGCGGTGACCGTGCTGCTGGGCGCCACCCAGGCCGGCAAGACCACGCTGCTGCGGCTGATGGCCGGGCTGGACAAGCCCAGCACCGGCCGCGTGCTGGTGGACGGTGTGGACGTCACCGGCCAGCCCGTGCGCCAGCGCAACGTCGGCATGGTCTACCAGCAGTTCATCAACTACCCGTCGATGACGGTGTTCGACAACATCGCCTCGCCGCTGAAGCTGCGTGGCGAAGGCCGCGACGCGGTGGCCCGAACGGTGCAGGCACTGGCCGGGAAACTGCACATCGAGGCCTTTCTCCAGCGCCTGCCGGCCGAACTGTCCGGCGGCCAGCAGCAACGCGTGGCCTTGGCCCGGGCGCTGGCCAAGGCCGCGCCGCTGATGCTGCTGGACGAGCCGCTGGTCAACCTGGACTACAAGCTGCGCGAGGAACTGCGTGACGAGCTGTCCCAGCTGTTCGCCAGCGGTGAATCGACCATCGTCTACGCCACCACCGAGCCGGCCGAGGCCTTGCTGCTGGGCGGCTACACCGCCGTGATGGACGCTGGCGAGTTGCTGCAGTACGGGCCCACGGCCGAGGTCTTCCACCAGCCGAGGTCGATCCGAGTCGCCCGTGCGTTCAGTGACCCACCGATGAATTTGCTGCCGGCGCAGGCGGCTGCCGGCGGCCTGCAGCTCAGCGATGGGCTGCCGGTGCGGCTGAACCTGCCGGCCCATGGCGGCGGGCAGCTGACGCTGGGCGTGCGTGCCAGCGCGCTGCGGGTGCAGGCCCGGCCGGGCGACCTGGTGTGGGCTGGCCAGGTCGAACTGGCCGAGATCTCGGGCTCGGACACCTTTGTCCACGCCACAACCGCGGTGGGCGATCTCGTGGCGCAGCTCAGCGGTGTGCACAACTTCCGGCTGGGCGCGCCGGTGAGCCTGCACGTCAGCCCCGGGCAGCTGTTTGTGTTCGACCGGGCGGGCGACTTGCTGCTGGCGCCGCAGACCACCGCAGGGAGCCACTGATGGCCAAGATCGAACTCGACCTGGCGCATGCCTACCAGCCCGACCCACAGCAGGACAGCGACTACGCGCTGTTGCCGCTGAAGATGAGCTTTGACGACGGCGGCGCCTATGCGCTGCTGGGCCCGTCGGGCTGCGGCAAGACGACCATGCTCAACATCATGTCGGGCCTGGTCACGCCGTCGCAGGGCCGGGTGCTGTTTGACGGCCGTGACCTGACCCGCGCCACGCCGCAACAGCGCAACATTGCCCAGGTGTTCCAGTTCCCGGTCATCTACGACACCATGACGGTGGCGCAGAACCTGGCCTTTCCGCTGAAGAACCGCAAACTGCCGGCAGACCAGATCAAGCAGCGGGTGGGCGAGATTGCCGAGATGCTGGAGATGAGCCACCAACTCGACATGGCCGCGGCCGGGCTGTCGGCCGACCAGAAGCAGAAGATCTCGCTCGGCCGGGGCCTGGTGCGTTCTGATGTGTCGGCCGTGTTGTTCGACGAGCCGCTGACGGTGATCGACCCGCACCTGAAATGGCAGCTGCGACGCAAGCTCAAGCAGATTCACCACGAGCTGAAACTGACCTTGATCTACGTCACCCACGACCAGGTCGAGGCCCTGACCTTTGCCGACCAGGTGGTGGTGATGACCCGAGGCAAGGTGGTGCAGATGGGGTCGCCCGAGGCGCTGTTCGACCGGCCGGCGCACACCTTTGTCGGCCACTTCATCGGCTCTCCGGGCATGAACTTTGTGCCAGTGGCGGTGCAAGGCGATGCGTTGAGCCTGGCCGGCGTGACGCTGCCGGCGGGGGCCGGGCGCCACCTGCCCGAGGGCGCACTGACACTGGGCATCCGGCCCGAGTACCTGGACCTGGCCGCGGTGGACAGCGAAGGCGCATTGAGCGCGGTGGTCAGGCAGGTGCAGGACATCGGCACCTACTGGCTGCTGGCTTGCGACGCGGGTGGCCTGTCGCTGAAGGTGCGTCTGCCACGCGAAGTGCGCCCGCCCGCTGCAGGCGACACCGTGGGCCTGAAGCTGTTGACCGACAACACCTGCTTCTACAAGAACGAGGAGCTGGTGACATGAGCGCAGCGAACAAGCCGGTCAACCAGAAGGCCTGGTGGCTGATCGTGCCGGTGCTGCTGTGCGTGGCCTTCTCTGCCATCCTGCCGCTGATGACGGTGGTCAATTATTCGGTGCAGGACATCATCTCGCCCGAACGGCGCGTGTTCGTCGGCACCGAATGGTTTGTCTCGGTGATGCGCGATGAAGATCTGCACGCCGCGCTGTGGAACCAGATCAAGTTCTCGCTGGCGGTGCTGGCGGTGGAACTGCCGCTGGGCATTGCGCTCGCGTTGTCGATGCCGGCCACCGGCTGGAAGGCATCGGCCACGCTGGTGCTGGTGGCGCTGTCGCTGCTGATTCCCTGGAATGTGGTGGGCACCATCTGGCAGATCTTCGGCCGCACCGACATCGGCCTGATGGGCGCCACGCTGGACAAGCTGGGCATCCAGTACAGCTACACCGGCAACGCCACGCAGGCCTGGCTGACGGTGCTGCTGATGGATGTGTGGCACTGGACACCGCTGGTGGCGCTGCTGGCCTATGCCGGCCTGCGCAGCATCCCCGACGCCTACTACCAGGCCGCGCGCATCGACGGCGCCAGCAAGTTCGCGGTGTTCCGCTACATCCAGTTGCCCAAGATGCGCGGCGTGCTGATGATCGCAGTGTTGCTGCGTTTCATGGACAGCTTCATGATCTACACCGAGCCCTTCGTGCTCACCGGCGGTGGTCCGGGCAATGCCACCACCTTCCTCAGCCAGTACCTGACCCAGAAGGCGGTGGGCCAGTTCGACCTGGGCCCGGCGGCCGCTTTCTCGCTGATCTACTTCCTCATCATCTTGCTGTTCTGCTTCGTGCTCTACAACTGGATGCAGCGCCTGGGCCAGGCCGAAAAAGAAGGGGGCGGCCATGACTGAGACGCGCTTTCACAAACGCTCGATCTTCCTCATCGCCTACCTGGTGTTTGCGCTGTTGCCCATCTACTGGATGGTCAACATGAGTTTCAAGACCAACGAGGACATCCTGTCCAGCTTCAGCCTGCTGCCGCAGCATTTCACGCTGGCCAACTACAAGACCATCTTCACCGACCCGGCCTGGTACTCGGGCTACATCAACAGCCTGATCTACGTGGCCATCAACATGTCGATCGCCATCACCGTGGCGCTGCCGGCGGCCTACGCCTTCTCGCGTTATCGCTTTCTGGGTGACAAGCATGTGTTCTTCTGGCTGCTGACCAACCGCATGACGCCGCCGGCGGTGTTCCTGCTGCCGTTCTTCCAGCTCTACAGCACGGTCGGGCTGATGGACACCCATCTGGCGGTGGCACTGGCCCACCTGCTGTTCAATGTGCCGCTGGCGGTGTGGATCCTGGAGGGCTTCATGTCGGGCATTCCGCGTGAGATCGACGAGACGGCCTACATCGACGGCTACAGCTTTCCGCGCTTTTTCCTGACCATCTTCCTGCCGCTGATCAAGGCCGGTGTGGGCGTCACCGCGTTCTTCTGCTTCATGTTCAGCTGGGTCGAGCTGCTGCTGGCCCGTACGCTGACCAGCGTCGACGCCAAGCCGATCGTGGCGACCATGACGCGCACCGTCAGCGCTTCGGGCATGGACTGGGCCACACTGGCCGCGGCCGGCGTGCTGACCATCGTGCCCGGCGCGATCGTGATCTGGTTCGTGCGCCACTACATCGCCAAGGGCTTCGCCATGGGAAGGGTTTGACATGTTTGCCTGGATGGCCTGGACCACACCGGTGGCGGTGTTCATCACCTGCATAGCGCTGATGCTGGTGGGCATGACGCTGTGGGAAATCAAATCACCCACGGTGATGCGCAAGGGCTGGCTGCCCATGGCCACCACGCGTGGTGACCGCCTGTTCATCGGCCTGCTGATCGCGGCCTACATCAACCTGGCCTTTGCCGGGCTGGCCGGCTGGCTCACGCAGTGGCTGTCGCTGGACGCCGAGCCCAGCTTCTGGTGGAGCTTTGTGGCTTCCATGGCCGCGCTGGCAGGAGTGATGAGGAAGGGCTGAACCCGATTTACCCGTTGCGGCCTGGTGCTGACCCGGGGCCGCGGCTGTTTCAATCGCAAGGGCAGCACAGAACTTTCACAGAGGAGAGCGAGATGATGAAGATGCGACACAGCACGATGGCTCTGGCTGCGGCCATGGCCCTGGGCAGCCTGCCGGCATCGGCCGGCGAGGCCGAGGCCAAGAAGTGGATCGACGCCGAGTTTCAGCCCTCGACGCTGAACAAGGACCAGCAGTTGGCCGAGATGAAATGGTTCATCGAGGCGGCCAAGAAGCTGCAGGCCAAGGGCGTGAAGGAAATCTCGGTGGTCTCCGAGACCATCACCACGCATGAGTACGAGAGCAAGACCCTGGCCAAGGCCTTCGAGGAGATCACCGGCATCAAGGTCAAGCACGACATCATTCAGGAAGGCGACGTGGTCGAGAAACTGCAGACCTCGATGCAGTCGGGCAAGAGCATCTACGACGGCTGGATCAGCGATTCCGACCTGATCGGCACCCACTACCGCTACGGCAAGATCCTGAACCTGACCGACTACATGAGCGGCAAGGGCAAGGAGTTCACCAACCCGGGCCTGGACCTGAAGGACTTCATCGGTACCAGCTTCACCACCGCACCCGACGGCAAGCTCTACCAGTTGCCCGACCAGCAGTTCGCCAACCTGTACTGGTTCCGCGCCGACCTGTTTGCGCGGCAAGACTTGAAGGACAAGTTCAAGGCCAAATACAAATACGAATTGGGCGTGCCGCTGAACTGGAGCGCCTATGAAGACATCGCCGCCTTCTTCAGCGAAGACGTCAAGACCATCGACGGCAAACCCATCTACGGCCACATGGACTACGGCAAGAAGGACCCGTCGCTGGGCTGGCGCTTCACCGACGCCTGGTTGAGCATGGCCGGCACCGCCGACATCGGCATCCCCAACGGCTTGCCGGTGGACGAGTGGGGCATCCGCGTGGCGGCCGACAAATGCACGCCGGTCGGTGCGTCGGTCTCGCGCGGCGGCGCCACCAACTCGCCGGCGGCGGTCTATGCGCTGACCAAGTATGTGGACTGGATGAAGAAGTACGCGCCCAAGGAAGCCTCGGGCATGACCTTCGGCGAGGCCGGGCCGGTGCCCGCGCAAGGGCAGATCGCGCAGCAGATCTTCTGGTACACCGCGTTCACGGCCGACATGACCAAGCCGGGGCTGCCGGTGGTCAACGCCGACGGCACGCCGAAGTGGCGCATGGCCCCCGGCCCCAACGGCCCGTACTGGAAGCAAGGCATGCAGAACGGCTACCAGGACGTGGGCTCGTGGACCTTCTTCAAGGACCATGATGCCAACAAGGTGGCTGCCGCCTGGCTGTACGCCCAGTTCATCACCGCCAAGACGACCAGCCTGAAGAAGACCATCGTCGGCCTGACCCCGATCCGCGAAAGCGACATCCAGAGCAAGGCCATGACCGACCTGGCGCCCAAGCTCGGCGGCCTGGTCGAGTTCTACCGCAGCCCGGCGCGGGTGGCCTGGACGCCCACCGGCACCAACGTGCCCGATTACCCCAAGCTGGCGCAGCTGTGGTGGAAAAACGTGGCCCAGGCGGTGACGGGCGAGAAAACGCCCCAGGGCGCGATGGACAACCTGGCCGAAGAGATGGACCAGGTCATGGCCCGTCTTGAGCGCGCCGGCATGGCCAAGTGCCCGCCCAAGCTCAACCCCAAAGGCGACCCGAACAAGCACCTCAGCGACAAGGGTGCGCCGTGGAAGAAGCTGGCCAACGAGAAGCCGCAGGGTGAGACCATCGCCTACGAGAGCCTGCTCAACGCCTGGAAGGCGGGCAAGGTGCGCTGAGCGCCTGCGGGTCCGACCAGCCGCCGCCTGCATGCCGCAGCGGCGGCTTTTTCCTGGGTGCCTGGACGGGCATCGCCGGCCAGCCGCAGCGGTTCTGCTAGGGTTCGGCACTACATGCACGCCAGCCCGAAGTCTTCGCTGCGGTGGCTGCTGCTGGCGCTGGTCGCCTGGCTCGCCGGCCAGGGCGCGTTGGCGGGCAGTGAACCGCCGCCACCGCAACCGGTGCCCGACACCCTGGCCCAGCGTGCGCTGGCCTGCACAGGCTGCCATGGCCCGCAGGGCCGTTCGTCGCCGCTGGGCTATGTGCCGCGCATCGCCGGCAAGCCCGAAGCCTATCTGCTGAATCAGCTGCTGGCCTTTCGTGACGGCCGCCGGGCCCACGATGGCATGGCTCGCTTGCTGCAGCACCTGGACGAGCCTTACCTGGCCGCTCTGGCGGCGCACTTCGCGGCGCAGCAGGTGGCCTACGGCGAACCGCCGGCCGCCACCGGCGATGCGCGCTCGTTGGCCCTGGGCCAGCGACTGGCGCTGCGAGGCGATGGCGCGCGGGGCCTGCCCGCCTGCGTGCGCTGTCACGGCGCCGCGCTGACCGGGGTGGCGCCCGCCGTGCCTGGTCTGCTGGGCCTGCCGCGCGGCTACCTGGTGGCGCAGTTGGGCGCCTGGCGCACGGGCGTGCGCCGCTCGGCAGCGTCCGACTGCATGGCCGGCCTGGCCCAAGGCCTGCGGCCCGAAGAGATTGCAGCGCTGGCCGACTGGTTGGCCGCGCAAGCCCTGCCGACCGACGCCCGGCCCCTGGCCCGCGCCGCCGAGCCGATGCCCAAAGACTGCGGCATGCAGCCTCGTTCCACCGCTGGCACCCCCGTTGCCGCGGCCGCGGGTGGCGCACCGTCCGCCCAGGTCACACGGGGCGCCTACCTGGCCCGCGTCGGCAATTGCGCCGCCTGCCACACCGCCCGAGGCGGGACGGCCTATGCCGGTGGGCGTGGCCTGGCCACGCCCTTCGGTGTGGTCTACGCCAGCAACCTCACGCCCGACGCCGCCACCGGCCTGGGCCGCTGGCGCGCAGACGACTTCTGGCAGGCGCTGCACCATGGCCGCTCACGCGACGGGCGGCTGCTGGCGCCGGCCTTCCCGTACACCGAGTTCAGCCTGGTCAACCGGGCCGACAGCGACGCGCTGTGGTCCTACTTGCAAAGCCTGCCGCCAGTGGACAGGCCGAACCGGCCGCATAGCCTGCGCTGGCCATTCGACACCCAGGCCGCGCTGTGGGCCTGGCGCACTTTGTACTTTGAGCCGAAGGCCTTCGAGCCCGACCCGGCACAGTCCACTGCCTGGAACCGGGGCGCCTATCTGGTGCGTGGCCTGGGCCACTGTGCCGCCTGCCACGCTCCGCGCAACGCACTGGGCGCCACCAAGAACCCGCTGGCCCTGGCCGGCGGCAAGCTGCCCGAGCAGCCTTGGTTCGCGCCGCCACTGGCACCCACGCAGCCGCCGTCACCCGGTCAGCCGCAGGGCGATGTGCTGGTGCAAGCGCTCAAGACCGGGCTGTGGCGCCATGGTTCGGCCAGCGGGCCGATGGCCG
>JANOWE010000073.1:0-4955 GCA_031417735.1 Betaproteobacteria bacterium
ATCAGTGTAGACCGCAGGCTGGCGAGCTTGCCCTGGTTCACGCCTCGTATGGCACGGCGTGCCAACCGGCAAGGTCGCAGCGGCGCAGGTTCGGCACCGTGACGCCTATGCTTCCCAATCGCAGCAGCGGCAAACCGCCGCCCAGCATTTGGCCGGTATAACCCGGCACCTCAACGGCCTTCACCGCCATGCCCACGCCAAGTGACCTTCGACCCTCCGACCTCAAGTCGATACTTCACTCGAAGCGCGCCAACCTCTACTACCTGGAGCACTGCAGGGTCCTGGTCAAAGGCGGCCGCGTCGAGTACGTCACCGACGCCGGCAAGGAATCGCTGTACTGGAACATCCCCATCGCCAACACCACGTCGGTGCTGCTGGGCACCGGCACATCCATCACCCAGGCGGCGGTGCGCGAGTTGGCCAAGGCAGGGGTGCTGCTGGCGATGTTCAGGCATCTGCTGCTTCATACCGTTGCAACTCAGCCCACCGGCGCAGCGACCCAGCTCGGCCAGGTGGGCGCGTTGCCCACCGGAGTAGTCAGCACCGGTGACCTAAAAGCGCCGTGCCGTCATTTTGATCAGGCGGGACCTTGACCTTGTACATCACCACCCACAGTCAGACTTACAGCGCGGCCGGTCTTGAGCAGAGCAAGTTGTGGCCGGCTGGGACGCTTTGCATCACGATCGCCGCAAACATCGCGGACACCGCCATCTTGGCATTTGATGCCTGCTTCCCTGACAGCGTCATTGGATTTCGGGCAGACAACCAAAAGGCTGACGCGCGCTTTCTCAAGTATTTGTTCCATGCCACCATCCAGCAGCACGCAAAACAGTTTTCTCAAGGCGCCACACAGGACAACCTCAGCCAAGAAAAGCTGCTTTCCATAGAACTGCTGACACCTGAGATAGATGTTCAACGTCGGGTTGCTGACCTGCTCGCCGCCTACGACAACCTGATCGACAGCAACCGCCGCCGCATCAAGCTGCTGGAAGACTCGGTGCGGCTGTTGTTCGATGAGTGGTTCGTGCGGCAGCAACTACCGCCACACTTGGAATCGATGCTTGACGAGGAGCCACTGCACCTCTCTGTGGCTGATCTGTGCATCGAAGTGAAGGCCAAGGTGCTGCCGGAAGCAATGGACGCCGTTACGCCCTACATCGGCCTGGAGCACATGCCCCGGCGCGCCATCACGCTGTCGGACTGGGGTGCTGCCCATGACGTGACCAGCGCCAAGCTTCGTTACGCCGAGGGCGACGTTATCTTCGGGAAGATTCGGCCGTACTTTCACAAAGTTGGCATCGCACTCACTGACGGCGTTTGTTCGTCGGATGCCATCGTGATGCGTTCGCGGGCAGGGAGCTGGCGACCCTTGCTCTTGGCCCTGGTGTCCAGCGATGCCTTCATCGCAGCGACGGCCCAGGGTATGAAGGAGGGTTCCAAGATGCCGCGCGCTGACTGGAAGCAGATGAAGACCTACAAGGTGTGTGTGCCGAGCCCGCATGCGCTGGAGACATTCAATGCCATCGTCGAGCCAGTTCTTCAGCAGGTCAAAACGCTGGCGCTGCAAGCACCTTCGCTCCGCACCGCCCGCGACCTCCTCCTCCCCCGCCTGATGAGCGGCGAACTCACCGTCTGAGCCATGACGCCCGAGAACCAGCACTTCGACCGCAAGTCGCTGCGCAAGGTGACGGGGCTGGCCCGCTGTGGGTTCGTCTTCTATTGACTTTTATCCTGGAACGGATAAATTATCAACTTCCTAATAAAAGCGGATAAACATGCGCCACTTCCCACGTTCGAAGCTCGCGCGGGATACGGCCGACGCGATGCAGGGGAAAAGCCTGTTCGGCGACGCGCCAAACGGGCTCTTTTTGGCAGCGCCCCGTCGCACCGGCAAGTCCACCTTCCTGCAACGTGACTTGGCGCCCGAGCTCGAGCGCCGGGGCATCACCGTGGTGTATGTCGATCTTTGGGCTGACCAGACACGCGACCCCGGTGGCCTGATTGCTGAAGCCATCGGCAAGGTCATCAACACGCATCTCGGTTGGGTGGCCAAGGCAGCGAAGTCAACGCACCTGGAGAGCATCATCGTCGCGGGCGCCTTGAAGATGGATACCTCGAAAATCGGCAAGCCCGATGGCGCTACGCTGACCACTGCGCTGTTGATGCTCGCCGACCATTCCAAAAAGCCCGTGGCGCTGATCGTCGATGAAGCGCAGCACGCACTCACGAGCGTGTCTGGCGAAACCGCGATGGCAGCGCTCAAGGCGGCGCGCGACACGATCAACAGCCCCGGGCAGGAACGGCTCATGCTCGTGATGAGTGGCTCTGATCGCGACAAGCTCCTGCGCCTGGTCAATACGAACGGCGCTCCGTTCTACGGCAGTACCGTTCAGCGCATGCCCGAACTCGACCGGGACTTCATCGACTTCGTCGTGGGCTTGATCGAGAGCAACTCACCGCAGCTCAGGCCCGTCGACGCGGCGAAGCTCCATCAAGCCTTTCAGCGCTTTGGTGCGCGCCCGCAGTTCTTCGCTGTCGCCCTGGCTGATGCGCTAAGCCCCCTTTCAGCTGGGGAAGGCCGCTTCGAAGACCAATTGCTAGCGGCCGCTCGCCGACGCCAGGTTGAAGATGAAGCGCAAATGGAATCGGAGTTCTTGTCGCTGCGCCCCATTGAGCAGGCCGTGCTGTGGCGTCTTCTCGAGCAGAGCAGTCGGTTCCGACCCTATGACGCCGAAGCGCTCAAGTTCTACAGAGAGAAGCTCAACGCGCCCGGGGGTGCGGTTGTCAAGGTCACGGCGCAGACGGCCCAGAATGCCGTGGAGGCCATTCGGCAGCGCACGCCAGCCCTGGTGTGGAAGTCGGCGCGCGGCGAGTACTCGGTCGACGACGCGATGATGCACGCCTGGTACGCCAATCGAGTAGCTGCCAGGAACTGGCCGCCGAGGGGGTCCGAGCCCGACGAAGCAATGGTCGAAACGCCGGCAGCGACCCGCTGAACAACCGCTTCGTCGCGGTGCGCGAGCTGAGGATCACTGGTCTGCGCACGCCCAGCTACAACCGCCGTGCCGACCTGGTGTGCTTCGTCAATGGGCTGCCGCTGGTCTTCATCGAGCTGAAGGCGGTGTATGTGAACGTGCGGCAGGGCTACGAGAAGAACCTCAAGGACTATCTCGAAGAGCACGTCATCGCCCACGCCTTTCACCACAACGCCTTCATCGTGGTGAGCAATGGCCATGCGGCCCGCTACGGCTCTATCACCAGCGGCTGGGACCACTACGCCGAGTGGAAGCGGTTGAATGAAACCGACAAGGGCAGCGTGGCGGCCGAGGTGCTGCTGAACGGCATGTTGGCGCGCAGCCGCTTGCTCGATTTGCTGGAGCACTTCATCGTCTTCGACGAAAGCCGTGCCGGCGCGGTGCGCAAGGTGGTGGCGCGCAACCACCAGGTGCTAGGGGTCAACCTGGCCGTGGCGGCAGTGGTGCGGCAAGAAGCGTTGAAGGCGCAGTTTCCGCCTGGCGAGCGCTTGCGCCATCGGGTGGTGACCATCCCGCTGGCGGAACCCGCCGCCGTGGATGCTGAAGCTATGGGCGATGCGGCCAACCAGTCGTCGTTGGCCGCAGTGCACACCGCTGAGCAGGCCCCGCCCGGTCGGGCACCGCGCGAGGTGACGCTGATCGAGCGCGCGCACCCCGATCTGGGCCGACTGGGCGTGGTCTGGCACACCCAGGGCAGCGGCAAGTCGTATTCGATGCTGTTCTTTGCCGAGAAGGTGCGGCGCACGGTGCCGGGCAACTTCACCTTCCTGCTGATGACCGACCGCAACGATCTGGACAGCCAGATCTACAAGACGTTTGTGGGTTGCGGCGTGGCACCGTCGACCACGCCACGCGCCGATTCGGGGGACGGGCTGCGCGCCCTGCTGGGGCAGAACCACCGCTATGTCTTCAGCCTGATCCACAAGTTCAACCAGGACGTGGCGCCTGAGTCGCCGTACAGCGAGCGCGACGACATCATCGTGATCTCGGACGAGGCGCACCGCACGCAATCGGGCCGGCTGGCGCGCAACATGCGCATCGCGCTGCCCAACGCGGCCTTCATCGGCTTCACCGGCACGCCGCTGTTCAAGAACGACCACCTGACCAAGCGCATCTTTGGCGGCTACGTCTCGCGCTACGACTTCAAGCGGTCGGAAGAAGACGGCGCCACGGTGCGGCTGGTCTACGAGAACCGCGGCGAGAAGTTGGGCGTGGCGCGCAAGGATCTGAACGAACGGATCGCCACCGCCATCGAGCAGGCCGAACTCGACGGCGACCAGCAGGCGAAACTGCAGAAGTTGCTGGGCAAGGACTACGAAGTCATCACCGCCGACGACCGGCTGCTGAAGATTGCGCAGGACTTCGTCGAGCACTGCGCGGCACGGTGGGCGGCGGGCAAGGCGATGCTGGTCTGCATCGACAAAGTGACCTGCGCGCGCATGCTGGCGATGGTCAAGCCGCTTTGGTTGGTCAAGGCGGAGGCCGTGCGGCGGGCGGCCGACGACAAGCAGGCGGAGATAGCCGGGGCGGCTGATGCCGACGTGCGCCAGCAATTGCATGCCCAACGAGACCGTCTGCTGGCCCAGGCACAGTGGCTGGACGAGACGATCCTGGGCCTGATCGTCAGCGAGGGGCAGGGCGAGATTGAAGAGTTCAAGCGTTGGGGTTTCGACATCATTCCGCACCGCGCCCTGATCAAGCAGGGCTTTGAGACGCCAGACGGCAAGCGGGTCGATGTGGAGTCGGCCTACAAAGACCCCAAGCACCCGTTCCGCGTGGCGGTGGTGTGCGCGATGTGGTTGACCGGGTTCGATGTGGAGTGCCTGTCCACGCTCTACATCGGCAAGCCAATGAAGGCGCACACGCTGATGCAGGCCATTGCGCGCGCCAACCGGCGCTTCCCGGGCAAGGATTTCGGCC
>JANOWE010000074.1:0-1797 GCA_031417735.1 Betaproteobacteria bacterium
TGTGCGTGGCGTCGAACACCGCGCCGGCCAGCCAGGGGCCGGCCAGATTGCCCAGCGCCGCGCCGGTGTACAGCGTGCCCAGAATGGCCGACACCGCCCGCGCACCGAACAAGTCCATGCACAGCGCGGGCAGCAGCGAGACGATGCCGCCATAGCTCAGCCCCATCCAGAGTGCAAACATGGCCATCGCGGTGTACCCCGATGCCGCCCACCACAGCAGGTAGGACAGGCCCATGGACGCGATGGTCAGCGCCAGCGTCAGCGGCCGGCCCAGGCGGTCGGCCAGCGCGCCGATGGCAAAGCGACCGACCAGGCTGCCCACGCCGATCAGCCCGACCAGACCCACCGCCTGCGCGTCGGCCACACCCAGGTCGCGCGCGGCGGCCGAGACATGGGCGAAGGGGATGAACATCACCGGCCCACCCAGCAAGGTGACGGCATACAGCCAGCGGAAGTCGCGGCTGGCCAGCGCCTGGCGCAGCGTCAGCCCGGCCACCGCCTGACCGGCCCGCGCAGTGGCCGCCGGCGCCCGCTGCAACTGCCAGGTCGCCGCCACGCCCAGCAGCAGCACGCCCAGCGCCAGGCCCTGCAGGGCACCACGCCAGCCCCAGGCCACGATCAGCGCGGTCGCCAGCAGCGGCACCACCACCGTGCCGGCGCCGATGCCCGCGCTGGCAATACCCGCGGCCAGCCCCCGCCGACGCGTGAACCAGGGCTGCACACAGGCGATCGACGGCGTGTAGACCAGCGCAATGCCCACGCCGATGCCCAGCCCATACGCGGCATACACCGCGCCGATGGACGGCGCAAAACTGGTGCCCAGCAGCCCTGCGGCAATGCACAACATGCCGGCACTGCAGACCAGGCGCGGGCCGTGGCGGTCGGCCAGCAGGCCAGCCCCGGCGCCGCCCACAAAGTAGATCAGCCCGCACAGGCCGAACACCAGCGCCACGTCGGCCCGGGGTGCACCGAAGTCGACGCTGAACGACTCGAAGAACGCCGCGAACGAATAGGCCACACCAAAGATCACCGCCAGCGCGGTGAAGCAGGCCCAGACCATGCGCCAGGCGCGCGGGGGCTCGGGTGACGGATCGTCGGCAACGGCGGCGGGCATGGGGCGGCCAGTGTAGACCGCAGGCCGGCAGGGCTGACTTGGTTCAGCCTGGCGCGGCACGGCGCTTTGACCGGCAAGACCGCGGCGCCGCAAGTTCGGCAGCGTGAGGCCAATGCTTCCCGAATGCAGCTGCGGCAGACCGCAGCCCAGCACCTGGCCGGTATAACCTGGCACCCCAACGGCCACCACCGATATGCCAACGCAAAGTGAGCTTCGACCGTCCGACCTCAAGTCGATTCTTCACTCGAAACGGGCCAATCTCTACTACCTGGAGCATTGCCGGGTACTGGTCAAAGGCGGCCGGGTGGAGTACGTCACAGATGCCGGCAAGCAATCCTTGTACTGGAACATCCCCATCGCCAACACCACGTCGGTGCTGTTGGGCACCGGCACATCCATCACCCAGGCCGCGGTGCGCGAGTTGGCCAAGGCGGGGGTGATGCTGCAGCTGTGCGATCGCGCCGCCGGCAACTACCGCATCCGCACCACGAGTGCCGCCGAACTGCTGGCCGCCACGGCGCAGCGCGAATGCCCCAGCTTGACGAACCGCTCGATTTCGAAGTCTTGTCCCAGCCCGAGACCCCCCGCGCCGCGCCGAACGGCCGCGCGCCGGTGATCGGCATGCCCGCAGACCAAGAAAATCCCGCCAGCGCCGCGATCCCGATGCCCCGGCTCAGTGACGA
>JANOWE010000075.1:0-11025 GCA_031417735.1 Betaproteobacteria bacterium
GCTGGTGGGCACGCTGGTGTGCTGGATGCTCTGGAACCGCAGTGACCGCGGGCTGCTCGCCGGCTGGCTGGCGGCGTCGTGGTGCCCATGCTGTGGCGCGAGGGGCCTGCACCGACGCTTCGTTCGCGACCTGCCCGCGAACACGCCTCGGTGGGGCCGCCGCTGCGAAATCGCGCTGTGCGCCAACGGCATCGTCTACGGCCTGATCGGCACACTGCAGGCGCTCGACCTGGCGCAGCCCAGCAGCGCGGTGAAGGGCCAGTTCCTGGCGACCATGAGCCACGAGATGCGCGCGCCGCTGCCCGGCATCCAAAGCATCACGCACCTGCTGCGCGCGGCCCCGCCCGGCCAGGCAATGTGCACCAGCGCGCACCAGCGCGCACCAGCGGACAAGAGCGGGCAACAGCGCGGCTCTTGCGTCAACACAGGCTGAGCGTCAAACCGGACCGGCGGGGCCCGCGCAGTGACTGATTCCGCCCAAGGCCGCGCAGCCACACCGCTGGCCCTTGCCGCAGGCTCGAATCGGTCCGTTCTGCTGGCCCAGGCCATACGCACTGAGCTGTCGCGCCAGGCCGATGCCCCCTGGCCGGCCCCATGCAGGCCTACATGAAGTCGGCCCTGCCCTTTCATGACTTGCCGGCGCCCTTGAGGCCGCAGTTGGTCAAGGCTGCAGCTGCTGCACTCCCATTGGCCGACAAGCCGACCCTGTGCGACGCCGTGCTGCAGATGCGGCGCGACGCCAGCCACCGCGAACAACGCTACGCCGCGCTGGGCCTGCTGCGCCTGCCGCGCCACCAGCGCTTGGCCAACCTGCAGTGGCTGCCGGTGCTGCAGGAATTCATCGCCACTGGCCCCTGGAGGGACCACAAGGACGAGATTTCGGGCCTGTCGCTGAGCCTGCTGTTGCAACGCCATCCGGAACAGGTGAAGCCACTGCTGCGGCAATGGGCGCAGGGACCCGAGCTGTGGTTTCGCCGCGCCTCGATGCTGGCTCAGCGCAGCCTGGTGACTGACCAGTCTGATGCCCAGTTGCTGGTCGACTGCATCCTGCCTTCGTTGGCACCCGACCCGCTGGCCAGCGAGTTCTTCATCCGCAAGGGCATGGGCTGGGCGCCGCGCGAGCGCAGCCACGCCGCGCCGGACGAGGTGGGGGCTTTTTGCGTTCAACACCACGCCAGGCTGTCCGCGCTGGCGCGCACTGGCGGTGTACTTTGGCAAGCAGGCGCTGGCGTCCATCGAGGCCCTGCGCAGCGACCTGCGCACCACCGCCGCTGCCGTGGCCGAGCGCAGCTTTCTGGCCGACAAGCTGGCGGTTTACCGCCGCGTGGCCAACTGGCTGGCCGAAGACCAAGAAGGCCTGCGAAGGCGCGACCTCCGGCATGGTCGAAGCCAAGGACGTGAAGGGTGAAAGGCTGGATTGCGAAATGGGCGGCGAGGCCTCTCTGTGCGACATCAATCTGAACATCATCATGGGCGGCACCACCCGGTCACAGGCTTCGCGGGTGCGCAGGCTCCGGTCCAGCAAAGGCTGGGTCGCCGCCTTCCAGCCGTGACCGCATGAACACCGCCATTCAGCCCCGCGCGGCTTGCAGTGCTGCGCTGGCCGCCCTGGCTGCGGTCGGCCTGGCCTTCGGCCGGTGCCCAGCGGCTGCGGCCGCCGACACCACCACGGTCGAGCAGATCGTGGCGCCCTTTGCGGTGCCCGAGCAAATCCGCAACGGTCGTCCGGGCTGGACCGTCGCCCAGCACTTTGCAGCTGTGACATGGTCGCCGCCGGCACTGTAGTCCAGGCCCAGGTCATCGCTCAGGTGCAGGCTGCCGCCCTTGCAGGCCAGGATCAACGGCTCGGCGCTGGTATTGCGCAGCCGCACCACGGTGCGCACGGTGCGGGAGCCGGTGTTGAAGTTGAAGGCCTTTTCGGCGACCTGTGCGCGCAATGCCGTGGCGGTGAAAGGGCCCAGGTCGGCACAGCGCTGGTGATGGGCGTTGTCGCAAGCCGCCTGTGCGGCGGCCGCCAGCAGCAAGGTGGCGGCGCCGAATGCGAACCGGCGTGCAAAGCAGGATGAGGGCATGGTGATCTCCTGGCGGTTGGGGTACCGCAGGGACGCACGCCGGCCGGCAATGTCAGGCTGGCGCCCGATTTCCGTTCGCGTGCCGGGCCAGGCGCCTGGCCACCTCTCCACCCCGGTCTGCCGTGCTCTGCCACCCCCATGGCAGCCCAGCCCGGCCATCCATGTCACCATGCAAGGCTGGGCGGCCATGCCGCAGCGTCCGTTTCTAGCCACTTGAAGGAGCCGCACATGCGTGAATACCTGAACTTCTACATCAACGGCCAATGGGTAGCCCCCATCAAGCCCAAGACCCTGGACGTGATCAATCCCGCCACCGAGGCCGTGGCCGGCAAGATTTCGATGGGCTCGGCGGCCGACGTGGACGCCGCCGTGAAAGCCGCCCGCGCCGCCTTTGCCAGCTTCTCGCAGACATCGGTGGCCGACCGCATGGCCCTGCTGGAGCGGCTGATCAATGAGTACAAGCTGCGCTACGCCGACATGGCCGCGGCCATCACCGAAGAGATGGGCGCGCCGGCCATGCTGTCGCAGAAGGCCCAGGCGGCGATGGGCGTGGGCCATCTGCAAACCGCGCTGGCGGTACTGAAGGACTACCACTTCCAGGAGCAGCGCGGCAGCACGCTGATCAGCAAGGAGCCGATCGGCGTCTGCGGCCTGATCACGCCCTGGAACTGGCCGATGAACCAGATCGCCTGCAAGGTGGCGCCGGCGCTGGCTGTGGGCTGCACCATGGTCCTCAAGCCGAGCGAGATTGCGCCCTTCTCGGCGCAGATCTGGACCGAGATCATGCATGCCGCCGGTGTGCCGGCCGGCGTGTTCAACCTGGTCAATGGTGACGGACCGACCGTGGGCGCGGCCATTTCAAGCCACCCCGAGGTCGACATGGTGTCCTTCACCGGCAGCACGCGGGCCGGGGTGGAAGTGGCGCGCAACGCCGCGCCCACCGTCAAGCGCGTGCACCAGGAACTGGGCGGCAAGTCGCCCAACATCCTGCTGCCCGATGTGGACCTGAAAAAAGCCGTCACCGCCGGTGTGCGCTCGGTGATGAGCAACTCGGGCCAGAGCTGCAATGCGCCGACCCGCATGCTGGTGCCCATGGACCGGATGGACGAGGCGCTGGCCTTTGCCAAGGCCGCGGCCGAGGCCACCACGGTGGGTGCGCCCGACAGCGGTGCCGCGCTGGGGCCGGTGGTCTCTGCGACCCAGTGGGACAAGATACAAACGCTGATCAACGCGGGCCTGGAAGAAGGCGCCACGCTGGTGGCCGGCGGCCCGGGCAGGCCCGAGGGGCTGGACCGGGGCTATTACGTCAAGCCCACGGTGCTGGGCCATGTCAACAACCAGATGACGGTGGCGCGCGAAGAGATCTTCGGCCCGGTGCTGGTGGTCATGGGCTATGACAACCTGGACCAGGCCGTGGCCATCGCCAACGACACGCCGTATGGCCTGGCGGCCTATGTTTCGGGCACCGACCTGGACGCGGCCAGAAAGGTGGCCACCCGGCTGCGTGCCGGCCGGGTGGAGATCAACCATCCGGCGCCTGACCTGATGGCACCATTTGGTGGCTTCAAGCAATCGGGCATTGGCAGTGAATGGGGCGACCATGCCTTTGGCGAATTTCTCGAGATCAAGGCCGTACTGGGCTACAGCCCTAAGGGCAGCTGAACATCGCCCAGGGCCATCGCGGCGCCGCCTGAGCCTTGGCTTGGGCGGCGCTTGCGACCACACCACACCGAACGCACACTGCCGTCCATGAACGACCATCAGCCCGGCTTCGCACCGACCAGCACCGGCGCGCTGGACGGGGCCACCAGCCCCTCAGGTGCACCGCGCACCCGCTCCATCACCGAGAACCCGGCCCTGGCCGCTCGCACCGTCGAGTTGCTGCAGAAGCTGCACGCCTTTGTGCGGCTCAACGCGCAAGACGCACGCTGCGTGGCCGGCTACATGCGCGAGCTGGCATACGCCCAAGGCGAGCGGCTGTTCCAGGCCGGTGAGCAGCACCACGCCAACCACCTGCTGCTGGTGCTGGAGGGCGAGGTGGCGGTCGACGCCAGCAGCACCGGCCCGCATGGCGCGGTGCCCATTGCGGTGCTGGGCGCGGGCTCGGTGCTGGGCGAGATGTCGCTGCTGGACGGCGCACCCCGTTCGGCCACCTGCACCGCCATCAGCGACATCCGCGCCGCTGGTCTGGCCCGACGCGGTCTGGAACGGCTGATCGAAGAGCAGCCCAGCGTGGCGGCCAAGTTGCTGGCCGGTCTGGCCCAGGTCATGGCCGAACGCCTGCGCGCCATGGCCGAGCAACTGCAGATGTACGGCCAGATCAACGCCAGCGTGCGTCAAGACCTGAACCAGGCCAGGGCCTGAGCGGGTTTTGGAGGCTGGCACGGGCTGCAGCGCAGCCGGCAGCCAACCCGCCAGCAAGCCCGTCAGCAAGCCCTTCAGTACAAGCGGATGGCCATGTCGAAATGCCAGCTTCGGCGGATCTCGACCACGTCGAACTCGCCTGCCAGGGCCGGTGAAAACGCCGGGTAGGGCGCCTGGCTCTGGACGACGCGCCTGACCGCCTCGTCCAATTCCGCCACGCCACTGGAGACCACCAAGGTGACCGACTCCACCGAGCCGTCGCTTCGAATGGCCACCGTCACCAGCGGGTTGCTGTGGGGCCGGTTGGCCAGCTCGCGCACCTGGTCGAACGTCAGGTTCAGCTGGATCTTGCGCGCCCAGGCTTCGGCATAGCGCAGCAATTCGACGTTGGGGTCGGCGCGCCCGAACAGCCGACCCCGGCGCAGGCTGCTGGCGGACGGCGGCAGACGGGACGGCAGGACTGACGCCGCCGCGGCGGCTGCCGCATCTCGCCGGGCGGCCTCTTCGTCCAACTGACGGCCGATGGCGCGACGCCGCGCCTCGCGCTGGGCCAGCTCGGCGGCCTCTTGCTGCGCGGCGGCCTGCTGGGTCGCGTCTTGCCTGGCGGCTTCCTGCCGACCGGCCTCTTGCCGGGCTGCATCCTGGCGAGCGGACTCCTGGCGCGCTGCGGCCTGACGTGCGGCCTCCAGACGTGCGGCCTCCTGACGCTCGGCATCTTGCCTGGCCAGGTCTTGCCGGGCGGCTTCAGCCCGGCTGGCATCCCGCCGAGCGGCCAGCTGTTGCGCGGCGGCCTGGCGTTCGGCTTCCTGGCGGATGGCGTCCTGGCGCGCCGCCTCGGCCTGCACGCTTGCCTGCTTGACCGCCTCTTGCCGCGCTGCGGCCTGGCGTTCGGCTTCGATCAGGGCTGCGACCTCTTGCTCGGCTGCCAGTCGCTCGGCTGCGCGCGTGGCGACGTCGCCGGCCGCAGCGGACATCGGCAAGGGCAAGCTCACAGCGTTGGGCTGCGCCATGGCGATCACCTGCGATGCCGGTGCCGGTGTCGGTGCCGGTGCCGGTGCCGGTGCCGGTGCCGGTGCTGGTGCTGGTGCTGGTGCCGGTGCCGGTGCCGGTGCCGGTGCTGGTGCCGGTGCCGGTGCCGGTGCCGCCTGCAGTGAAAGCGGGGCTGGCGCTTTCGGCCAGGCCTCGGCGGTGATCGGTTCGACCGCCAGCGCGGGGCTCGGCTCAGCAGCGACTTCGGCTGCCGTGGCGGGCTCAGGGAGCGCGGCCGCGTCGACGGCAGGCCGCGCTGGCGCCAGGATCACCTGAATAGTGGGCACTTCCACCCGCCTGTCACGCCATGGCAGGCCAAATCCCGGCAAGCCCCATTCCTGACCGCCGAAGCTCAGGCCCAGCAGCAGCAAGTGCACCACCAGCGAGACCAGTACAGCGCCGGCCAGGCGCGTGCGCCCGGCGCCCGGGGCCGCAGCCTCGGGCGGGTGGTACTGGTCATGTTCCAGCGTTTTCGCCAGAGGCTGCACGAGGTCGGCCAGCGGGCCAGTCGATAAGGCAGGCACCACCGGCCCTGCCTTGCGCAATTCACGCTCGGGTCGTCGCCTTGTGCGCAGGCTCAGACCAGGCCGCCGGCTGGCGCGCAGCCCTGGGCGTCGGGTGCTGGCCAGCCGTCGGCGTGGCGGCTTGCCGGTGTGGGCGTTCAAGGCCTGTCAGCGCGCTGGGCTGCGCTGCCGGGGCTGCTTCAAAGCCCCGGCGGCGGCACAAAGGCGAAGCCCAGCGCCTCCAGCCGCTGCGCCAGCTGCACGCAGCGCAGGTCGCCATAGGCCGGACCGATGATCTGCACGCCGATGGGCAGGCCGTCCGGCCCCTGGCCAGCCGGGATCACGGTGGCCGGCAGGTAGGCCACACCGGCCAGGCCGGCCCAGAAGATCTGGCTGAAATAGGGCTGGCTCGCACCGTCAACGCTGATCGTGCGCTCACCAAAGGGCCGGTGGTCATGGGCGAAGGCGGTGGTGGCCATCACCGGCGTGAGCACAAAGTCGACCTGCTCGAAGAAGCGCTGCCAGGCCCAGCGCAGCCGGGTGCGCTGCTCGTTCAAGCGCTGCCAATCGCGCGCACGCAAGGTCTGCGCCCGCAGCACCTGGGCCAGGGGGCCCTGGTCATCGGGCGCCAAGGCGTCGGCCCGGGCCAGCATCTGGGTGAACTCGTCGTCGGGCACGCGGGCCGACATCGCCGAATGCAGCAGGGCCTGGAACAGCGCATGGCTTTGCCCGATGCCGATGTCGGGCCGGGCCGCGGCGTCCACCGACGCGCCCTGCCCGGCCAGCGCCGCAGCCACGGTGTCAACCCGATCGCGCACGGCGGCACTGACGGCGCATTCGGCCTGGTCATGCCAGACCGCGATGCGCAAGGCCTGGGTCGGCTCATGCAGCGCGGCCAGGTCGAGCTTGAAGCCCCGGGCTTCGATCTGGTCAGGCAGGGCCAGCAGCCTCAGCTGGGTTTCCAGGTCTTCTGCCGACCGGGCCAGCGGGCCGATGACCGAGATGTCGGTGGGCGTGAGCTGACCGCCCAGCGCGTGGCCACGCATGGGCAGCAGGTTCCAGGTCGGCTTGTGGCCGAACACGCCGCAGTAATGCGCCGGGTTGCGGATCGAACCGCCAATGTCGCTGCCCAGTTCCAGCCCGGTCAGCCCGGCCGCCAACGCGGCTGCCGCGCCGCCCGACGAGCCGCCCGGCGTGTGGCCGCTGCGCCAGGGGTTCTGGGTCGTGCCATAGACCTCGTTGTAGCTTTGAAAGTCGGCCAGCCGCAGCGGCACGTTGGTCTTGCCGAAGATGTTGGCGCCGGCCACGACCAATCGCTGCACCGCCAGCGCATCACTGGCCACTGGCTGGCCGGCCAGTGCCGGAATGCCCCAGCAACTGGGCTGGCCGGCGATGTCGAAGCTTTCCTTGACCGTCATCGGCACGCCATGCAGCGGGCCCAGCGGCCGGCCGGCGGCGCGGGCAGCATCGGCTGCGTCGGCCCGGGCACGGGCACCTTCGCGGTCTTGCAGCACCACGGCGTTGACGGCCGGGTTGATGCGGTCGACACGGTCGAGAAAATGTTCCAGCGCCTGGCGCGCGGACAGCGTGCCGTCGGCGATCTGGCGCGCGATCTGGGTCGCGGACTGGAAGTGCAGGGGCAACATGGAGAGCTCTTTCTCGCGGTGCTTCAGGCCTTGGAATCCATCACCGCCGCATTGACCATGCTGCGCAGTTCGCGCCGGATCGGGTACAGGTTGGACGGCATGAACTGGGTCAGGAAAACCACGCTGATGTCCTCCACCGGGTCGATCCAGAACGCGGTGCTGGCCGCTCCGCCCCACCAGTATTCGCCGGCCGAGCCGGCCAGGCCGGTGCGCGCCACGTCGGTGGTCATCGCCAAGCCCAGGCCGAAGCCGACACCTCGGTAGGTGGCCTCCGAGAACAGCGACTGCGAGATGTCCGCCAGATCGGCATCGCCCGGCAGGTGGTTCATGCGCATCAGCGCCACGGTCTTGGGGCCGAGCAGGCGCACATCGCCCAGCGCACCGCCGCAGCGCAGGGCCTCGCAGAAACGCAGGTAGTCGGCCGCGGTGGAGACCAGGCCACCGCCGCCCGAGGGCGCATGGGTCGGTTCGACAAAGCGCCTGCCAGGCAGCACGCCCAGGCCACCCTGCTCACTGAGCATGTAGCACTGGGCCAGCCGCGCGGCCCTGGCTTCATCCGCATGGAAGGCGGTGTCGACCATGCCCAAGGGGCCCAGGATGTGCTGCTGCAGGAACTCATCGAACGGCTGGCCCGAGATCTTGCCCACCAGGTAGCCCAGCACGTCGGTGGCCACCGAGTAGTTCCAGGCCGTGCCGGGTGAAAACTCCAGCGGCAGCTTGGCCAGCGCCTGCACAAAACCCTCCAGCCCGTCGGCCTGCTCAAACGGCTCGATCTTCTGGCGGCGGTAGGCCGCGTCGACATTGGTGCGGTTCTGGAAGCCGTAGGTCAGGCCCGAGGTGTGGCGCAGCAGGTCGATCATGCGCATCGGCGCCTCGGTCGGCTTGGTCTGCCAGCCCGCGGGCGAGCCCGGCAGGCCACCGCCACCGGCCACATACACACCCAGGCCCTTCCAGCTCGGGATGAAGCGGTGCACCGGGTCGTCCAGCGCCACCAGGCCTTGCTCGACCAGCATCATGAAGGCCACGCTGGTGATGGGTTTGGTCATCGAATAGATGCGGGCGATGGTGTCGTCGCGCCAGGGCCTGCCGGCTTCGATGTCGGCCTGGCCCAGCACGCTGTGGTGCACGATCTGGCCATGGCGGGCCACCAGCAACTGCGCACCGGGCAGCTTGCCGGGAGCGATGTAGCGCTGTTGCAGAAACGAATCGATGCGCGCCAGGCGCTGCGGGCACATGCCCTGGGAGGTGGCTGAAACAGTCATGGGCGGTTCGGGGGCGGGGCCGGCAGGTTGGGGCAGCCACTATGCTTGGCCATGGCGCACGCGCCCGTCGTCGCCAAGGCGACATCGGCCCGGCAACGCCACCTTTGCCCACCAAGTCACCGCGACACCCATGACCACCCACGCCCGCTACCCGCATGTCTTCAGCCCGCTGGACCTGGGCCCCTTGCGGCTGAAAAACCGCATCGTGATGGGCTCGATGCACACCGGGCTGGAAGAAGCCGAGCAAGGCTTCGAGCGCATGGCGGCCTATTACGCAGAGCGGGCTCGTGGCGGCGTGGGCATGATCATCACCGGCGGCATCTACCCCAACGTGCAGGCCGGGCGCGGCAGCAAGCTGTCCACGCCCGAAGAAGCCGAACAGCACCGGCTGATCACCGACGCGGTGCACAGCGCCGACCCCGAGGTCAAGATCTGCATGCAGATCCTGCACTGCGGCCCGCTGGCCAACACGGCGGCCTGCGTGGCGCCGTCGGCGGTGCGCTCACGCATTGCCCGCCATTCGCCCAACGAACTCAGCGACGAAGGCGTGGAGCAGCAGATCGACGACTTTGCGCAATGCGCGCGCATGGCCAAACTGGCGGGCTACGACGGGGTCGAGATCATCGGCTCGGCGGGCTACCTGATCAGCGCCTTTCTGGTCGAAAAAACCAACCTGCGCCGCGACCGCTGGGGCGGCTCGTGGGCCAAGCGCATGCGCATTGCGCATGAGGTGGTGCGCCGGGTGCGTGCGGCGGTGGGGCCACACTTCCTGCTGGTGTTTCGCGTGCCGGCGATGGACATGCTCGACGGCGGGCTGTCTTGGGACGAGGTGGTGTCGCTGGCGCAAGCTGTTCAAGACGCAGGCGCCAACGTCGTCAGCACCCATTTCTGCTGGCATGAAGCACCGGTGCCCACCATTGCCACCATGGTGCCGCGCGCGGCCTTTGCCGGCGTCACCGGCAGGCTGCGCCAGCACCTGCGCGTGCCGGTGATCACCAGCAACCGCATCAACATGCCGCAGGTGGCCGAAGACGTGCTGGCCCGAGGCGACGCCGACCTGGTGTCCATGGCCAGGCCGATGCTGGCCGACCCCGAGTTGGTGAACAAGGCCATGGACGGCCGTGAAGACCAGATCAACACCTGCATCGCCTGCAACCAGGCCTGTCTGGACCACACTTTTGGCGGCAACCAGCCGGTGAGCTGCCTGGTCAACCCCCGCGCTGGCCACGAGACCCTGCTGCGGTACCGGCCGGTGGTGCGGGCCAAGCGCCTGGCCGTGGTCGGCGCCGGCCCGGCCGGGCTGGCCTATGCCACGGTGGCCGCACAGCGCGGCCACCAGGTCACGCTGTTTGATGCGGCGGCCGAGATCGGCGGCCAGTTCAACCTGGCCCGGCGCATCCCGGGCAAGGAAGAGTTCAGCCAGACGCTGCGCTACTACCGCCGCATGATCGACGTGCATGGCATCACGCTGCGGCTGGACACCCGCGCCAACGCGGCCATGCTGCAGGCCGAAGGCTTCGACGAAGTCATCGTGGCCACCGGCATCACGCCACGCCAGCCCGCGCTGCCGGGCATCGATCACCCGATGGTTGTGCCCTACGTCGACGCGATCCTGGGCCGGCGGCCAGTGGGCCAGCGGGTGGCGATCATGGGTGCGGGCGGCATCGGTTTCGACGTGGCCACGCTGGTCAGCCATGCCGGGGTTTCGGCTGCAATGGACATCGGCGTCTTCGCCCAGGAATGGGGCATCGACTTCGACAAGCACCCGCGCGGCGGCGTCACCGGCGTCACGCCGCAGGTGCACAGGGCAGACCGCGAGGTCTGGCTGATGCAGCGCAAACCCGACGCCCTGGGCCGAGGCCTGGGCCGCACCACCGGCTGGGCCCACCGCCTGGCGCTGGGCCGGCGCGGCGTGCACCTGGTGGCCGGCGTGGACTACCAGCGCATCGACGACGCCGGCCTGCATGCGCGGGTGGGCGGCGAACCTCGGCTGTTTGATGTCGACACCGTGATCGTCTGCGCCGGGCAAGAACCGCAGCGCGCGCTGTTTGACGAACTGCAGGCGCTGGGCGTGCCGGCACAGCTGGTTGGCGGTGCCTATGAGGCCACCGAACTGGACGCCAAACGCGCCATCAACCAGGCCAGCCGG
>JANOWE010000076.1:0-8462 GCA_031417735.1 Betaproteobacteria bacterium
TGGCCGCGCGCGCCGGGCACCCGGCTGCCTGCGTGTCACCCGACGCCAAGCTGCCAGCGTGGCGTCTCCTTCTCTACCATCGGCAGCCGGATGCCCGACGCCCACCGCCCCCAATCTGAGGTGGCCTGCGGTGGTTTTGAAACCTCGCCTGCCACGGTCGTGACGGGAGCGGTGGGGTGGGTTGCCCTGTTCCACGGAGGTAAAGGAGGAGCCGCCGGGTGGGTTTTCCGGCGGTGGGGGACACGCAGTGGAACAGGGCAGCCCGCCCCGCCGCTCAAGCATCAAACAACGAACGACAGCTGCCAAGAAAGAACACCAACGGCAGCAACGAGCCCCAAGCCGCACGCCGGCGCACCGTCAATCAGCCATGCGCAATCGAATCTTTGGTGAACAGGTAATCCTTCATCTCTTTCGAGAAGCGCGGGTCGTGGCGGCGGATCCATTCGAGCACCATGGCGGCGTGCTCTTTCTCTTCGTCGCGGTTGTGTTCGAGGATGGCCTTGAGCTCGGGGTCCTTGCAGGCGTCGGCGCGCTGGTTGTACCAATCGACGGCCTCCAGCTCTTCCATCAGCGAGACGATGGCGCGGTGCATGTCGCGCGTGGCGTCGCTGAGCTCTTCAATCGGTTCGTGGTAACCAACGCTGGACATGGCTGCTCCTGATCAAGAGGGAAACGGGTATTGATGCTAAGACAAGGCCAAGGCGATGGGCTGGGGCCGCGCGGCGCTCATGCGCAGGCCGTGACCCTGCCGCGCACGGTGGGCGGCAGCGACGGTGGCTCGTCTGTCAGCGTAAAGGCGGCCAGCACGGCGGCCTGGGCCGCTTCGGCATCCGCGGCGCTCGCCGCATGCACCCGCAGCAAGGGCTGGCCCCGCGCGACATGGCTTCCCAACGGCATGACCTGGCTCAGGCCGACGCGGGCATCGACCCGGTCGCCAGCGCGGACCCGGCCGCCGCCCAGCGTGACGATGGCCAGGCCCAGCGCGCGGGTGTCGCAGGTGGCCAGCCAGCCACCCTGTGCTGCGGCCACGTCGACCACCACCGGTGCGCTGGGCAGGCCGCCGTCGGCCAGCACATCGGCCGGGCCACCCAGGCCGGCGACCATGCGCGCAAATTGTTCGGCGGCGCGACCACTGGACAGGGCATGTTCTGCGGCGGCCTGGCCACCGGCAGCGGTGCTGGCCAGGCCACCCAGCGCCAGCAGTTCGCCGCACAGGGCCAGGGTCAGTGCGCGCAAGCGAGGTTCGGCGGCCTCGCCCTTCTCACCCTTGAGCACCGCGATGCATTCGGCCACCTCCAGCGCGTTGCCGGCGCTGTGGCCCAGCACCTGGTTCATGTCGGTGAGCAGGGCCACTGCCGGCAGGCCGGCGCCGGCGGCCACCTGGACCAGGCTGGTGGCCAGGTCGCGCGCGTCCTGCTCGCTGGCCATGAAGGCGCCGTTGCCGAGCTTGACGTCCAGCACCAGGCCCTGCAGGCCGGCGGCGAGCTTCTTGCTCAGGATGCTGGCGGTGATCAGCGGCACCGATTCGACCGTGGCGGTGACATCGCGGATGGCATAGAGCCGCGCGTCGGCCGGTGCCAGCGACGCGCCTGCGCCGATGATGGCGCAGCCGGCGTGGCGCAGCGTGGCCAGCAACTGCGCCCGGTCGGGCTGGCAGCGGTAGCCGGGCAGGGCTTCGAGCTTGTCCAGCGTGCCGCCGGTGTGGCCCAGGCCCCGGCCCGAGACCATGGGCACCAGCGCGCCGCAGGCGGCCATGATCGGCGCCAGCAGCAGGCTGGTCTTGTCGCCGACGCCGCCGGTGGAATGCTTGTCCAGCACCGGCCGGCCGTCGGCCGCGTCGCGCCAGTCCAGCACCTGGCCGGACCGGGTCATGGCCCGCGTCAAGGCCACGCATTCGTCGCGCGTCATGCCCTTGAGCAGCACCGCCATGGCCAGCGCGGCGACCTGGCCGTCGCCCCAGGCGCCGCTGACCAGGCCCCGCACAAAGTGCTCGATCTGAAGCGCGCTGAGCGCGGCGCCGTCACGCTTGGTGCGGATGATCTCGGCGGGCAGCCAGGCCATGGCGGCGGGTCAGTAGCTGTCGGGGGCGCTGGTGTTGCCGGCGCCGGTGCCTGCCAGCGTCGCCTCGATGTCGGCCAGCAAGCCACTGGCACCAAAGCGCAAGCGCTGTGGGTTCAGCGCTGCGGGGCCCAGGATCTCTTGCACCAGGTCGATGTAGACGGCCGCGTCGGCCACGCGGCGGATGCCACCCGAGGCCTTGAAGCCGACCTGCGAGCCGCGCGGGTGGCCGGCGATGGTTTCCAGCATCTCCCGCGCCGCTTCGGGCGTGGCGCCATGGGTGGTCTTGCCAGTGCTGGTCTTGAGAAAGTCCACGCCCAGGTCCAGCCCTAGCAGGCAGGCGGCGCGTACCAATTCCGGCTCGGCCAGTTCGCCCGACTCGATGATCAGCTTGAGCGTGCGGCCCCGGCTGGCCTCGCGCACGGCGCGCACCAGGGCGGCGGCTGGCGCGGCGTCACCGACCATCCAGTGCCGCCAGGGCAGCACCAGGTCGAGCTCGTCGGCGCCGGCAAAGATGATCTGCCTGGCCTCGCGCAGCGCCTGCTCCATATCGATGCCGCCGGCCGGAAAGTTCAGCACTGCGGCGACCTTGACCCCGGCCGGCGCCAGCGACCTGGCCATGCGCACAAAGCGCGGCCAGACGCACAGCGCGGCCGGCGCACCGACGCTGGCCGCGGCCTGGCGCGCGCGGCCGGCCAACGCGGCCACGCTGGCCGCCGTGTCGCCGTCGTTCAGGCTGGTCAGGTCCAGACAGGCCAGCGCGGTGCGGGCGGGGTCTTGCGCGGTGTGGGTCATGGCCTGCATGGTAGCGGCGGCGGTGCGCGACACTTGCTGCTGCGGCAACAGGCCGCGTGCCGAATGCCTGCAGGAGCCTGGCTTGCCTTTGTTGCTGCCATCGATGCCTTTGCGCCGGCGCAGGCTGTTGGCCGCCACCGCATCGGCGCTGGCGCCGGAAGCCTGGTCCCAGGCCAGCAGGCCGATCAAGCTGATCGTGCCCTTCACCCCCGGCGGCAGCACCGACATCCTGGCCCGGGCGCTGGCGCCCAGGCTGGGCCAGGCACTGGGGCTGAGCTGCTGGTCGACAACAGGCCAGATGCCGGTGGCGCGCTGGGCGCGACCGAAGCCGCCAAGGCCGAGCCCGATGGCCACACCCTGCTGATGGGCCACATCGGCACACTGGCTGTGAACCCGGCGCTCTACCCGCGCCTGGGCTACGACGCATTGAAGAGCTTTGTGGCTGTGGCCGGCGTGGCCCGCGTGCCCAATGTGCTGGTGGTGCCTGCGGCCAGCCCGGCCAGGTCGACGCCACGTTCACCGGCGCGCCGGCCGTGCTGCCGCATGTGCGCAGCGGCCGGCTGCGCGCGCTGGCGGTGTCCAGCGCGCAGCGGCTGCCCATGCTGCCCGAGGTGCCCACCGTGGCCGAGAGCGGCACCCCCGGCTTTGACGCCGACCAGTGGTACGGCGTGGTGGCCCCGGCAGGCACGCCAGCGGCAATGGTGGTCCGGCTCAATGCCGAGATCAACCGCGCCCTGCTGTCGCCCGAGTTGGGGCCCACGCTGAGCGCCGAGGGCGCGATGCCGATGCCCGGCACGCCGCAGGCCTTCGGCGCCTTGATCGCGCGCGAGATTCCACGCTGGCGCGAGGTCGTCAGGGCCGGCAACGTGAAAGCAGACTGAGCATGAATCACCCCTTGCCCAACACCCTGCGCCGCAGGCTGATGGCCAGCGCCTCCGGCCTGTGCCTGTGCCTGTGCCTGGGCCACGGCGCCGCGCAGGGCCAGGGCCAGGGCCAGGGCCAGGGCCAGGGCCAGGGCCACTACCCCGACCGGCCCATCACCCTGGTCGTGCCCTTCGGCCCCGGCGGCATTGCCGACCTGGTGGCGCGTGCGGTGGGCGAGGCCCTGGCGCGCAGCCTGGGCCAGGCGGTGGTGGTGGACAACCGGCCCAGCGCGGGCAGCATCGTGGCCAGCCAGCTGGTGGCCAAGGCCACGCCTGACGGCCACACCTTGCTGCTGATGAGCAACGGCCATGCGGTCAGCGTGAGCCTGTTCCGCAAGCTGGGCTACGACCCGCTGCGCGACTTTGCGCCGATCAGCCTGCTCAGCAGTTTCGACCTGGGCTTGTTCAGCGCTGCGGGTGGCCGCTTTGCCAGCCTGGCCGAGCTGCTGGCCTTTGCCCGGGCCCAGCCCGGCAAGCTCAACATCGGCACGGTGGCGGTGGGCAGCACCCAGCACCTGGCGGCCAAGCTGCTGGAAACCCAGGCCGGCATCGACGCGCTGGTCGTGCCCTACAAGGCCTCACCGGCGGTGCTGACCGCGCTGCGCAGCGGCGAGATCGACCTGGCGGTGGAGATCCTGGCGCCCACGCTGCCCCAGGTGCAGGCCGGCGTGGTGCGGGCGCTGGCGGTGGCCGGCGAGCAGCGCCACCCGCTGCTGCCCCAGGTGCCCACGGTGGCGCAGGCCGGCGTGGCGGGCTACCAGGTGGCGTCGTGGAACGCGCTGGCCGCAACGGCCGGCACACCGCCGGCGGTGATCGAGCGGCTCAACCGCGCTGTGCAGGAGGCCCTGGCGTCGACCGAGGTTCAGCGGCGTCTGGCGCCGCTGGGCGTGCGCCTGGCGGGCTCGACGCCAGCGGCGATGCAGGCCCTGCTGGCCAGCGAGATCAAACGCTGGGGCGAGGTGATACGCCGCGCCAGGATCGAGCCGGACTGAGCCTGGCGATGCGGCCGAATCAGCGCCGCTGCTCGGCGTCGCCCGCCGCATAGTCGGCGGTTCTCACTGGACTGTGGCGGGCCAGGTAGGCACGCAGCACGTCGGCGTCGTTGAAGCCGGTGTCGACATAGCCGGGATGCTCGCGCAGCTTGGGGTAGCCGTCGCCACCGGTGGCGGTGAAGTTGTTGATCGACAGCCGGTAGCGCTGCTGCGGCTTGATCGGCTGGCCGGCCACGCGGGCCTCGATCAGCTGGTTGTCCTGCAGCACCAGCTGCAGGCCGGCGGTCTGCGGGTAGCCGCCCGAGCCGGGCGTCATGCTGGCCGCCGCGCGCAAGAAGTCCAGCAGCTCGGCGCCGCTGAGCGTGACCAGGCCCACGCTGTTGCCGAAGGGTTGCACCTTGAGCACATCGCGGTAGCTGATGGCGCCTTCGGGCAGGCTGTCGCGCACACCACCGCTGTTGATCAGCGCCAGGTCGGCGCCGGTCTTGTCCATCATCGCGCGGGCAATCAGGCGGCCCAGGTTGGTGGGCTGGTGGCGCACGCGGGCGCGGTCACCGTCGAGCACACCGTCGGCGCTGCCCACGGGCACGTTCAAGCGCGCCTGACCGGCGTCCTGGAAAGGCTGCAGAAAGGCCCTCAGGCCGGCATCGTCGGCAATGGCTTCGCTGGCCAAGATCTTCTTGCCATCGGCCTGGCGCTGCTTGAGGTTGATCGGGATCAGCTGGTAGCGCTGCAGCTCGACCTTGCCGCCTTCGATGATGAAGTCGGCCCGGCCCAGGTACTTGCCCCACTCATGGGCCTGCACGATCCAGGCCCCGTTCTGGCGATCGGGCGCGCAGGGTTCGCCCGGCTTGTAGGCGTCGTTGCGCTGGTTCTCGGCCCGCATGCAGACCGGGTTCTGGCTGTGGCCGCCTACCACCAGGTCCAGGCCTTTGACGGCGCGGGCCATTTCCACATCGCCAGGCGCGTTCACGCCATGGCGGGCGTCGGTGTAGTGGCCCATGTGGGTGGCGGCGATGACCATGTCGGCCTGCGCGCGCAGCGTGGGCACCAGTTCGGCCGCTTCTTCGGCCGGCTTGCGGAAGCTGATGCCTCGGATGTTCTCGGGCAGCACCATCTTCTGCGTGTCGTCGGTGGTCAGGCCCATGACCGCAATCTTGTAGCCGCCGCGCTCGAAGATGCGGTAGGGCTCGAACATGCGCTGGCCGCCCTGGTAGATGTTGGCCGCCAGCAGCGGGAAGGTCGCCCATTGGCGCTGTTTGGCCAGCACCGCCGGCGGCTTGTCGAACTCATGGTTGCCGACCGCCGAGGCGTCGTAGCCGATGCGGTTCATGCCCTGAAAGTCGGGCTCGGCGTCCTGCAGGTCGCTCTCTGGCACGCCGGTGTTGATGTCGCCGCCGTCCAGCAGCAGGCTGTGGCCTCCGGCCGCGGCCACCTCGGCGCGGATGCGGTCGACCAGGGTCTTGCGTGCGGCCATGCCGTATTCACCATCGCCATTGGGCCAGAAGCGGCCATGGTGGTCGTTGGTATGCAGGATCGTCAGCTGCAGCGGAGCGCGTGGCGCTTTGGCAGGTGCGCCCGGCGGCGCGCTGACGCAGGCGGTGAGCAACAAGGTGGCCGCCAGCAGGGCGGCCCGGAAGACACCAGGGCGCATTCACGACTCCGCAGGGCCACAAGGCCCTCAAGCGCCGCAGCATGCCATAGGCGACAGGCCTCGGGCCGGGGCCCGGCTCAGCGCAGGTCGGCGACTTCAGGGGCGAGCAAGTCGGCCAATCGGGCGGCGCGCTGGCGCAATGCCGCTGGGGTGCGGGGCGATTCGGCCAGCGATTCAAACAGCAAACAGGCGCGCTGCGGCTGGTGGGTCAGGGCCAGGCAGCAACCCAGGTAAAAGGCCGCATCAATCGCGTCGGGCTGGCGCCGGCCGACCTCGCGCCAGCACTGCACCGCGGTGGCATGGTCGCCAGACAGCAGTGCCTGGTTGGCCCGTTGGCGCCAGTGACGGGCTTGGACCAAGGCCCAGGCCTGTTCGGCCATGGCTTGATCGTCGACCTCGGTGGCATGGCACGGTGGCTCAGGCAAGGGTTCCGGTGGCAGCATGGTCATTTCTTCCTCCTGGCAGCGGGTGCAGGCGTTCAGGTCAGTGCAGCGTAGCCGGGGGGGCTCAAAACCCCCAGGCACTATTCACAAGACGCAAACGCCTCGGCACTGGATGCAGTGCTGGCGGAAAAAGCTTCAATCGGACCGCACGGCCCTGCACAGCGCCACACCGGGCCAGGCCACGAGGGCTGCGCCTACAGCCGCAGCGCCGGCACCACCGCCGCCAGCAGCCGGCTGGCCTGCCCGGCGCAAGCCTGGGCGGTGGCCAGCGTATGGGCATGGCTGAGCTTTTCGTCGGCCAGACCGGCGCCCATGTTGGTCAGCATCGCCAGGCCCAGCACACGCAGGCCGGCATGGCGGGCCAGGATGGTTTCAGGCACGGTGCTCATGCCCACCGCCTGCGCGCCCATGGCCCGCAGCATGCGGATCTCGGCCGGGGTCTCGAACTGCGGCCCCAGCACCCAGGCGTAAACGCCCTCGTGCAGCTCGATACCGACGGCCTGCGCGGCGGCAGCGGCCTGGTCGCGCAGCGCGGGGTCGTAGGCGCCGACCATGTCGACGAAGCGCTGGTTGTCGGTCTGGCCATGCAGCGGCGTGCGCTGCACGATGTTGAGGTGGTCGCTGATCAGCATCAGCGTGCCCGGCGGCATGGTGTTGGTCAGGCTGCCGGCCGCGTTGGTCAGCAGCAGCGCGCGGCAGCCCCAGGCCGCCAGCGTGCGGATCGCGCCCTTCATGGCCGCCGCGTCGCCGGACTCGTAGGCGTGTTTGCGCCCGCGCAGCAGCGCCACCGGCCGGCCACCGATGTGGCCCAGGCGCAGGCTGCCCGCATGGCCGGCCACGCCCAGCGTGGGAAAGGCCGGCAGCTCGGCGTAGGCGATGTCCACGGCTGAGTCGACCAGGGCGGCCACGCCGTCCCAGCCCGAACCCAGCACCAGCGCCAGTTCGGGCGCGGGGCTGGGCCAGGCCTGCTGCAAACGGCTCAGGCTGCGGCGGATGGGCTCGGGCAGGGGTGCATCGCTTGGAATGTGGTCGCTCATGCTGGCTTCGCAATCAGGTGTTCTGGGCCGAAGCTGGCCGGCAGCAACTGACCCAGGCTATAGCGGCCACGCAGGCTAAGTTCGTCGGCGCACCAGACGGGACAATCGTCGGCGGCAAATTCACGCAGGCGCTGGCGGCAGCCACCACAGGGTGTCACCGGCTCGGCCGACACGCCCACCACCACCACCGCCAGCACCCGCCGGCCACCGGCCAGCACCAGATGCGCCAGGGCCGAGGCCTCGGCGCATTGGCCCTGCGGGTAGGCGGCGTTCTCGATGTTGCAGCCGGCATGGACCCGGCCCTGCTCGTCCAGCAAGGCTGCACCCACTGCAAAGCGCGAATAGGGCGCGTAGGCCATGGCGCGCGCGGCGCGGGCGGCGGCAAGCAGTTCGAACAAATGGGTTTCCGGGTCCATGACGAGCCTTTCAGCGTTCCTTGACATAGGCCACCCCCAGTGCGGCCGGTGCGCGCGAATGACCGATGAAGCCGGCCAGCAGCACCACCGTGAGCCCATAGGGCAGGGCCTGGATGGCCTGCACCGGCACCGCGCCGCCGCCCA